>JACQHZ010000490.1 GCA_016198745.1 Verrucomicrobiota bacterium
GCCATCCGTTTGCGGCCCGTGATGCGCCCTTCGTCGTTGACCAATCGGTTGACTTCTGAGAGCAGCAGCGGACGATCGTAGGTGGCGAATGCCCGGAGCCACTTGTTCTCCCTGCCGCCCGCCTTCGCCGAAAGCGCATCAATCACGGGCCAATGCCTGACCGTGGACAAAGGCTGGTTTCATGAATGATTACCAATCTTTACGGTTGCTTAATGAAATCTGGAACTCTCCGTGTTGTTCGTGCCCCCTGACTGGTCCAACTTCGGTGGTTTGCTGAAATCGAGGGTCAGCGGCTCCTTGATGTAGTTGTAGCCAAATGTTCCGCCGTAGCCGACGGCGGCGCCTTTGACGCCCTTTTTCAGCACCTCTGGTTTCCGCAATTGCCACGGAACATAGTAGATATTCCTTTCGTGCTGGGCATTTGCGGTCAGATAGTTGCAGAAGTGATCGTGGCCGGGGAACCAACGTTCCACATAGGGAACATCGTAGCTGATGATTTTCATCCTATATTTTTCGAAGGCTTCCACCTTTTTCCGGACCGCAAGCCAGTTCTCATGGGTTGGATCGGTTTCGTACGCGCGGTAGGAAATGAGCATGAAAGTAATAAGCTTGATGTAATCAAAGTGATCTCTCGTCAGCCGAAGCCAGCCGCGCGCTCGATCGGTGTCGGCTTCGCGCTCGGCTTTCCGGAGGAGTTGTTCGAGCTGATTGAGATGACTCGGCGGATAATATAAAAGCGTCAAATCAGTCGGGCTCATTGATCGGGGGTGACGGATGGGACCCAACTTTTGGTCATAGGTCAACAAACCTTCGTGGCGGGTATGGAGCAGGTTGAAGAATTGCAGCATCGGGTCCGCCGCATTCCCGTAAACACCGCGGCAGTATTCCTCGACCAATGCATTGGGGTCGGCATTGACATTCCCCATCAGCTTGCCAACGGCATGGAAAACCGGTCCCTGCAGACCCCAGTTCGTCTCTTCGAACTGATAGAACCCAATGAACTTGTTGTCATGCAGGTAACGAATATGTTCGGCCGCCTCCTTGGGGGTGTGATGCACGAGCATGCCCATCGGAAGCGTAATGTTGAACCAGTGCACCATCACCACCCCCATCGCCGAGACTTTATCCTTCCACGCGGCAATGACTTCCGTTTCAGGATGATTAATTTCCACAACGACGTTGTCCGGCCATCTCTCGATCTTCTTCGACGGCCAGCAGGTCGGCGCGTAGGCCATGATCGCCAGCTTCTTGTCCGGGTGCGACTTTTTCAGTTCATCCGCGACCCACTTGTACAGCAGAAACAATCGCTCGCAGGGAGTTTTGACGAGTCCTTCCGGATCCATCATGAATTTTTCCCAGTCGCCTCTTGGCCCACGGTAGTTGTCCGACTTCTCGCATTCGGCGCATTCACAACGGACGTACCCATCTTCTTGGCCGAGGGATACGTACTCATATCCCTGGTCGAATCGGTTCCTGATCTCTTGCAGAATAATCTTTCGGACCTCCGGATGGCTGGTGCAAAGGTGGTTGCCTTCTCCCGTTCGCTTGCCCTGGATGAGAGCGAAGTATTCGGGATGGTCCTTGAAGTGCTTTCCAGCGGGAACAAACACGGGGAAATTCTGGCCGCCCGTATTGGCGGGTATGCCGACGCGATAGTTATTGGCGATCGATGCAGGCGTGCCACCGCCCTCCGCGAGAAAGCCAACATCACGAATGGTTGAGCCGGCTTTTTCGTCATAGGGAGACCGCCCGTCCGAAATCGCGAAATCGGGAATCACGGTTTTGGCCAAATCTTCCGGCACGCTGATATCAGTGACTTTCGGCACAAGCTCACCCTCTGGGCCAGGAAGAAACCAGCGCACGCCGCAGATGTCCTCCAGGAATGTGACGACCGCCCGCGCCGTGCCTTTCGCGATCCGCAGCGGCGCCTCCTTGTTTTCCTTTGGACTGTCCCGGCCGATCAGGTAAAGGACATCCCCGCGCACTATTAACCTGCAGCCATCCCATTTCAGATCAGCTATACTGATTCCAGCTTGTTCGGCAATCTGGGTGTGTCCTACTGAGATTAGAGTGCCCGAAGGAGCTTGATCCTCTGAGAAGATATTCAGATCCACGCCCGTGGCCTTGAAAATGTATTCTTTCAGCCATTGGGCCGCTTTGGGCGTCCATACTCCTTTTTCCTTTGGAATTACGATCGTGCAGCTCGGTTGGCCGTCTTTGATCAGAGCGAGCATGGGCTTGGGTTTCCTTTTTGCGAGGGTTAGGTCGTCCAAGAAAAATGTTCCCTGTCCGGCCGCCGGGTCCGGTGGCACACCGCGAAAGATTACCTTGGAAAGCGGGACCGCCTGAAACTCCGAAGCAACTTCCGCCCGGTCCAATTTGGGAGTCCAGTCCGGGTTGAGGCCGCCTTGGAATTTCTGTTTTCCGAGTGACTTCTCGCTCAGATTGAAATACTCGAGTTCCAAACAGGCGTTTCCGCCCGGCCTGGAGTCGCCATTGCCTCGATAAGCCCAGTAGAAACTGGTCAGAGCGAGAGTCGCTTTCTTGTCCAACTCCATCGCGCCACTGGTGAGGCCGGAGCCGCCCCCACCGAAACCACCAATCTGTTTGCCGCTGATTGGAGATGGCGCCTCGGGATATTTAACTCCCCGTGGGCCGCCATCGGTAAACCATCGGTTGGGAACCTTTGATTTGTTGCGCCAGGCGGACACCGCGCCTTCATCCGTGCTTGAACCGGTGAAATCACCTCCTTTCGCGGGAAACCCCTCCTTCTCCTCAAAGCCGATCACGATGGTCTGGTTGGTCTGGTCCGCGGCGACGATTGGGCGGACACCCGTCGAGATGAACACAACCATCGCCCAAAAAAGAAAGCCGCGAAACGGATGTTCGGATTTTACCGTTTTCATGTTTCCTAATAAGTAGAAAACCATAAAAACTTGCAAGGAAAAAATGTCTAATAATGTTAAAAAAATGTCTTGCAATTATTTCTAGGTCTGTCATCGTTTGGTCATGGCGACCCCTCCATCCGCTCTTGCTTCCGTGCGCGCTGTGCCTGGAAACGGGAAACATCGAAGAGCTCATTTGCGCCCCAGTGAACGCGCCATGGAATACTTGCTTGCGGAATTGGATCGTCCCAATCTGAAAATTGGCAGTCGTCTTCCCACCACGCGCCAGATCGCTGCGGATCTTCAGTTGAGCGTGCCGACGGTTCACAACGTCTTCCGAAAACTCGCCAAGGAGGGTCGCATTCGGTCTGAAGTCGGCAATGGCACCTTTTTGGTTTCGGCGCCTTCGAAAGCGCGAAGCCAAGTTGCGATTGCATTGGGTTTCTGGCAACCCGCGAGTTCTCCGACCGAGGTTTGGGGATATCGGATTTATGGGGGCATGCTGAACGCCGCGATGAGTTCGGCCAAGGCAATCACCCTGCTGCCGTTGCCGCGGCAAGAAGGCGGCAACCTGGCGACGTTGCAACAGAAGCTGTTGAACGAGCTTTCCGAGGTGAAGGGGTTGATTCAGTTCCCGTATGGGGCTAACAGCGAGGAAATTCGGCTGGCCTTCGAGGCGGCCAATAAACCGGTGGTGAATCTGAACCCGCCTTCGGAACTCGCCACCAGCAATTTCATTTCGCCCGATTTTTACGGCGCCAGCTACCAACTGGGTAAGGCATGGAAACAGACGGGGCGGCGTCGGGTTTTGCTGATGCTGGGCTGGCCTGCGGAAAGATCGGTTTCCTCGCGGTTGCGTCTGGCGGGATTGGTCAACGGCCTTGGCCTGACGCTGGGCGATGGCATTTCATGCCACGTCGTTTCCGTCACCAACCCAGAGCAGTATGACAGCAAGCCAGAGGATGGCTATAACGCCATGGGAGGAGTGCTGGAGGGCACAGACTTGATTCCCGATGCGGTTTATTGCCACGGAGATCCTCTGGCGGTTGGAGCGGTACAAGCGTTGCGCGAAGCGGGTTTAGACGCGCCTCGCGACGTCAGCGTGGTGGGGGGAAGCGGGATTGATTTGGCCAACCTCGTTTGCCCCGGTTTGACTGCGACCTACCAGCCGCTGGAGAAGATGGGCGAGGAACTGGTGAAGATGCTTTGCCAACGGATCGAATCCGGCCCTAAGGGCGCGGTTTCGCTTCCGGGAAAGTTTCTTCCGATGCCCTTTGTAGGCGGGGCAACTACCCGAGCGGAGGAAAATGTTCTGCTCCGTATCAATGATCAGTGATCGGTGACCAGTTATCGGTATTCCACCATGAACGGTTCACGATTTACGATGCAAACGCATGGAACAATGGAGAATTGGAACGCTGGAATGATGAGAAGGACTGAAGGACAGCGCCACCATCGTCCCCCCCCACTCCATCATTCCATCATTCCATCCCTCCATGCATTTACCTTGATAGAGATGCTCGTTGTCATTGCCATCATCTCCATTCTGGCCGCGATGTTGTTGCCCGCGCTCAAGAGGGCGAAGGAATCCGCCAGGGCCATCGTCTGCATGAACAACCTCAAACAGATTGGGATGGGACTAACCTTGTACGCCAGCGATAACAACGGTTGGACCATGAATGCTTTCGACGACCCTCCGAACAGAACCTGGGGCACCATTCTGGCGGCCAACAACTATGTGACACTGCCGACGGCTGGCGCTCCAACGGTCCTCATCTGTCCATCTCATAAACCTCGAACGTATTCGGCAGACCCAGACACCACGATACGACAACAAATGATTTATGGAATGCGGTACCACTTCTATAACGGTTTCAGTATCGGCACGGCGACAGTTAAGAACAACGGAGTATATTGGAGCGGCACAAACCCGCAGCTCGACTGGGGAACGCTCTCCGAGTTCTTGCTCATGGGCGACAGCATTATGTATTGGATTGGGGATTCAAGAGATCAAATGCAGAGTTATGTTTTTTACGCTGATCTTGTGGGGCGGCCGGCCCATCTGAGACATGCGCGCAAAGGAAATTTCCTTTTTGGAGACGGCCACGTCCAATCTCTTGCGAAGACTGATCTGATGGGAAAGCACGGTTCTTCAGATGGCGCCAACGCTTTCACTGCCGACGGCATCGATGAAAGTCCGCCGCGGTAAACATCGCTCCAAGCGCGCCCATAACGGAGCATACGGAAAAGGAAAGCATCTTATGAAGAAAACCGATCGTGCAGGAAAAAATATCCGGTTGGGATTGATCCGTTGCGACACCCACGGCTACTGGTACGGGCCATTTCTTGCGCCGTGCGACCCGTTGCTGCTGGAAAAGCACGACCACGAGGTGCATCACTACTTCAGCAAGATCGCTCACGCCGATCAATTGCGCGTCCAGCCGGTCTCTGGATTCGAGTTGGTGAAAGTCTGGGATGCAGACCCGGTGCGGGCGGCCAATTTTGCGAAAACATTTCTCGGCACGGCACAAGTCTGCACATCCCTCAAAGAGATGGCCAAGGACATTGATGCGGCTTTCATTGCGGACTGCGGTGGAGACGGCGCCGACCATGTCCAGTTAGCCCGCCCATTTCTGGAACGCGGGATTCCCACCTATGTGGACAAACCGTTTGCGAATAACCTCCAAGACGCGCGAATCCTCCTGAATCTGGCGAAGAAACATCGGACCAGTGTGATGTCGGCCTCCCTGTTGGAGCATCTCCCCGTCGTGAAACGGTTTCGAGCGCGGTTCGAGGAGATTGCTCCCGTCGGTCTGGTCGTGGCGAAAGGCTTGAGCGGTTACGGACTGGCCGGCATCATCCACGGCATTGGTTTGGCGCGAGGGTTGTTGGGCGACGGCGTGGAGTGGGTGCAAGCAATGGGGGAAAGCGAACTGGCGCCCAATGCGACGCCGGAGAACAATCGCTCCTACGTGAAATGGAAATATGGGAAGCGATTCGTGGCGCCGACGTTTCTGCACATGCATTACCGAACGGGACAAGAAGGCTTGGTGATCAACACTTCCAGCGACATTTTCCCCGATGAATGCTGGTTTTATGCTTCCGCTTTCAGCAAGCGCGGCGCGATTCACTCGCCGCCGATGGGCGATCCGGAGTTTCTCGCCGGCGGAGAAGTGATCGTCAGGCTGTTCAAACAAATGGTCCTCACGGGAAAGCCCACGGTGCCCTATGAATCGCTTTTGGAAAAGATCGCGATTGTTGAAGCAGGCCGGCTGGCGCAAAAAAGAGGCGGTCCCGTCCATCTGAAGGAACTCTTAAATTAGGAACAAAGGTAACTATTCAGATCATCCCTCCGCTCTCCGTCATTCCCGCGAAAGCGGGTGCATGCGGTCGAAGACTCATCCAGCGCTCGCGCAGAGGTGGATCCGGCGCAACTGCCCCCAGTCCGGACTGGGGGCCGCTTTCGCGGGAATGACCTGAATAGTCACGAACAAAGAAGGAAAAACAATGGCAAAGAACTTGATCGTGAAAACGATTCTGGCGGCAATGATCTGGGCCGGTTTGCAACTGGAAACTGGGTTGGCCGAGGATCACAGTTCCAAAGGGTTGATCGTCTTTTATCGTTTCGACGAAAATTCCGGGGCGGTGACGGCGGACAAGAGTGGCAAGGGCAACAATGGCGCCATTGAGGGCGCTACCTGGACGAAGGGCAAACCCGGTTCGGCGCTGAAGTTTAACGGCAAGGATAGCTACGTGGACTGCGGCCCGCTGGCAGGCTTGAACGACATCAAGGCGCTCACGATTGAAATGTGGGTGTACCGCGAGCGTTCTGGAATCAACCAATACCTGTTTTACCAGAATTATGATGGACTGGGCCTTTCTGATCCGAGCGGCAAGGGTCAATACATGCTGATGTCAAACTACACTGGAAAATGGTTGCCCGCCGTTCAATCCGACGAGGCCGCCCCCATGAATGAATGGACGCACCTCGCCATCACCTGGGACTTGGAAAGCGGGGAGGCGATCATTTACTACGACGGGGTCAAGAAAGGCTCGGCGAAGAACGAGAAAGCCAAGGCGATCGCTGGAGATTTGGTCGTACTGGGCGCCATCAAAATGACTGCCCCGGGATCGCGCGAGGCCACCTTCGAGTACCCGTTTGAAGGCAGCCTGGATGAGTTCGCCATTTATAACCGCGTGTTGTCCCAAGAGGAAATCGAAAAGCATGTCAGCGGCAACTAGCCGCTTGCCGGCGTATTGGTGCAATGAAAACATCGAACCACCGGATCTCGCCTCGCAAAATTCCGCTTCGCGTTTACACCCGGTTCGAGAAACGCAACCTGGTGGCAACGGTGGCGCCGGCAGGCGAAGCTCACCTTGGCCAGGGTGCTTCCGTTGAACTTCAGCTCTTCCGATACCCTTCTGAAAAAGTTCAGTTGCGCCGAAGAATCCGCTCGCTCCGGCCGGGCGCCAAACAAGATGTGGTTTTGCCGCTCGCGGGCATCCCATCGGGCGCGTGCCTGCTTCGCGCAGTGTTGACCGACCGCCATGGAGAGAAATTCCCGACCGAGATTCTGCAGGATAAAGCCCCGCCTCCGACCTGGTGGTTGGGGTCCGGCGAGGGGGTGAGCCGTAAAGCGCCTGCGCCTTGGGCGCCCTTGAAAACCAGGAAGATCGCCGATGGTCTGGCCGTTGAGTGCTGGGGAAGGACGTATGAGATCGCCGATTCTCTGCTGGCACGCATCCATTCCGCGGGCCAGTCGCTTCTCGCCGCTCCCGTGAAGCTTATCGCCAAAGTAAACGGTCGCAATATTTCTTGGAAAAGTTCACCGCCGCGTGTCCAAGAAGAAAACGATCGGGTCGTCCTGAACCAGAACCTCTCGGGCGGAGACCTTTCTTGGCAGGCGCGGAGCCAGATCGAATTCGATGGCATGATTCGAGTGGACTGGCTGCTTTCAACCAGGAAGACGGTTCGAATCGATGCGCTCGCGCTCGACATTCCCATACGGGGTCAGCACGCCAAATATCTTTTTCAATTTCCAGGGCAATGGCCGAACTCTGAAAATGCCAGGCAACTTCCCGCAAACGGCGTAAAGATGTCCTTTCGACCTTTCCTCTGGCTCGGCGATGAGGAGCGCGGCCTGGCCTGGTTCTGCGAATCGAATGAGAACTGGTTCGGCCAAGCGCCCGACCGCAGCATCGAGATCACGCGCAAAGGCGACATCGTGCGGTTGCGCCTGCGCTTGGTTTCCACGCCGATCAATCTTTTTCCGTCGGATAACAGAATCTTTGATGCGTTAACGGGCTTTGGGACTGATTCGACCACACCGACGGTTGCCAACCTGCGATACACGTTTGGTTTTCAAGCGACACCCGTCAAGCCCGTCGAAAAAGATGCTTGGGACTTTCGCGCCTTTTGTCTCGCCGTGGATCGGAAAGCAAAGCGCGACCAATCCGCCCTGGACGTTCCGCGCTCCGAACTCGATCAATTAGTCGCCGCAGGAATCCGCACGGTCGTCATCTTCGAGCACTGGACCGACATCGAAGCCCACGTGGCGACCACGCACGGCAAGCTGCTAAAGAAGCTGGTTCGGGCGTGCCAAACCCGTGGGCTGAAGGTGCTTTTGTATTTTGGTTTCCTGATCTCGGATCGCGCGCCGGAATGGCGCGACTTCGGCAAGGAATGTCTCGTGATTCCCAAGGGCGGTTATCCAGTTTTCCATTACTGGCCACAACCCGATCAATCGGCCTGGCGGGTGTGTCTCAACAGCGTGTGGCAAGATTTTGTGCCCACCGGGATCGCCCGCGCCATGGATGAATTTGGGGTGGATGGCGTTTATCTGGATGGAACGGCCAATCCGTTGGGCTGCACGAATTCCCTTCATGGCTGCGGCGTCCCGCGGCCCGATGGCAGTACTGCGCCCACCTATCCTATTTTCGCCGGGCGCAGCGCCATGCGTCGCATCTATAACGTCGTCCGATCCCGCAAACCGGACGGCCAGATCAACGTCCACAACTCCGCCTGCATGACCATCCCCACCCTTGGCTGGGCCACCGGCTACTGGGACGGCGAACAATTCGCTTTTTCAGCCAAGACCGTTGATGCAAACTCGGTTCTGCCGCTGGACGCTTTCCGAACCGAGTTCATGGGACATCCGTGGGGCGTTCCCGCTGAATTTTTGTGTTACGGACGGCCGTTCACTTACCGACAGGCTTGGGCTTTCTGTTTGCTGCACGATGTGCCGGTGCGCCCGTCCTTTTTGAAACCCGACCTCGAAGTGGTGTCTCTGATTTGGAAAGTGATGGATGAATTCGGCCGCAAAGAGGCCGAGTGGCTTCCGTACTGGCGCAACGCCGCGTACGTTACGGTTCGACCCGCTGGCGCTTACGCGAGTCTGTATCGGCATCCTAAGAATGGTCTGTTGGCCGTGGTATCCAATTTGGGGAAAAAGCCGGCAAATGTGGCCGTGAAGTTCAACCTGGAAAAACTTGGATTCCGTAATGCGTTTTCCGCCCGCGACGCTTTGACGGCGGAGACGGTTAACATCCATAGGGCCGCCCTCACGCTACGGTTGAAGCCTCTGGATTGGAAACTGATCTGGGGTCAACCCGCCTGCGCCCTCTGTCGGGAGAAGAATTTATGAAACCAATGCGCGGCACTTTACTTTCCGTTGTTACTGGCGCGGCCAGCGGCATCGGCCGAGCCACGGTGTTGCAGTTTGCCCGAGCGGGTTTCCGAGTGGCTGCGCTGGATCGAAACCACGATGGCCTTCAAACCTTGAAACGTTCCCGATTCGGGCCGCAGATTTCTCCCTACGTGACGGATCTGAACGACGTGCCGACACTCACACCGCTGGCGCATCAAATCGTCGCCGAACTTGGCCCGCCGCGCGCGCTCGTGAACAACGCGGGGATCTGTCTTTACGCGGACATCACGGAGACCACCGATGAGCAGTGGGCGAAGTCCTTGAACGTAAATCTTCTCGCCGCCGCGGCGTTGATTCGTGGCTTCGTTCCCGCCATGAAAACAGTCAAGTGCGCGGCCATCGTCAACGTGTCCTCTCGCAACGCGCTTTCCAGCAGTCCACGGGCCGCCACCTACGATGCCGCCAAGGCAGGGCTGATGGCGTTGACGCGCACCTTGGCAGTCGAGTTGGGCGGGTTTGGCATTCGCGTGAACGCCATCCTGCCGGGCTTCATCGCCACTCCAATTCACAAAAAGCTTCTTTCGGATCGTCGCTTTATGAAGAATTACCACCGGCTGATTCCGCTCAATCGTTTCGGAACCGCCGAAGAAATGGCCCACGTCATCTTCTTTCTTGCCTCCGACCAAGCCGGCTTCATCACCGGCCAAGGCATCGTGGCGGATGGCGGCCAGATGGCGGGTCAAAACTACACGAAAATCTTCGGGCACAAGCATGTTTGAGAGAATCCATTATATGAGCACCATCAAAAACATTCGGCATTCGGCATTCGGCATTCGGCATTCCTGACCATGTCCATCATCGTTCAAATCGAAGCCTGGCTGGTGCGCGTTCCCTTGTTGCAGGAATGGGCGGTCAGTCCAGAGTTTGGAGAGCACGCCGAGGGTAACGATCGGCTGATTCTCTGTATTCGGGATAGCGAGGGCTTTGAAGGATGGGGAGAATCCATGTTCGGCGGCGCCCAACAATTACGGGAAGACACCTTGTCAGGATTGGTCGGGAAAGCCATCAGCGATTTTCGACTTTCCTTTCTCGATCTCTGGCCAACGGGAAGTCAGTATTGGCAGCGGCCTTTGGCCCCCTCTCCCTTCACACCCAATCTGGCCTATCTTCAGCATCGCCTCCGTCATCCCCTGCAAACTCTGGTGGAAATGGCCTTGAGCGACCTGAAGACGAAGCGAGCGGGTGTGCCGTTGAATCAACTCTTCGGTGGAGCATGGCGCGACCGAATCCTTACCGATTATTGGATGGGACGTGTGACGCCCCATCAAGCCCAAAACTGTGTCCGCCGCGCCCAGCAATTGGGTTTCCGCGGCGTGAAACTGAAGACCACGCTGGAGGACCCCAACGTCGAACGATTGGAAGCAATCCGGGACGTAGCTGGGCCAGAGTGGAAAGTCACCGTCGATCCGAATGGCCGTTTTTACAACTTAGATGATGCTTGGTCCGTGATTCGCAGAATGGACCAGGTCGGTAATATGGCAATTTTGGAGGATCCGTTTCCGAGGTTCCACCTGGAGCAATTTGCCGAATTGCGCCGCCGCATCAATGCCCGCATGGTGGTTCACATCGATCCGCCGGAATCTTTGTGGAGTGTTTTGCAGTCCGGCGCGGCGGGCGGGATCAACCTCGACAGCCATACGCAAGGCTTGTTCAATTGGCGCTTGCAAGCAGCCGTGGCAGCCCAAGCGAATCTCCCGGTCTGGCACGGCAGCGGCAACGATCTCGGCATCTACACCGCCGCTCAACTGCACCTTTGCGCCAGCGCTCCAAACTGTCAGTTGCCCGGCGACCAAATCGGCCCCTGGTCAAGAGAGTGCCACCTGTTGACAAAGGATTTCGAAATCAAGGATGGATGGATCCTGTTGCCGACCGGCCCAGGCCTTGGTGTGGAGATCGATCATGCCGCCTTGAATCGATATACCCACAAACATTACGAATGGAGCAAGTGATATCCCACTTCGCCGCGTGGCAGCCAAGAAGCAGTCGTGTCCCTTTGTTCGACGCGATTTTGCTTGCGTTGTGCATGCTGTTGACGGCGCTTACCGCGAGCGGTGCAGAGCCGGTTACCGTCAAAGTGTTTCACCTGTACGACTTAAGCACGTCGTCGGGGGGCTGGCGCGGGTTTGCGGAAGCAGTAGAGGCGTTTCAGGCGAAACACCCTGAGATTCATTTGGAACGCTCCACGCAATTGTTGGTCGAAGGACATACCGGGGATACCGGCCCGCTATTGGCTATTGCGGGCGGCATTTCGCCCGACATCATTTACGTCAACTTCCGTCAATCGGAAACCTACATCCAACAGGGCTTCCTGGCTCCGCTCGATGAATACATCACGAAGATGCCTCCCGATGAATTCAACGAGCGGGTGCCCGAACCCGTGCGCCCTGTGATTCAGCGGCGGGGACCCGAAAGCGGGTCAGTTCAATTATTATCATCTCAACTCGATTTTTTTCTATCTTCATTGGGCATTGAGGATGGCAGGATCGTGTAACGAAACGGTCTAGTCTGGTTGCGCTCGCGAATCAATTCTTGGTTCGTCAGATCGCGCAAGTGGCCGCCGAACGCGAAGCGAAGCTGCGAATCCACGGAGCGCGGCCACGCGCCAAGCTTTGCGCCCAGTTCCGGCATCAACTCGATGCTGACACCCTGCAACAAGTACACGCCGTCGAACAGTTGTTCTGCCAGTTTCATGCCTCTTCGCGGAAGCGCATCTGCATCTCAGAGGCTTTTAACGTTGTGTTTCGCAAACCCGCCTGCGCAGCGATAGCCCGCGGCCCAGAACTCGCCCGTGGCGGGATGATCGGTGAGCGCGTTCCAGCATCGGAACGCGTAGGCGAACATGTCCTGCTCGGAAAGGTCCGCGCCTTTCGCCGCGGCGGCTTCATTTCTCTTCCAACAAGAGCATCCGAAAATTGCGCCTGGGGATCTTTACGGTTGCCGCGCCGTCCTGGATCGGGAAAATATCCTCCCGCCCTTTGAAGGGATAGATTGGCGCGGAGGGATCGGTTCCGCTCACCCGCCAGGTTTCGGGTCCCTTCCACGAATAATCAAAGGCGCGGTAAAGATCGCGCCAGCGGCCGTTGGCCGGCGCCTTGAGTCCGAGCTTGGACAGGTTCGGCCGCAACGTCACGGTGACGTCCTCGTCGGTATTATTCATCGGCGCCAGGATCAGCCACCCGGTCGTGGCGCCGCCCGCGGAACGGAGCTGTGCCTTTACTTTCGGCGCGACTACAAAGCGACGCCAGCTTTCCGGATCCTTGGTGAAATCCACCGCTTCCGTATTCGGCGGCGCCAGACCCGCGGGCCGGTAATACAGGGAACACTCGACCTTCTCCGGCATCCGTCCCGCCATCTCCAGTCGGTCGTCCAATTCCCAATAACCAACGAACCGCACCGGTTCGTCCCACCGCATCAATCGCTCGATCTCCGCGACCCACATCCACGGCAATTCCAGCGAATTTCCGCCCACCTGCCAGATATCGTGCAACAACGCGAGACCGGCAACGTGCTCGTGGTCCGCCAAGTCCGCGGGCGGAAACGCCCATTCGCCCGGATCGCCGTCCCCGTCGGCGCGGGGCGCTCGCGTCATGCGCCCGTACTTGCCCATTTCCGTCAACCAACTGGTCAGATGCCCCCAGTGCTCGTTGGCAAACAGCAGGCGCGCGGTCGGGATATCCACCACGGTGTGATAGTTCTTGCCGGGCGATCCCGCGATCGCCCCGATCATTCCTTCGCCGATCCAGTTGTCGTCGCAGAACGACGCCGACGGCATGTTAGGAATCCAATCGTGAAACCGCACCCAACCGTACACGGGATCGGCGGCTTTCATCACGTTGTAAATCCGTTCGTAATGCCGGCGCGCCGCCAGCAGCGGATTGATCGGCTTTCGGACTCCGGTCTCGTCCACGTAGCCGCACCCGTGCGCTTCGTTCTTGCAATTTCCGCCGCCCATGCAGTCGAAGTAGATGCCGCGCTGCGGGTATTGTTTGACGTAATTGTCCAGCCGCCAGATCAGCAGGTCGCTGCCCGAAGAATGGTGGCACGCCGGCCCCAGCCATTTGCTGTCGGGATCGGGCTTGACCGCATCCGGCGTGAACGACCATTCACGGTACCACTCAGCATATTCGGGCGCGCCGTTCCAGATGAAAGGGCCGAAGGCGTAAAAAAGTGATAGGGGATCCTTCGCCCGTTGCAAAGCGGCCCGGACCTTTTGATACCATTCCGGGGATTCAAACGGCTGGGGATAATTGGGCGTTCGGCCGGCATAGTCCGCATAGGTGTAGGTCACCCCGCCGCGTTCCAACTGGATATGCCGAAGGTCCCGGCGCAAAGGCTTGGAAGGCGTGAGGGACCACCCCAACGAGATCGTCCGCGGCCGACTCAAGTCCACGGTCTTTTGAATGAACGGCATGGAGAGCACCGCCTCGCCGTTTGCCGGCGTCATTTTTCCGGATTCACCGGCCAGCGTCCAGTCGCGGTTATCCTCCCATCCATACTGCAGCCCCGCTTTCTCATTTCCGAACCAGTAACCGCCATATTGCGTCGGGAGATCGCGCGGCTTGTCGCCAACGAATGGCCCGCTCAAAGTCGTGAGCGTGGCGCATTCCTTCCGGAGCGGAATCTCCAGGGCCACCCGATCCACTTTGCCACCGGCCAGTTCGATGTCCATCCACATGAATCCGTCAAACTCAACCCGTCCCCGGACCGTCACGCGCATCCCGTCGTCCGATCCCGTCGCTTCCCAACACGCCTGCCGGCGGTTCCGGGAAGTGATCTTGACATCGCCGGTCGTGAGCCATTGGTCCCGGCCGTTGCGCCGAACCCGCAAACCGATGGGGCGACTGAGGAGCGATTGCCCATTCGACATGATTTCAGCGGGGAAAAGCGTGTTTTGGAAACGGACGGTCTTCAGCAAGCATTCAATCGTGATTTTCCGTTCCCGCCCAAGGAGACGCGACCACCAACGGGGCGCGTGAACCTGCACGTCCGTCCAGGGAATGGGCGGTTGCTCGATCACACCCGTGCGACAGTGATACCACGGCGGCAACGGCTTCTTCTCGTAGGGCTGACGGTCTTCCGTCACCAGTTCCTTGTGTTGAAATATCCGGGACACCACCGTGTAAGCCCCCATCGGCAAATTCCCGGTCTCGAATCGCACGGTCTGGACCGGATTGGTAAAGCCGGCCATCGCAGCGGATAAAACGGTTTTGTTTCCCTGATCGAGCGACACCGTGGCGCTCAGGTTCGTGTAGCTGCCGCCCAACGGCGTTACCATCACGTCCAGTTTTCCCCAGCCGGGATAGTTCCAGAGTTCCACTGCGGACCCCGCCGGATAGACAAACGGAATGGTGCGAGCCAAAACCGACTTGCCCGCCGGGTCGAGCACCTCCAGAATCGCCGCCAGATCGCCGGGCTTGGCCAGCCGGTGCGGCGGCGCGTAAAGCCCTTCCCATCGTCCGGAATCGGCGATCACAACCACCTTGGCCTCATTGGTAAACGCCTGGCCGTGGCCTTTCCCACGCAACCGGACGGTGTACTCGCCGGCGGGACCGACGAGACTTCCTCGCGCTTCAATCGTGCCGCGCCATGGCTGCCCCAGGTTCTCGACCGCCGCCGCCACCGCGCCGCCTAACGCGAGCTTGCCGAACGCGGGTTGTCCGCGCGCATCGGCGCACAGCGTGTTCTGCGAGGACTTGAACAACTTCCAGGAACGCGTGACGTTGAAATCCACCGTGTCTCCGACCGCCGCTCCCAGGTCCGCGAGCGGCACGATCAGTTCCGCCGTCCAATCTTTGAAATCCGATCGGCTCTTCCACTGCGCGTTGCTGTTCCACGTCTTATTGCCGTCGCGGCTGTCCGCCAGCGCGTTGCGCGGATTCAGCGCGAAACGATATTCATGCCCATCTTTGCTTTTGATCGCAAACTCCACATAGTCGTCTCCCGCGACCTCGCCATCCCGCTCCGTGGCTTCCGCCCGAAACTCGCCCGTCGGGTACCAGACATGCGTCGGGTCCTTCTGGATGGAAGCATCCACCTCGCAGAAAAACGCCAGGTAAAGGTTCCGGGCGTCGCAGGCCGCGTACACTCGCCCCGGATCATCGTCCAGCACTCCCAGCCGCCGTTCGATGAAACCGCCGTGGCCGGGAATGCCCTTCCAATCACTCAAGTCGCCGTCCGCCTTGACGGGCGCGGCCGTCAGCGGCGCCGTCAACTGGTGCGCCGCGTAATCGCGTTCGGGCGCGCGGACCACGGAAGCGTTCACGCCCACGATGTGGCTTACGGTGACGTGCCCGCGTTCGTACAAGCTGCGCACCTCCTCGTCCGTCAAAGGACGTCGAAAAATCTGCAGCTCATCCAGCACCGTGTCGTCCTCGAATTCCTTCTTTTGAAAATCCAGCCAGCTCATCCCCTCGGTCGCAACCGAGAAACGCTCCGGGGTTTTTCCCAGCACCCCCGTCTCCAGGACCACAACCGGCTGCGCGCCGTCCAGAAAGCCGCGCAATTCATCCTTGCGCCAGGTGATCGCGATGTGATGCCACTCGTTCGGCGGCATCACTTGATCGTAAAGGCCGCCGCCCTTGGACTTGTAGTTGAAGGCATACGCCATATACTGGCCGCGCGCCACCTGGATCAGGCATTGGTCGTCGCACCGGAAAAAAGCGCGCGCCATGTTGTGGGTGTTGGGAAGCGGTTTGAACCAGAAGGAGAGCGTGCCGGCATCGCCGAAGAGATTGCCGTTCGCCCCGTACATTTCCCAACAGTTCCGCCCGCCCGTCCCTCCCGTGAAATACCGGATCGTGCTCTCCTTGCCTCCCCAGAGATACCCCTTGCCGAACAGCCCTTCCACCAGACGCCGGTCCAGATCGCGCGGCATCGTCGCCACCGCGCCGCTGCCGCGCGCGAACTCCGGGTTCACGCCGTCCTCGAAAGACAGATGAAACAGGAGATCGGAGGAATCGAGCGCCATCAACTTCGCGGCCGTGTTTAGCGCCAAGACGCTCAAAAGAACGGCGCGCATTTCGATTAATGGACAGAGAAAAATGCGCTTCATGATTTCCGTTCCACCCGAAAACGGATCGTTCCGCCTTGAAAACCGCCGGTCGGCGCGCATGGGATTTCCACGGAACCGTTTTCGTCTGCAAGCAGTTTGGCGTCTCCCATCTGCGCCGAAACCACCCGCCACTCTGCCGGCACGCGCGCCCGAAGCATGAAGCGCTTTGGAAAACGCGCCAGCGTCCCGATGCGCGCAACAATTTCACCGCGGTTCAGACGAGATTCCAGGTCGAAGGAAATCTCCCCGAACGCGCTCGGCGCGCGCTCCACCTTGATGATCGCGCCGTCCCGCAGCCAGCGACGCGGCGTGGCGAAGGCCAGCCGCAGCGTCTCCGGCTTGCAGTCGCCATCAAGATCCCAATCTTGGACGAGCGTTTCGCGCAGCATCGTCAGAAAAAACGCGTTGCCCGTCGTATTCGGCGGCCAGAACATTGGGCGGCCAAATTCATCCAGCGAGGTCAACCCCGTGATCTCGCCGCTGAGGAAGGTCTCGCGCGTCATGGCTTGCGCGAGCTTTCCGTAGAAGCTCGCCAGCGCGCGCTCGACCTGATCGTGTTGGAACAGCCACTCGACGTACCGCTGCGAATAGTAATCATCGAGGCCGTTGTCGTTGAAGGGGCTGCCCGCGTGCTGATGAAAGCGGATCAGGTTCATGCAAAGGCCGCCGCGCTGCTGCAGGTAGTCGGCGATCCATTGCTCGCGCTCGGTGTTGGCCAAGACGCCGGAGCCGAGCACGTAGGGAATCATCAGACACCAGTAGCTGCCCAGCCGCGAAGCCGTCAGCGTCTCGTAGGGTTTCTCCTCGCCCAAGAGCGCGATCGGAACGAACGGCGGCCGGGCGTCGCGCCGCTCGCTTTTTTCGATGGCCGCGAGAATCGCTTGGCGAAAGTCGGCGGCCGCCTTTTCGTAACGCTCGGCTTCCTGCGGCTCGCCGAGGTCGCGCAGGACGGCGGCGAGGTCGCGCAGGCCGCGCCAGGCGTTGGCGTTGGAGTTGAGGGTATAGACCTGATCGTGAATGTCGCCACAGTAATTCTCGCGCGGCAAAAGACCGGTGTTCGCCTCGCGGCTTTGGACGATGAAGTCGGCCTCGCGTTTCCAGCGCGCGCGCTGCGCGCGAACGCATTCGGCGTCGCGCATGAGCCAGTAGTAGTGCGCCAGCAATTGCAGTTTGAAGGCCGCATTGTGAAACCCCAGTCCGCCTTGGGCGAGTTCCAGCAGCGGCGGCATGAACTCGGCCGCGTCGCGTTGCCGTCCGAAGAGAAGCAATCCGCGCGCGGCGTCGCCGCATTCGGCTTCATACATCCCCTCGTAGCCGTTGCCGGCGCTGTAGTTCATGCGGTCGCCCGACGCGCAGATCAACGAGCCGCAGATCACCGCGCGCCAGGCGTTGTTCACCACCGGTTCGGGAACCTCGACTCGCGTTCCCCCCTCAATGATTTCGTTCCAGACGCGCGCGCAACGTTGGCGTTGCAACTCGTAGAACTTCGCGGTCAACGCTTCCTTCGGCGGCGGCGCCATCGCTTTCGCGAACACAGCCAACACGGCGTCGCCGCCGGCGCAAAGCTCCTTTTTGGCGGCGTCCCAGCGCCAGTTGGCGTCGAACCACGCCAGCGCCCGGCCTTGACCGTCGCCGACCACGCCATCGCTTAGAAGGACGGCATTGGTCGCGCCAAGCTGCGCGATCACGCCTTGCGACAGCTTCGCGAAAATCGTCCCGCATTCCTTGTAAGGGGAGTCCACGCCGGCAAACGCCTCCTGTGAATAGGTGGCATCGCCCGCTCGATAGCCGAGGCGCACGATCGGCAAGTACCCGTCGGCGTATCGCGGCCCCTCGAGACGGCGCACGTCTGCGCCGAAGGTTTCGTTCGTTGCGCCGACCCGGAACCCCACGGGACAGGCGTAGCGTTTCCAATTCGCGCCGGTCGCGTCCCCGTGGAGATTGATGCCGCTGCCATTGCTGATCAAGCGGCCTTTTTGCGGCTCACGCGGCGCGGCCAGCGGAATGGCATAATGCCGAAAGTCCGCGGCGACGTAACGCAGCGGCGGGAGTGCTTTCTCAAAAAATTCGTAGCTCGGACCATTGGGTTGCTGCAGCGCCAGTTCACCCCAGAGGTCGCGTTGCGCCGCGAGCGTTTCCTCCACGGTGGGAAAAGAAACCGCGCTTGCTTGAATGACCGTGATCACGAGCCACGCCAGGGGAGTTTTAAAGATCAACATATCCTCAAGGCCGCACAATGGCGCCGTACCCGATCAGCAGATTGAACTGGTCCCAAGGCGGATCGTTAACGCTGGTGGCGACCAGCGTTGATCGGGAACGAGCCTCCACGTGTCCGTCGAAAAAGAGCGCATTCACCCGGCCGCCGTGATAGCTGCCCAGCGTGCCAAAACCCGGCCCCTCCAGCGGACCAGCCACCGCGTAACCGTCATTGGGAAGGGCCGGAGTGAATTTGAGGTGTTCAGTCAGATAGAGGTCTTGTTCCGGAATTGGAATTTTCCGGATGCAAATGCCGGCGCCACGCGTTGCATCGTAAAGATAACGGTGTTGTCCGTATGAAATGCCGTTCCAGCCCAATTTACCGTAGAGGTTATAATAGGCCACCGACTCCTTGTCGGACGGACAAAGGAAAACCATGCTGTACCGTTTCTGGTTGTCGTCCGGATCAAGCGGTTTGCCCGAGATATAAGGATCGATCATTCCAGCCCAACAAAACCAGAGGTTCCAGTCGTTGGCAGGGGGAATAATTCCCGGATCCCGTGCTCCGAACAGCGGCAGGCAATCGTTGTTGTCATTGGCGTACAGCAACGCGCCGTAGCCGATTTGTTTGAGATTGTTCATGCATAT
This sequence comes from Verrucomicrobiota bacterium, assembly GCA_016198745.1. Lineage (GTDB taxonomy): Bacteria > Verrucomicrobiota > Verrucomicrobiia > JABWAM01 > JABWAM01 > JACQHZ01. The sequence goes on from JACQHZ010000490.1 coordinate 19,488, forward strand.
CGCCTGCCGCCCCTTTTCGCGCGCCGCGGAAAGCGCCGGCATGAGCAATGCCGCCAGGATGCTGATGATCGCAATCACCACCAGCAGTTCGATCAGGGTAAAGGCTGAATGCCCCCGCCTGCCATGCCTGCCCGCCGAAAGGCAGGCGGGCGGCGGGCAGGGATTGCCGATTGCCAACTGCCGAATGGAAGTCGTATGTAGTGGGGTGTCCGTTATCAGTGATCGGTCATCCGGCATCAGTTTTTTAATAATCGGCGGAGACGGAAGACCGCCGTGACTGGTCACTGATGACTGATCACTGATCACGGTCTCTTCCTTTCTCCGCTTGATGCGCGTTCGACCAGGAATGGTTCCACCAACACCTGCCGCACCGGCGCCTTCGAATCCCGCACCTGCGCCAGCAGCATTTCCACGGCGGTTTTGGCAATGCCGCGGTTGTTGGTGTCCACAGCCGTCAGCGGCACATCGGCCACCGTCGTGAGCCGGCTGTTGGCCATGGTGACCAGCGCCACGTCCTCGGGCACGCGCAATCCTGCTCGATGAACGGCCTGCAACAGCCCCAGGGCCAGTTCGTCGTTGTAGCAAAAGACCGCCGTGGGACGGGGTTTCAAGCGTTCGATGCCCGCCCACAGCGCGCGCATGTCGGCGTCCACAGGCGACCGGATGAACAGCCTTTCATCCGCCAGCAACCCTTCCTTTTCCATGGCCGAACGATAGCCTTCCACGCGTTTTCTGCCCGGCAAGTCGTCCCTCGCATCCAAGACCATGGCCACCCGGCGATGCCCCTGTTGAAGCAGGTGAGTTACGGCAAGTTCAGCGGCCTTCGCCCGGTTGTAACTGACGCAGGAAACTTTCAGGTGATGGGCGGGTCCCACCAGCACCAACGGCATCTCCCGCCGCCGGTCTTGAAGCATCTCTTCGAGAAAAAGGGTGGAATTGGTCAGCAGGATGGCGCCATCCGACCAGCCGCACGAAAAAGCGCGAAGCACGCCCGTGAGATCGGTGGCATTGCGCATGAGGTTCAGCATCATTTGGTAGCCATGCGGCATCAGGGCGGCCTGCAATTCCTCAATCATCTCGTGAATATGCGGATGATGGAGCGCCTCGAAAGCGGACAGAAGGATGGTGTTGGTTCGGCCCAGCTTCAGGCTGCGCGCCGCGTGGTTGGGACTGTAGCCCATTTTTTCCGCGAACCTGCGAATTTGGAGGGAGCGCGCACGCGATACCTTGCGCTCATGACCGTGGCGATTCAAGACATTGGAAACGGTGGTGTGCGACACCCCCATCCGTTGGGCAATATCATAAATGGAGACACGCGAGATCATCCGTCATAAAACAGGTTGCTCGATCAACCTAACCGAGTCAAGCGGTTTTTGATGAAAAATCTCATTGACGCTTTATGGCTTCACCTCTTCATGCTCGCTGCTGAAGATGGCTCCGCGGACGTCAGTCAGGTTCACAAAGTAAAGCAGTGGCCGCGCGGACGGCAAGGTCGCGACGGCGGTACCGCGTTCCAATGGTACCGGGATCGTTTGCCAGTTGCGCTGGTTGATCGGGCCCATGTCGGTCGTGGAATGAAGTTCCGCCCTGGCCACGGGAAGCGCGGAATCAAAACGCACCGCGACGCGGTTGCCGGTGCGGCGGCGTTCCTGAATCACCGGAAGCGGCGCGCCGCCCAGCAGATGTTGGTCGGCAAACACGCGGGTCGGTTTGCCACGGTAAGGTTCGCCCTCGTAAAAAAAAGAGTCCAGTTCCGTGCTCTGATCCGCCCGAGTATGGGAAGGCGGCTGGCGCAAACGGTCCAGATTCCAAAGGGTTTCAGTCATCGTTCACCAGATTTGAAAAGCAGGTCTGCGGCCAGAATAAAACTAAAAACGGGAAAAACGGGTCAGTGGTTCTCTCTTGTCTCAACGTTTTGTGATGGAAAGCGCCCCTGACGCAATGGATGACGGGTCGTGCTCTCACGCCAACCTCATGGCAGCAACACGTCATCGTCCCGCACAATGCCGTGCTCGAAGGCGAGCTTGATGAAGTACATCGCCTTGATCCAGCCGATGGACCAGTTGGCGGAGCGAAAGACCGCGCGAAAAGGGCGTGCCACGCATTGAAGCCACTGCGGATCGCCGGTCATGTAGTAAGCATAGGCCGCCACGTTATAGTCGGTGGAACGGAAAAAACCGTGCGTTCCCATACGTTCCTCAGTCAACCGCCATTCCAACTGGCTCAAGATGAATTGCTTTAACTTTTCGTCCTTCGTCAACTCCCATACCCAGAAAAGCCCTTCCCACGCCGCCCACTCGCCATAACTCGCGTCCATGATCAACGGGAGGTCTTCACGCGGTTTCGGATAAATAAGCTGGCCGTACTTTTCCACTTTTGCCATGAACGAGCCGCGCACAATCTTCCACATCGCGTCGAGAAAACGCGGCTCAGGCGCAAACTGATACGTCCACGCCAGGTTGATGAGCGGCTGGCCGCTCTCGCGTCCGTCCGCGCAGATGTGGCCAAACCCCGTCTTGTCGTTGACCCAGAAAGTGAGACAATCACAAACGCGAACAGCGGCTTTTTTAAATTCTGCGTCTCCCGTCAGCGCATAAGCAAAGAGCAGTTCGGTGAACCACATGTGGCTCGGATAGGCCGCGCAATGGTTATGCCTCGGCCCGTGTGCGCACATGCCGCCATTTTGATAAGGATCGTTGGAATAAGCCACAATATCGACATCCGCGATATGCTGCGCCTGGGACAGCCCGCGATCCAGACACTCGGAACGTCCAGTGCGCAGATATTCCTGAAACCATACCAACCCCACCATCTCCTCGTTGTTGGCGCCGGTTTCGTAGTTCAAAAACAGATCGCCGTAATGCCAATGCCCATGGGCTGGGGACGCCTCGTCGGGCGTCCAAACATTCCTGACCTTTCGTTCAAATGCAAAATGTTGTTTCGGCTCAAAAGCGGGAAGTTTCTCGATGGCGAAAACCCCGCAGCGGCGCACATGATCTGCATCCATCGAAATCTTCAACGGCGGCCGTATGGCGTGATGTCCGTAGATGTTGCCGAATTCCCACGAAAAATACCGGTTCATCAGATGTTCGTCCGTGGCATCGGGTGGCAGCGGACCGGCGAAGAATTCGAGCGTGCGCCCCTCTCCTTGCGTGATCTCCATCGGTCCGGCCCAATCCGGCCAGATCGAGTAACGGACCACGCTGCCGTTGACCGCAAGGCTTTTGGGGTGTAGCCCCACCATGTTCGCGCCCAAAACCAGGAGCGATCCAACTTCGCTCACCAGTCCGAGATAACTCCAGATGAACCATTCCGGTGAAAAGACGTTTCCAAATTTGAAGTCCACCACGTTCCGAAGGAACCAGGGCTTGGGCGCATGATCGCGCAGGAGTTCGTGTTGACGCAGAAAAACCCGCCCAAGTCCGCCTCCTGTCAATCCTTTGTGTGTTTCCGGATAGGTTTCGAGGTTGGGCGTGTTGCTCGTGACAATCTCGATGTCCTCCGGCAAGCGATACGGCTCGATGCGAAAATCGCGCGTGCGACAACTGTGAACAATCGCGCGCTGCGCGGAGGCGGGCAGCGCGGTGCGGAGTTGAATGGCCATCGAATGCAGCGTAATACCGGGTTCCTGCTTTTCCAGGTTGTGATAGTGATAGGTCAACTTCACATCCCCGCGATTCGCGGTGACCGTGAAGCGCAGCCAGAAATCCAGAAGCGTTCGCCCATCCGGCGCCTCATGTTTACCGTCCACCCGCACCACAACGCGCAAAGGATTGGCGTCTTCAATCCAGACCTTTTTTGTCGAACAACGCGCCGCCGAAAAAACGGTTCCTTCCGAATCTGTCAGAAACACATCAACCCCATTGTCCTCAACGACGCGTTGCGTCGAGTGCTGATGACTGACGACGGATGACTGGCGACTGATGACTGGTGACTGATCATTGCTTGTGCGCCACGATTCAACCAGGCATCCCGGCCGGGAACCGAACACGATCTCGGTCAATCCGTTTTCCACCGTCAGTCGGTCACCGGTCTGGCTGACTTTTACGGCGTTGATAGGAAGCGGGGCGGGCTTGTCCGATGCGACCGTGTCAATGGTGATTACGCGGGTGGCGCTGGGACCGAGATCGAGCGCCAGATCAAGCAACGACCATTGCGCCGAGCCGTCGGGCCAGCCGTTGAGCGTTCGGCTGGCGAGCGGAATCGGCGCGCCATCCTCAGCAAAGGCCGCAAGAGGCGGTTCCGGACGGATCACGCCTTGCGGCCACGGAACGCCATGCCGGATCGGCTGAGATTTCAACGGCAGGTGAACGCGATTTTCAAGGATCAGCTTTTGTTTCATATAGAGAACCTGTTTCAAAATCTACACTTTCCCCAAGACTGCGCTTGGGGAAAGTGGCGCTTCGCGCAGCCCGGTAGGACAGGCATCTTGCCTAACCGCTCAGGACGGCCAGGACGAAGGTAAGCGCCGCGTAGAATTTAAGCTTGGGATGGGCCATATCGATCACGATAAATGACCCGATTATTTTGAGGAATTCACCACAAATTCGCGCACCATGACGGCCTTGCATTGTTTGCCTTATGGGTCTTTTCTTTGTCATAAGAGTTCCCCCTTTATCCTCTAAAAAATCATTTCAACCGGTGGAAAATCTTTTCGGAGCCGGGGGGTGAGGTGGCTGCTCACGGGCGGTTCGGCGAACGAATAGAACGCGCGTCGCTCGTTCAAGATCCAGATCGTCGTGCGCAATGACCACTCGCCATCCTTCTGTTTGGGATGGCACTTCGTGCCGTCCATGTGAATTTGCTCGGGCTGGCCCGTGTGATCGTAGATGATGCGTTCGAGCTTCGCAAAGGTCGGCGCGCCCTTCGCCTCATCCATGAGCCGCAACAGCCGCGCCGAACGCCGTTCGCACGTTTTCCAATACGTCCAGTCGGCGGAGTGGTGATCGAGTCCCCGCCTCTGAAGCGACTGCTCGCGCGTTTCCCAGAGATAAGCCTTGAAGACCGGTTCCTCAGCGGACATCTCGGTCGTGGCGGAAAATCCATTGGCGCTCTTTCGCAAACCGCAGCGGCAGGTTGATTTCTCGATCACAGCCGAATTTCCCTTGCAATCAGCGATGAGTTGATTGCGTGACCCCCAGAAAGGGTTGAGGCGGGTGTAAAGATCAATGGCTTCATCGGTTGTCCCGCACATTTCATAGGCCATGAGATCAACGGGAACCGGAAAACGTTCCGGCGAAACCTCGTCATCGAAAATGCCGTTGGAAACGCAACCGACCACCAACCCGGCGCGATTGGCGATGATCGGTGTTGGTTCCTCCTGCCGATGACCCGGCTGATAAGTTCCGTCCCGGTTATTCGCAACCAGCGGGCCGCGATCACTGCACGGGAAATAGACCAGCGTGCAACCGGGTTCTGCCGCCAGGCTTGCCTCGATTGCGGCTTGAACTTCGGAATTCGGGTTGAAACGGAATGCCTCGGTGATCATGTTCAGAAAATTGGCCTGCAACATCGCGTCGTGAAGAGTGAGGTCAGCCCCTTCCGCCATTCCCAGGTTGTAAGCAACAACGCATCCGCGCATGCCGCGCAGCTCGGGATACTGGGTGAGCGACGGCAGCGCCTCCAGACGTTCCTGGTAATCGGCCACGGTGCGCCGAACCGCTTCATCCACTGGAAGATCAAGCGTTTCGGCGAGAGTTCGCCTTACCAAATCGGTATAGTTCCTTCCCACTGCTCGTTGCCCCTGGCCATGAATCAACCCCTGACGGTAGTATTTGGTTTCGCGCGGGTTCATTACGGATAGGGCGTGCCATCGGGACGAGTGGCATACATATCACTAAAGATATTATTTGGGTTTTGACCAAGTAATTTACTTTTTGCTCCAGAGACATGGCCGTCCATATAGAGCACGTTAGCTGTTCGCCCGGGATGACGATACGGATACAAAGGGTTCCACCCGTAAAAGGCATCATCCACATGTGAATCAAAATATACTGGATCATTGTAGCTCGATCCAAGACAGTCCATTACCATCGGCGCCGCGGATACATCACAATAGTCGGGTGAAACGCCAAAACCTTTGCGGGGAACGCTTCTTAGATTGTAACCGAATGCATAATTGATCGCATAACTGGTGCGCTTTTCCAGACGCTCATAGTTGCTGGTTATAATCACGCCCCAACCGTCTAGGTACTGGTATTCAGCCGGACATCTCAAAACCGGCCAGGGCGGGCCGCTTTTTGATCCGCCCAGATAACCGCCCGTGCCGAGGTAATAATGCCATTCTGTCGGACCCGAAAATGCATCCGGCGGGATATAATCATTGTTATCGCCTGCATAAAGAGCAAACGCAGTGTAAATTTGCTTCAGGTTGCTCATACACTGCAACGATTTGGCGGAGTTTTTGGCCGATTTGAGCGCCGGTAAGAGCAAGGCGGCAAGGATGCTGATGATCGCAACCACCACCAGAAGTTCTATTAGGGTAAAGCCCATCGCCCGAGCATTCGCGCGGCGTCGCAAAATGGAGCGCAGACCCAACGTGATAAACGCGGTGGTAACGAGTTTGCTGTACGCCTTCATGCTTCAATTGTTTAGCCATCCCGCCGTGACGGAACACAAGATTCACAAATGTCGTTGGCCGGATTTATTCTCGATGGCGCGCGCGCAAATCGCAATGCTTGACCTTTGCTCTATTTTATCGAAATATTGCTCTCGACAATGAAACGACGACACACCGAATCCTGGCCGGAACATTTCTGGAACCGCTCGCCCGACGGCCTGGAGTTCTATAATTATCCGAGTCCGCTCGCGGAGAAATACTGGCACTACGTGCTTTGCCTGGGGCGCGCCAGGCTCGCGGCCGGTTACCGCAATCATCCGAAAAGCCGCGGCGGGTTCCTCTTGCACTACATTCGTCGTGGCGAAATGTGGTATCAGGTGCGGGGGCGAAGACACATCGTCCCCACAAGCGCCATCTGCCTCATGGACATGGGGGAAGAGATCGAGTTCGGCGTGGACGATTCGAAGCCTGTGCAAAACTGGTGGATTCTGTTCAACGGACGGGATTTGCCGCACATGTTCACCGAACTCCGCGCCGATCGCGATCCCGTATTCGACTCCGTAGATTCAGCGCGCTTGGAGGCTCTGTTCCGTGAGCTGTTGAAATTGACTTGCTCGCGCCCGGTTGCCTGCGAAGCAAAATCTTCTGCGGTCCTGGGTGGAATTTTGGCGGAGTTATTTGCTTCGCTTGCCAATCGCGAACATCTTGTGGCGCTGACAGGCCGCAAGACGGTTCTCTCGGAGTCGGTGCGCAAGGGCATCGATTACATGATCCGCTTTCACTGCGATTCAACCCTGGGCTTGAAGCAAATCTGTGCCGCGGCGGGCCTGAGCCTCTATCATTTCGTTCGCCTGTTTCATCGAGAGGTCGGCATCACACCGATCCAGTATCTGAACCGCTATCGCATCGAGAAGGCAAGGAGCTGGCTGAAGGAGAGCGATAAAACGATGGAACAGATCGCGCGTTTGGTGGGCGCCTCGAATCAAAATTATTTCTCCTATCTGTTCCGGAAGGAGACGGGCGCCACGCCGCGTGAATACCGCGCAAGATCGTAACTGCTCAGTTACGAATAGTTGCCCTTTTTTCTCTTTAAAAATCATTTCCACCGCTGAAAAATCCTTTCGGAGCCGCGGAGTCAAATGACCGGATTTCGGAGGTTCCGCGGAGGAAAAGCAGGCGCATTGTTCGTTTAACACCCAGATGATTGTGCGCAACGACCAATAATTCGACAAGGGTGAATGCTATGTTGCCTGATCTTCTGGTCATAAAATCGGCATGCATACCTCATTCCACCATGCGCTTCCATCCCCAGTAAAACAATTCCCGATATAGGATTTTGTTCATCAAAAAACGGCCAATCGGCATGCGTCACCGCCCCTGCCGCGCCAGCCGGCAAATCTCCCGGGCAACGGGATTCGTGATGGCGTAGCCACCGGTGCCGGTGGGCGTCATGAAAGCGTCCGCCTCATAAAGAATGAAACCGGCGAACCGGCCGTCCGCGCGCACGCGCTCGAACTCGCCGATGTTTTTCGGCTGGTTGCCGGCGACGTACGCGAGGTTGGGGTTCACGGCATCGGGAACCGAAGCGGTCCAGGGCGTCTCGGGGCTTGGTTCGTAGGTCAGATAGCGGTTCACCGTCACCGGAATTTTCCGCAGCAAACACCGCGCGATCATCGCCTGGGCAAGTGCATCCTCGAAAAGACAGTCGAAGGGCTTGGACCAGAAACGCAGGACGGCTTCGTCCATCAGCCCCTCGTCCATCCACCGCGGCCAATCCCAGTGGAGGTTCGCGGGAAACGCCAGCCGGCGGTTCATCGGCGCGTTCCCTCCGAAGTAATCCACGTTGAGGTTGTAGCGGAGGCGTTTCCCGCGCGCGACGATCCGTTGCCTGGCCTGGCGGAGGAACTCCGTGTAGGCCTCGCCGCGCACCTGCGCCATGGTCGCAAGGAGATCGCCGCCGCGTCGTTTGCATTCGTCGAGAACAACTTCATTGAACCCGTAATCCTGCGGGTACTCCGTGTGCGTGCTGTGGTTTTCCTCGCGAATGTCGATGCCGTCCACGCCTGCATCGAGCATCTCATCAATCCATGACAACCAGTAGGCCCGCACCGCCGGCTCGGTCTCGCACAAGGCGCCGGTAAGATATTCCGCCCGAGCGCGCCGGTACGCAATGAAACCCTTCTTGCCCGAAATGTTCGGCTCGTCGAGTTTCATCGCCAACTTTCCCCAACCGTGATCAAAGACCAATCCCCAGTTGCGAAAGTCAACCCGCTTGTCGCCCCAGATGGCCGTGCCATTTGCGAAAACGCCGGGAACCTCCCGCCCGCGCTCGTCCAACGCGATCATCATATCGGGGCAGATGTTCTCAAAGTCCGCAGGTCCGTCCGCAAAAGTGGTTGTGACCAACAGATACGGATCGAGCAGGCGAAAACCGGATAGCGTGAGCGCCCGGACGCGGTCGCCCTTCCGCGTCACAATCTTGTCGTTGAGGTCGAGCTTATCGCGGGGCGCTGTCTCGATTGATTCGGCAAGATCGAAGCGAACATCAAGCGGACGATACCGGTAGTTGTTTGGACTCGACCAGATTTGCAGATGCTCGCGTTTGATGCGGGTCGCCGAATCGTCCTTTTTGATCAGCTTGATCGCATGGATCGGCGCGTCCTTTCCGCCAGGCGGCAAATCATCGGCGCGTCGTTTGATGCGGAGGTGCGGATGTTTCACCACAAACGGATCAATCCAGGCCAGACGACCGCCCACATGCTCCAGCCGACCCCAATCGCGCGCCTCGGGGGAACCTTCTGGAAGAACCAGCCCCGGCCCGGTTTCGTAGGGCTTGAAGTATCCGTACATCTGCATCCCGTGCCGATGCGCGGCCTCGGTCGCCACGCGAAGCGGATTGCCGAGAGCCTGGAGAGTCCGACCGTAAGCCTCCCAATTGTCGTACGCGGCGGCGTTCCTTCGATCTGTGATTCCGGTGGGCAAGAAGAAGCCGCCGTGTCCGTCCGCATAGGTGGCCCAACTCACCCGTTGCACCCCCGCTTCGCTCAGAGCGGCCATCATCGAATCAATATGTCGTTCGGTGATTGGAAACGGCGCGCGCAGCGCGTCATCGGGAAAATCCACCAGCGTTTCGAGCAGGAATTGATTCATGTCAATGCGAACCGCCAATCCCCTCAGCGTTCAGTAGAGATACACCTCGTAGATGCCCCCCGTAGCCCGGATATTTCACAATCTCTCGAATGCGGGCTTCAGGCTGTAGC
>JACQHZ010000453.1 GCA_016198745.1 Verrucomicrobiota bacterium
GGCGCATACTTCACACGGGAGTGTGAAATATGCGGGCTAAACATCCCCCGGCGACGCCACAGACCTTGCCATCAGTCCGCTGGTTTCATGGAGACGGAGCGGCGCATCAAGCTGCGGATGGCTCGCTCGGTTTCGCTGGCGATGCGTTCCCATCCTTCCCGGTTGTTGGGTACTACGGAAAAAACCAGCGGCTTGCCAATCCGCAACTCGATCAGCTTCCAGCGAGGAATTTTGTGATGGGGCGGAAGAGCTTCAAACACACCAGCCAGATGGCACGGGACCACGGGAACCGGCGTGCCCGCGACGATCATACCGAGGCCGGGCTTGAAGCACGCCATTTCGCCGCTGCGCGAGCGAGTGCCTTCGGGGAACAGGATATAGGCACACGGTTCTTCAAGGAGCCGCTGGCGCAATTGTTCCAGCGCGTGGCGACCGCAGTTCTTGCGCCACATCGGCAGGGCGTTCATCGCGCCGGTCGCGAACATCGCCAGCACGGGGGTCTCAAAAAATGTGTCGCCCGCTGCGATGGGGAAGACACAGGCGCGTAGCCCGGCCGGCAGCGCCGTCGCCAGGATCAGCGCGTCGAGGTGACTGGCATGGTTGGCGGCGAGAATAAACGGCGGTTGGGAGACCAGATTCTCGCGTCCGTGGACGGTGAGCCGATGAAACAATCGCAAGTAGCATCGCATCGTGGCAAACCAAAGATGATGGCTGATGACACCGACCAAGCCGCTCTCGCGCCGTACGCTGCGCAGTCGTTCCTTCTGTGATAGTCCCAGGTCACGGGCGGGCTGATACTTCCATTCGTCCACGTCAACCTCCCGTGATGATGCGCGGGGTTTGATCCAGCCCGACGCCCCGAAGATAGCCGATGTAATGAAACACCGCAGGCGCAGCGAAGATCAAACTATTGAAGCGGTCGAGCAGTCCGCCGTGGCCAGGGAAGGTTGCCGCCCAGTCTTTGATGCCGAGATCTCGCTTGATCGAGGAGAGCGTCAGGTCGCCCAATTGCCCCGTGATGCTGACCAGCACACCAAGCACGAACAGATGCACTGGCTGATCCACTGCCGTGTTGCGGAAAACCATGTGACCGAGCGCCGCTGCCAGCGCCGTAGTCAGCACCAACGCCCCGAGTGCGCCGCCGAGGGTTTTATTAGGGCTGGTGTTGGGCGCGAGCTTGCGATGTCCCAGCGTCTTGCCGACGAGGAAGGCGAAGATGTCGTTCAGTTCGACGCACACCAACAGCCAAATCAGGATCGCTCGGAAATTTCCGTCGTTGGCGAAATATCCCAGATGCCCATAGCAAACGCCGAAGAGCATGAAACTGAAAATCCCCAATGCCACCCGCTGGATATATCCCTTCGGCTGGTCGGGCAGGATTGCCATCGTCGCCATCCCGCCGATGGTCAGCGGTGCCAACGCCATAAACAATCCATACCAGTGGTCCGCCACAGCAAAGGTGATCGCGAAAATTCCCAGCACCACCAGCGCGCTCACGATCCGCTCGCGAAACAATCCTGTCGCACGCGCAAACTCGCGATAGCAAAACACGCTGAGCAATCCGACCGCAGCGATGATCCATGCCGCGCCGAGCAAAATCGGTCCGAACATCATGGGAATGAAAATCAGCCACGACCAAAACCGCTGCCAGAGTTCGCGGCGTTGCGTGTCATCGAGCTTGCCGAGCTTGGAGAGCAGGGCGATGCAGAGTGGCGTCAGGACCAAAATCATCGCAACGCCGCCCCCCACCCATCCCACCAATGGATGGTCGAGGGCATGCTGGCAACCAAACAGCCGTTCGCGCGTCGTCTCGTTCATCTTGCTCCCCGTCGCAGGTGGGCGACGATCAGGCGAATTCGACGGAGGGCCGTTACCAAACCACCCAGCACAATCGCCATCAAGCCTGCCGCCATCAGTCCCCACTGCAAATCCCCAAACGGCATACGCCACATGCCGGGCGCCAACGCCATGAACATCGCCACCAGCGTTACTGTAAACATCCGATGCTGCTTGGCCATCGGGCCGACAAACAAATTCGCTGCGCCCATTGCTTTGCCCACGGCGCGCACGTAGGCCACAAAGAGCGCCATGCACGCCGCGATGTAGCCCAACACCGTCCCACCTCCGACAGCATAACCCGCGCCGATCAACGTCGCCACATCCGAGACACGGTCGGGCATCTCGTTGAACAACTCGCCCAATGGCGACGCGCGTGACGATTCGATTGCCACCATCCCATCGAGCATGTTGGCGAGCAGGCGCAGTTGGATACAAACCGCCGCCGCCAGCCATGCAACCCGTTCCAATTCGCCCATGCTCGGCGTCAGCGCCAAACAGACGCCTGCCGCAACACCGCTCATCATGCCAGCGACGGAAATCACGTTGGGCGAAATGCCCCGGTGCGCCAACCACTTTGCCGCAGCCTGCCAAACGGGGCGTTCGCGGCTCGTGATCGGCCGCCGATCCATGGGTTGATACGTTTCGTCGGCCATGGTTATTTTCCCATCAACCACATCCCCACGATCAACAGCCCCATGCCGAGCACATTCAACGGCTTGATGGGCGTGCCCTCCATCATCAGCGCCAGTAATGCCGCCCACACAAACGTCGTTGCATACACCGGATAGAGCACCGTCAACGCCCCGCCTCGCTTGAACGCCGCCACAAACAGCACCATAACCAAGATATAACAAACCATTCCGCCCACAATCCGGGCGTTCAAATAGCTCAGAACCGAACTCCCCGCTCGCGCAGCTCCCGACTTGTAAAGGAATTGTCCCACGGCACCTAAGAAGGCCGCGACCACAAACATTGTGATGCTGGCGTTGGGTGTTTTCATCATGACTCCTTACTCATTGCTGATAGGAATTTTGATTTTTGAGTAGGAGAACGCTGTTCCGTCGTGAGGTCTGCCTGTGCCAGCACCTGCCTGCCGCGCTACAGCGCAGGCACGGCGGCAGACAGGCATGTCCCGATGGAAAAAAAACTCCGGATCGCAGGTCCAGGTGATGAATCCTGCCATCATCGGGATCCCCTGAGTGGATCCGCCTGCCAAGCGGCGGGCAGGTCGCCCGAATTCCAAAGCCATTTCATCTGAAACGAATCCCGGCCTGCCAAGCGACGCCAGAAAAAACCAGACTCAATTGCGAAGCGGCCAAAGTCAACCCCAAAATCATGACCCGAATGACAGCGACCTGGATTTGCTGGTGGTGCTTTCCGATGAACATGGATTGCCACGCCCCAATCTCGCCGCTTTCAAGGTGGTGAGATGCATCCTCGATCGCCCGCCGGTGGATGAATACAGGGAAACGTACGTCTTTGCGGCAACTTCTGCCGTGCGCTGGAAGTTTTGTGCGCCGGCCCCAAACAAACATTCTTCGCCCCAAACGCCACTGCATCCGCCATCTCCCTGACAAAACGATGGCGCTTTCAGCGCGAAACGTTCCGGATGCGGTTGGCACGTTGGCTGCTTGCATTATCGCGCATGCGTAAGAACGCCTTTCCACAACATCAAAACGTGGCTTTCACAAGGAACCGCATTTTTCAACTCTCCACCCTCCCAAGACCACGCGTTACACTGGATATCGGAGGGCGGTGGCGCAACGACCCATCGATGATGACGTTTGCCACTGGACATCTCCAGCCAATGTCGCGAATTCAGGCCGTCGGGAGGGATTTCTCCCGCAAGAGTGCGGGACAAAGGGGTGTTCCTGACGCAAGGGAGTGTAAACGGGCTTCATCTTCCGGCGAATGCGCGGAAAAAAATCCGTTCCTCACGCGCGGCGTGGGGCTAATGGGCATCTTGTTTATCGCCTGGATTTTCATTGCAATCAGCATTGCCCGGTCGGATGAAATCGACCGCTCAGGGCATGTTTCAAAGGTCCGGTTTGCCAAGCCCCTCGAATGGCTGGCGTTCGATTTCTTTGATCGGCATGATTCAAAGTTTCCGCCTCAGGCGGATTCATGCGATGCTACGACCGAGCGCGACCCCGCGTCGTTTGATCTCGATTCCGTTCCAGCGAGTGATGCCAGCGAAGTATGCATTCAATGAGACGTTGGTTTGAATTCAACGTACGCTGTTTTGTTCGCGCAGCAGCAACCTTCGCGCATGAGATAGTTTCGATAGATGCGCTTCTTGTTCCGCTTGGTTGTTGGTTCATGCGGGAGAAGGACACGGAAAGAGGGTTGACCGTTTGAGCTTGATTCGAACGGCGCATCGGGTCATCATCAGAAAGTGAAGCGGGTTGAGGCCAGGCTCGTTGATAAAGTGCCTGAGAAGTTCAGGCGGAAGAAAAAGCTTGTTGATCAGCAGGTGCTCCGATGGCTGAAATCAAAATTAAAGGTTGGAAAGCCGTTGCGGTTCTTCTCCTGCTTTCAGGAGTGGGTGGTTTTCAATATTATAAATTACAGACCACTCTTGACGCCAAGGCGGCAGGAGTTATCAAGGCGCATTTGGAATCGGAATATTCCGGCGAGATGTCCCAAATGCTCGATCAAGCCAGGCAGGCCAAGACTCCTCTAAACGCCGAGGCGATCATGAAAGCTGCAGAAAAACTCCAACGCATCAAAATCTCCTCGATCAGCGCCCGGGCCGGGCGACGTAATGTGGATCATGGCAATCACGATGAAGTCATCGTTCGCGTTGAATACACCATCGACGGCAAACCTCCGCCCGACGGGAAAAGTCCCCGTTATTTCGTCATGGAAGAACGCCTGTTGGGTGAGTGGCGCCTCAATTGGGAAACAAGCGCTTTCAATTATTATTCAAAATTGTGGTGAGCGTGAGCATGGTAATTGATGGCGATGCTTTCACGCTATTTGATGGACGGA
>JACQHZ010000440.1 GCA_016198745.1 Verrucomicrobiota bacterium
ACTCCCTTATTCCCTACCCCCTACATCCTCGATGGTGTATCGAGAACATGGAGGGCGACGCTCCGTCGTCGCCACCCTCGCTTGCCACCCTCTGCAGGGTGGGCGTTGATCCCCCATGTGGGGGACAGGCACCGCAGCGCCCTCCAAATTTCCTCCTTACGTCCGGATTTGGGAAGTCTTCCCCTGATCCGGAGGCAACGCGCGGTTGTCGTTTGGCGATGTTTAGGAATCGCGCGCCAGGGAAGCGATATCCAGGAACCGACGAACGCCTTTCGTCTCACACAAATGCGTCATGACAGCGATGAGGCCGTTATGCGGATGAAAGACCAATTCGTGCATCGCCTTCTGGGTCTTGCTGCCTTCGGTTTTCCGATAGTTTGAGTTCGGCAGTTGGAAATAGGTGTGAATCTGGCCGCTGGCCGCGCCGCGCAACGCGTATTCCGCCAGCATCCGGCCCGAACAAATGTTGCCCGAAGCGCTGAACTCGACGGGCGCCCTGCTGTCGTTGGCCTCCAACCAGGCGTCGAGCGTGCGCAGATTGCGGTCGGACAGGTCCGGGCCGCCGTAAGCCACTCCCACTTTTCCGTCAAATTCTTTCTTGGGATCGAAAAGACGGTTGAACAGGATCAGGAAATCCGGTTTGAAGGGCGCGTTCAACACCGTACGCAACATCTCGCACTGAAAGGCGTCTTCGAACATTGCGTTCATGATCTTGAGTCCCGTCCGGATATCGGCCGGAGACGTGGCGGGTTCCTTGAGCAACCGCGGCACCGTATCCAGCCATCGAAGAATGGTTGATTTTTGCTTTGACCGATCCGAACCGGCGAGGGTTGGAGAGAAATCTTTTTCCAGCGGCATGGGTTGGCCGGGGCATTTGCGCCGCCACACCTCCTGGAGCGCGCGCGTGGTGTAACGATACTCCGCGATCTTGAACTCATCCGTGGTCGGCAGGTGATACTTCGCCGAAGGGACGATCAACATCCGGTATTTCGCGCCAAGGTCCAGGGCTTCCGACATGAACTTCAGGTACGCCTCAAAGGTGTCGTACCATCCGCGGCCTTTCCAGGTGACGGTGAACCCTTTCTCGCCGGACTTGCCTGTGATTTCCTCCACCTGCATCTTGGTTTCCTTGATGGCCCAGTCCTGCATCATCCGGGCGCCGGTTTCATCCTGGGCGATGACCGTCTTCAAGACGACAAAACCGAGGCCGGCTTCGCCGTCGGCGTTCACCTGCGCGGCATTGAGCGAAAGCTGGCCGCTTGCCTTCCCGAACGGATTGCGAAGAGGCATCCCCGCATAGGCGCCGGCAAGATCAAAACCATATTCTTCAAGAACGAATGCCTCCCACGGCGTCGGCCAGGGCGCTTTGGCAAAACGCTCGTAATCGCGTTCCAGGAGCGAACGGTTTGCCGCCGGAATTTTCAACTCGGATGGGAGGCGATAGACATTCATCGCGAGCTACCGTTCCGAAGAGCGCAACGACGCGGGTTCATTCCAGCAAAGAGATGGACATCCTGATCGAGGATAGACGTTTTGGCGCTATGGACGGCCTCCTGCCGATGGATTTTCGCCTGCAAACTAGTGTCTTTACTGCAATTCGCCGATTTCATTCATCACGCGCTTGAGGTTTTCCAGATCGGCATAAGGAATGCGGGGTCCCCACGGATCATAACAAGCATCCATCGGGATGATATTGGACAGCGCCAGCGCCCACAACATCCGGCGGATGTAGCCCTCCATCGGCTGGATGAAAGTGACTTCGGCGAGGGCATCAACTTTCCGCGAGAGTTTCAAGAAACGCGCCGCCTTGCCCTCCCGATGCGCAAGGATCATGTCTGCTTGCAATTTGGTGCAGGCCGCGCCCATCCCGATGAGGGCGGCGCGCGCGCCGCGCATGAACGTGTAGCCAAGCATGCGGTCCTCTCCGGTGATGAGCATCTGGCCTGGAAAATTCCGACCGATCATTTCCGATACATCCTGGTAGGTTATCACGCTGTCCAGCGTGGCCATTTTGATTCCCGCCACCCCCTCGATCTCGAACAACTCCCGCAACAACGACGGCGGGTAGGCGATGCCGCCGGCGGCTTCGTAGAGATAAAACAGAATCAGCGGAACACCCAGTTTCGCCAGGGCGCGATGGTGCTCGACAATTTTCCGGTCCTGATCGCGCGCGCCGCGAAAACCCGATGGAGCGAACACCAGAAGGGCGTCCGCCCCCAGGCGCACCGCCTCCTCGCCCATCCGCACCGTGGCGCGGGTGATGTCCCGTTCGTTTTGAGGACAGCCGGCGCCGGCCACAATCACCCGCCCTTTCCCAAGCGCGCTCCGCCAGGATCGGAGGATGCCCGCGCGCTGGACAGGCGTCAGAAAAGGTCCCCGGCCCGTATGCACCCACACCGCGACACCGGCGATGGGTTGTTTGCGCATCCATGCCGCGTACTTTTCCTGCGCTTCCCAGTCGATGGTCCCGCGCGCATTGAACGGGACAGGGACGGCCGGAATCACCATGCCATCGATCCGACGACGGAACTTCGAACAAAGGTTGGATATCTGGGACATGACTGGATGGGATGCGTCATGAAACTAATCAAATGCGGCGTCTGGACGCAAGCCTGAGAATTGACTGATTTTGCTATGCGCCAAGAGCGTAAAGATTTCCATTGCGCGCCGCCACGAAAATCCGTTCGCTTTCGATGGCGACCGTTCCTGTCACCGGCGCGCCAAAATCATGCGATTTCCGGATGTGCCCCCTCTGTGGATCCAAGGCGACCAACCGCCCGTCATTGGACCCAACCCAAAATCGCCGGTTTCATCTTCAATCTGGCGAAGGTCCTCGGAAAGCGATTCCGCAGGATCGCGCAATCCGCTGTACCCAACGTGCGTGTCCGAGATATGGACAAATGAAAAGGGAGGTGTGGCGCGCATGCCAGCGTCGCATTATGCGCAAGCAGATGAAGAAATCGACATTGATTTGCGCGGCACATGCGATAGTCCTCATTTGATGCACGTGGACGAACTGGACTATGAGTTGCCATCCCATCTGATCGCAACGCGGCCAATGGAGCCGCGGGAGTCGTGCCGTTTGATGGTGATCCATCGCGCCACGGGACAAATTGAACACCGGACGTTTGTTGATCTGGGCGAATACCTGAATCCGGGCGATCTGTTTGTGCTCAACTCCGCGCGTGTCATTCCCGCCCGCATTTTCACGATCCTGGCAGATGACGAAAGCCGACGGGTCGAGATCCTGGCGACGAACGCCGGCGCGTCCTCGCATTGTCTGGCGTTGCTTCATCCTTCGCACAGCATCCGTCCGCAAATGCGATTGCTGAGCATTGAAACGCGCGCACCCATTCAGGTTGTTGAGCGAAGTGAGCGCGGTCAGTGGGGTCTGGAGTTGGAGGGAAAGAACATGACCTGGCGGACGTTGCTGGAGCGGGAAGGGCACATGCCGCTGCCTCCCTACATTCTCAAGCGGCGGGCGACGAAAACGGATGAACCGGCGGACCGTATCTGGTACCAGACCGCCTACGCGGATCGCGACGGCGCCATCGCCGCGCCGACGGCGGGATTGCATTTCTCGCGCGAGATGCTTGCGGCACTGGAAAAACGCGGCATCGCGGCGGCGCGAATTTTTCTGAAGGTGGGAATCGGCACATTCCAGCCTGTGCGCACCCGGACCCTCGAAGAGCATGCGCTTGCGCCGGAGGAATACGAGGTGAGCGACGAAACCGCCCGACGGATCGCGACGGTTCGCGCGCGCAAGGGCCGCGTGATCGCGGTCGGGACAACCGTGGTTCGTTCCCTGGAATGTTGCGCGCTGGAAAACGGCGAGGTGCGGCCATCAACGGGAGCAACCGATTTGTTGATTGCGCCTTCGCATCGGTTCCGGACCGTGGACGGGCTGGTCACCAATTTTCATCTGCCGCGAACGACGCTGTTGGCGCTGGTGTTCGCGTTTGGCGGCACGGAACTGGTCCGAAAGGCATACGCCGAGGCAATTGCGCGGGAGTATCGGTTCTACAGCTACGGGGATGCGATGTTGATTCTGTAGTTGTTTCCCGCCAAACGTTGCGCAGACCTCATCACCAGTTCCTCGGGTAACGCGGAAAAGTCTGGGCGGGCATTTTCTGCTCGCGCACGAAACGAAGCAGCCGGCCGTATTCGTCCAAGATCGCCTCAAAGGTCGCCCGTCCCGTTTCCGCCGAAGAACAACTGGCGTCGCCATAAACTCCGGTTTCACTGATTTGCAGCGCCCAGGTGGACCAACTTGCCTTGCCCGATCCGCCCAGCATGTCGCCGGCCACCCATTCGTTGCAGACCTTCACCGCGTCACGATCGTCGAGTCCCGTCAGGTCCACCGGATAGCCAAAGTGCATCAACAGCGAGGTTTCGTATTCGCAGGCATGACTGGTTCCGCCAAGCTTGCTCTTGCGGATTTTGGCGAACGGTTTGGCGCACAGGACATGCGGAATGCTCACCACAATCCCGATGCCGGTCCGATCAAACACATCGCGCGCGGCCAGCCGGGCGACGTCGCCATGCGGTCCGTGCGTTGAGATGATGATGATCTTCTTGAAACCCATTTCCGCAGCCGAGACGCACACGTCGGCGATGTAACCGACCATCACTTCCCATCGAATCCGAAACACCCCGGCCCAGTTCTGCACCGACCTGGGCACGTAACCGTAGGCAATCGTCGGCAACACGAGCACGGGAATTTCCGGGTTCATTTTCACAGCAACCGCTTCCGCAACGCGCTCCGCGATGATGCTGTCGCAGCCGACCTGCAAGTGGGGGCCGTGCTGCTCGGTCTGGCCCAGCGGCAGCAGCAAGATCGCCTCCTCTTCAATCGCCTGCTTGATCTGGGGCATGGTTTTTTCTGCAAACATGATGCTCATGATTTTCTCCTGAAAACATTTCGTCAGGTTGAAGACGGTTGCTCGGCAAATTCCTTCAGCGAACCTTGAGGACCGTGCAGTACTGACCACGGACAAGGCAGGGACGGCGGGCGCGTCGGGTGTTGCCACACAGACATGCCGCCGTCCACCATCAGCATCTGGCCGTGGATGTGATCGGCGGCATCGCTCAACAAAAACAGCGAAGCGCCAACGCACGATTCCGGACCGGGAATGACGTGGTTGGGTGTGTGCAGGGCGGTCCACGCGCCGTCATCGGGCCGTTCGTCAATCCAGCGGGTGAACGGCGTGCGCACCAATCCGGGCGCCATGCCGTTGACGCGGATGCCCTGGCCGGCCAGTTCTGCCGCGAAACTCCTGACCATCATCTCCACGGCGCCCTTGGCCGAATCATACATCGAGGAGTAGGCCTCCGCGAGACGACCGTTGATGGAGCCGACGATCACCGCGCGACCTTGAATTTTCTTCGCGAGCCAGTGGCGCGCCAGATGTTGGATGACGAAATAGACGGATGCCACGTTCAACTGCATCAACTGCTGGTATTGCTCGAACGTCATGTCGGTTATCGGACCGTAGTGGATGCATCCGCCGGCGCTGGTCACCACCATGTCGAGGCCGGGTTCGGCGGCAAACGTCTGCTCGATGAAGGCAGGCACAACTTGCCGAAGATCGCCGAAGAAATCCGCAGAGACAACCGAAACCCGCGTTCCATGCGCCCGGCACTTTTCGAGGACAGGTTTGGACTCGGCAGCGTCGCGGCCATGAATGACAACGTTGGCGCCTGCCGCCGCGCAACCTTCGGCAATCGCCGCGCCAATGCCGCCCGTGGCGCCCGTCACGAGAACGGCATGGCCGTGGAAATCGAACGAAACTCCCGCTGTCAATTTGCTCATGGCGATGGCAGCTACTTCTTCGCTTTTTGCTGCGGACCGTTTGCGCGAGAGTAGGCGTCAATCGTTTTTCGTGACCGCTTCCAGTCCGATCTCAGACGCACGTCATCCTTGCCGGACAACCGTCCGGGCGCGGATGGTGGAGAAGGATCGGACGCCTTGCGCATTTCCCACCAACATTGCCCGCGATGATTATGCCCATGATCCACCACCCATCCGCCGCGTTTCAACAGCGGCCCGATCCAGCCCATGCAATGGTCGCAGTAGTCGTGATACTGCTTCAACTTGTTGCGCATCAGAAACCCCTTGGAGGGACACTCGTGCATATCGCAACGGAAAACCTTGTCGGTTGCCGTCGTGTGATAGCCGGCGGCCTCCTCATCGAGAGCGTGTCCCCAGTACTCCTTCATGCCTTCAATGCCCTTCTCCAAAATCAATTCCAGGGCGTGCGTCTGCGAGTCCCGATGGATCGCCTCGTCCCAATATTGACAAACCAACTTGTCGCCGCCGCGCCGGCGCAACCACTCGAACGTCCATTCGTAGTGCCCGCAAAAGTCGTAACTGCCAATCATGCCGCCTCCTTGATCTTCGCGAAATCCTGCGGCGGCGTTTTGTTGTCCAGCGGTTGGAAGACCTGCCGGCAACGACCGTTGCCGCCCTCGATCCGAACCGTCAACCCCGCCGGCGCCGCCATCGCTTCGCTGACGTAGTAGCAGTGCTGACAAAAACAGGAAACGATCTTGCGTTTGTTTTTCCGCAGGTGGCGGATCGCGGGACAAACCTTGACGTTGAGAACCACCCGTTCGTTGTCTCCGCTTACTTTCACATCGGCTCCGGGTTCGGCCTTGAAGAAGGACCGCCAATATGCGGCCACGCCCTCCAGACCGCGTTTCTTCCAAAGATCGGAAACCGGCGCATAATACCGCGTCCCCAGATTGGTCCAGTATTCTTTCAATCCGCTCATCCCAAGTTTCCTCAGCATGAATCGGAACGTGGCGTTGATGGCCAGATAAAAATCCGCGGCGCCCACCGCTTTGGCATCGCGATACGGAAGAACCGCAGCTTCGCCTTTGGCGTGGGTCGGTTTGCTGGAGCTTCTACTCATGTTCAAAAAATCCTGATGTTGCTTTCACAAACGAAACGCTCAGCGGTCCGCCTGTGGCGGATTCGCTGGAGCGACTGGTTCGATGCTGGTTTTCTCACGGAGCCACAAAGGCACGGAGGACTGTTTAGAAATGAATGGCCTGGTCCACAATCATTCCCCCGATCCTGTTCTCATCCATCTCTGTGCCTTTGTGCCTTTGTGAGATTCCTTCGCTTTGCTATCGAACATTGTTTGATCGCAAACAACTGCAATTCAGCCGATATTGCAACATCAATCTGTACTACTAACGTTCGCAATCTTGTTTTCCGGAGAAGATTTCTCTGTTGTTGTAGC
>JACQHZ010000441.1 GCA_016198745.1 Verrucomicrobiota bacterium
ACTTTTTCTTTTTTCTTCTACGCGGCAGCGTGCATTGTGGCATCCCACCAGCTTAACTATTTTTGCATCAGTTGTTCAGTTATTTATTGGACACTACACTAGGCGCTTAACCGTTGGGCGGCCACCATTCCGGCTCAGTGGGCTGGATGTAGCCGAGTTCGATCGCAATGGAGTACAACGGCGCGAAACAGCAGCTCAACGTCCCTTCGTAGCCGCAGGGCAAACCTTCCCACGAGCGAAACTCGACGCCGGAGCCTTCGCCGCCGTTATGCAGGCCGTCTGCGTAACCTTGCGCGAGCGCGAGCGCGAGTTTCCGGGCGCGCGGCTTAAACCCGTACAGCGATAAGGCGCGTAGGTAGTAAAGCGCGGACCACGCACTGAGGCTGCCGTCCGTGAACACCTCCAGCGTCGGCTGGAACGGGGTGCTCGGCTTGTTGTCCCAAGACTTGTCGTGGTCGGGAATCGAGAGCAGGTTCGAGGGCGCGCCGAGGCAATCGGAGTCGGGGCAGACCTTGTCGCGCAGGCGTTCGAGGTTGGCCAGCGCGCGGCGGGCAGCTTTGCGTTCGAGCAATCCGAACGCGATGGCGGTACCGTTGACGAACGTGAACGCATGGTCGTGGGCCTGCCCGTCGCGACTACGCCAGCCAATGACCCAGCCGGTCTGCAGGTTGAGAAAGGCGCGAGCGTAGGACTCGCACAGCCGAGCGGCCCAGTCGCGGCATTGGCGCTCGAACGCGTGGTCGTCGAGATCGTCGAGCATCGCCGCGGCGTTGCGGAACGCGCGGTAGATCCACGCGTTGGAGTAGGCGTCGAGATGGCCGAAGTTAATGTTGTCCCACGCATTGCTACTGCGCCGATTCGAGCCGCTGTTGCCGGAGAGATCACGGCACACTGCCAAGCCGTCGTCGTTGAGATTGGCGGCCATGCGGCGGATCGTCTCCTCGAGACCGGGTCGCACGCGCCGCAGCCACGCGAGGTCGGGCTGCGCCTGGTGGAGACGGCCCGCGGCAACGACGAGGTTCGGGTCGGAATCGAGGTACAGGTTGCGGCAGTAAGCGTAACCCCCGCCATCGAGCAGCGCGCGACCGATGGTGAACCGCCCCATTGCAAGCGGGTCCGGGCCACACGCGGGCCGCTGAGTGTGGGCGATCAACTCCATCTCCATCGCTTGGTCAGAGAGGCCGTTGACAGACACGGAGTTGTTTGAGAAACCGCGGTGCTCGGCGCGAAAACATGCGAAGATGGTGCTCCAGTGCCGCGCGACGCCGTCGTGCAACTTCGTTCCCGTCTTGGCGCGGCGCGGCTCGAACCGTGTCACCGCCCACTCGAAAGCCGCGGAGCGAGTTCCTGCGGGCAAGACCAGCGACGCATCGTACTCGTGGCGCGGCGCCAGAACCAATCCGCTGACCGCCGCTGAATAACTGCGGACGGTTTCCACCTGGAGACGCGTCACGTTCGGATCCCCTTCGAGGAGGTTGCACGCGAGACAGCCGACGCCGTCGGTGCTCCACCAGCAGGGCCATTGCGCGTCGCCGTTGCGGCCTGCGCGTTCCGTGGGCAGCGCCGCCACGCCCGTGATGCCCTTGCGTGAGTCCCAAACCAACCGCCATGCCTCGGCCTCGATCACGGGCGTGTCGGCGGCCACATGCTGGCGCAGCTTCAGCAGGACGCGTTCAGGCTCGACCGTGAACGTGGCGTCGAAGGAGACGCCGTCAAGCGAACGCAGATTGCGATAGCAGACGCGATTACCCTTCACCGAGACCTCGCCCGTCCACAGGTGCGGGCCGGCGTCGGCATCGAGCGTCGAAAGCAACGGACCGCTGACGCCCTTGAGCATTGGCGACCAAAAGAAGCTATGACTGGCTCGCCACGTCAGGAGGCGATTCTGGCGCGACTGTCCCCCGCCGAACGCGTCCCAACCCAGGTGCAGCAGCATCGGCCGGCGCAGCGAGAATCCGATGGAAAGGTTTTTGCCCTCGTACAGCAGCAGCATCGGATGATGGCGAACGCTCATCCCGCGCGGAGCGCGCGGGCGGAAAGACGCCTGTTGAAGCAAAGGCCGATAGGGTGCTTTGCGCGGCGCGGCTTCCAATTCCTGGCCGAAGGCCGCCAGGGGTTCGAGGATGCCGTAGGGGACGTGGTGCGGGCCGCCATTGAACTCGCAGTGACTGGGCCAGACGGGATGCTCCCGGTCGCATTCGACGCGGAGATGGTCGGTCTCAAGCCCGCCCAGATCGAGTGCAAAGGGCGGGGACTGAAGCGTGGCGCGCAGCCTGGTTTCCATCTCCGCAAGGCTCATGGATTGGGAAAGGCCCTCGCCCGCAACGCGTGGATCGGGCGGGATGTCCACCTCGCGCACCTTTTTCCAGCGAGCAGCATCCCGATCGAGGACGGAGACGATCAGGTGAGCAGGGTGCGTTGGCACAGAAGGGTGAATGCGACCCCATACGGAGCGGGGCAACTCGAGGCGCTCGACGCGCACTCGTTGCATGAAACGCACGTAGCGGATGGCGGTTTCATTGGTCACCTGCGCTCTCAGACGCGGGTGCTGCATGGGTTTGATCGCGCCGTGTGTGAACGAAAAATCCCGAAGCCGCTGGTTCATGGAAGCCCTCATGTATTTCATCCGTTCTCGTTTTGATCTCATTCAAAGCCTTGAGGCGACTTCAGGGGAGTGAGCCGGACATTTTCGAAGTGGACGCGCCCGTCTTCCAGGTACAAGCCAATGTGCCCCGTTCGGCGGAACATCGTCAGCATCGCCAGCACAACTCTCTGGTTGACGCTGACCTCGATGTACGGCCCCCAAGCGATCACCTGGAGATCAAAAGACTCTGACGGACACAGCGCGCAATGGTTTTCCTGCAAGGTCTTATGCCCACGACCAATCGCGTTGTAGTTGTAGCCCTTGCGGATGCGATGGAGTTCCACTCGCTGCCGTCCTGGAATCACCGCCAGGCGCGTGCATTGATCGGCGATGTCATCGCTCCGCCAGAGGGCGCCGATGACACACGCGTTGTGGGAAGCCACCTTTGCATCAAGAATGAAGTCGGCATGCGATTGCGGCAACCGCAACAGCCCCATCCCTGGGCTGCATTGTCCAACGACACCATGGGGCAAAGCCGACCATTCTCCTCGAAAGACGCGCGATTCGGTCGCCAGTTCCGATGAGGCGAATGTCCTTGTCGCACCATTCGACACGGCCTTCCACCCTGACTCGAATGTTCGCAAGATCATTCGGCCGTCCGGCGCGGCAATCGCCTCCTTGGGTGGCGCGATGCCACGCGCGTAGCCTTGGTGGAATGGATGCCAGTCAAACTCCGCCGCGATCCAGTTATAGAGCAGCGTGCGACTCCGCCAAACCACGGGCGCGAAGGCGTGGTTACGCGCCGGCAGCACGATCTCATCCGCAGGCCGTTCCCACGGCCCTTCCAGTTTCGATGCCGTTCGGTACACATCGATCTCCGGCGTGACGATGTGGCCGATCATGTAATAACGACCGTCGAGCTTGAAGACTGTCGGCGCCTCGAAGTCGCCGCTGACTCCCGTAGAGTAGAAAGGGGGGCGCACTTCCCAATGCAGCGCGTCTTTGCTTACCAAGTGCGCCACGCATCCGCGTCGGTTGTACGGGCCTTTGTTTTCGTGCGCACAGATCAGGGCATGAATGGTGTCACCCTCGATCCACGCAAACGGATCGCGCCAGTCCGCGCGACCACTGTCGTTGACATCGGCCTCGTACCAGCGGGCATCGGGCGCGGCGACGGGATTGTGGGCGACCTTTTCCCATTTCATCAAGTCGTCCGAGGCGGCGAGCCCGGTGCGTTGCAAACGACCCTCCTCCCTCGATGCGAGCGCGGTATAAAGCATGTGGAAGCGACCGTTCCACGGGAAAACACGCATCGTCCAGAGCATGTCGTCATCGAACGAGCCCGGATCGCCGACATGCAACACATTGGCCGTGGCGCGCCAGTTCATGCCATCATCGCTGACCATGTGCGCGATCATGTCGTGGCTGGGCAGACACAGATGGAACATGTGCAACTGATCATGGTGTGCGATCACGTCGAGATCGCCCACTTCGTTTGGAGACCATCCTCGGGAAAAAAACATGTGTTGGTCAGCGGAAGATTACATCTCCAAACGCCTCGAAAGAATGAAAGACTCGCGTTTCGAGGTTGGGCGACCAGAGGGAAAGCTCGGGATCGGCACGGTCGGCGTTCTGCACGAAGCGTTCGCGGCCAAGGTTCATCTTCCAGACCGTCCCTGCGGTTGGCGGCGTCACGCCGAGCGTCTGGTGGGGAATCGCAACCTCGACGATCCAGCATTTCTTCTCTGCATCAATCCGTCCGCCATACGACCATTTTCCATTCCACGAACGATCAGGCTGATTGAAGAGCGGGTGGAGCGGGTCTTCATGCAGGCCAAACGCTTCCTCGTAGTAGGAATTTGGCACGGCGCTGCAGATGAAGTGAAAGTACTTGCTGAGTTGCCCATAGGGATCGAGGAATATCTCGATACAATCCTGACCGTAGAGTCCGCCGTCGTGGCCAAACGCCTTCCAAAAATCGGGCAGTTTCGCCGCGAGTGACTCGGAACATTCAAAGACGATGTAAAAATTCTGGCCGTCATAACACAGGCGCACTTTCGTCTCTTCTGCGAGGCGACCCATGTTGATCTCGACAAACTCGCCGTTCTCCGCCTTGGACCACACTTCTTCGTCAAGCCGGCCATCGAGTTTGATCGGGAGGTTCGTGCGTGCCACGGAAATCTTTTTCCTTCCGACGCCGGGCAGCACCTTTTTCTCCTTCAACCCATCCACGTCCCAGTTGACTGGCGCGCCGAGGATGCCCGCCAAGTGTCCACCATCCAGCGCCCCTCTGAGCGTCTGGTACGGAAACATGGTCGGAAACCCGTCGAACTCAGCCTTTCCATTGCCCTTTGCAAAAAAGTCGCGCACGCGCGAGCTGCGTTGTTTGATTGCGGCAGCGAGTAAGTCGAATGTCTGCCAGTTTGGCGTGATCTGGTAGGCGTGATAAAGATGGTAGATGTTGGCGAGGTCCTGCACGTACTGGAAGGACCGCTCGACGAAATCAATCCGCGTCCGCACCACGCTGCTCGGTTCGAGTTCCTTCGCGCGTTCAAGCTTTGATTCCATTTTCTTGAGCAGGTCGGGCGGGAAAAAATAACTGTACTGCGTCTCGGGCGTGCCCGGCATGCCCGGCAGCGAGTAGCCGTTCAATACAGGCGTCCAGCTTTCGCGCGCGCCGAGCAGTTCCAGCCGCTCGAACATCGCGTCGTACATTTGCTTCATCGGCCCATAGGCGCGGCCGAAGGCGGCGCGGTAGTAACTATCCAGCTCCGACTTCCAGTCGCAATCAGGGTTGTCGAGGCACTGGTTGAAGATGTAGTACACAGGACCTTCGAGTCCCCACGACTCGCCGAGGCCGCAGCAATAGATGCCGCGCACACCATGATCGCGGAAAAATTTCACCTGCTGCGCGATCATCCGCGGCGTGGTCTTTGGCGCGAAGCCCAGCGGACTGTACGCGCCCCAATTGTACACGTACACCGTGAACGCATCCGCCTTGCCGCGCCAGGCCTCGAACGCGGCGTTCGAGTAATCGCAGAGTTCGATGACAACGTTCTTGCCGAAGCGCGGGATCGTCTTCGGCGGGGCGGCGGTCGGCCCGTAGGAGAGAATGACCGCCTTCGCGCTTGGTCGCTCGCGTTCCAGACGCTGCGCGAGTTTGTTGTGGACAATCCAGAGCCGCTCGCCTGGATCGGCATGGATGGCTTTGCACGGGTCGCATTCGCACGGGATGTAGCCGTCCGTTTGCGCGAGTTGCACCCAACTGAAACCCTCGTCGGTTCGCTTGAGCATCTCGGCGTAGAGCAGTTGCCGGACGTCGGGATTGCTGATGCAGAGGTGGTTGGCCGAGCTATTGCGCACGCCGCTGATCAGAGCGAAGTACTCAGGATGCGTCTTCTCATATTTCTCCTTGGGCACGGCGCTGTAATACGAGTGGCCGCCGTAGCTGTGGGACGCGACGCTCGAAAGATAGTCCGAGTTGAACTCGTAGTCAGCCGCCGTACGAAGTGTGTTGTAAACCCAATCAAACGAAGGCTTCCACCCATGATCCAGTTTACCGGGAAAGGAAATCGTTTTCGCTGTAGGCACATGTGTGCCGAGACCCTTGGTGTTCGGCCAAAGCCAGCGCGCGCCCACGTAGTCGTGCAGAAAAATGTGGACGGCCTTCTTGCTGGCAGGCGTAAGATAATGCGGCGCGTCCTTGATGTTCTTGCTCTGGTCGTGACCAGCGAGGAACAGATTACCGCCCGCGACTTTCAGCACGCAACTCAGCCCGCTCAGTTCTTTCAACCGCAATCCCGCCTTCTCCGCCGCGCGGGTCATCCCGATGAACACGTTCGGTCCGTCGGTTGCCTGGTTTTCTTCGACGATCGGCAGTTTTGCGCCCGATGCCAGCTCCACGGCCGAAGCCAGCGCGTTCGCCGCCGACATCGCGAGCGGGTCTTTGCCGTCGGGCACAACGATCGTGAAGACGGGCTTGCCTTCGTCCACGAGTTTGAGCTGGTTCTCCGCGACTTGTGCAGGCGAAGAAACAGTCGCCAGAGTCAACAGGAAGGTGACAGAAGCGGAAAGAACCTTCTGTGTCATGGGAAAAACGGCGGGTTGTTGACGTCGACGCCGCCATGTTGATGCCAGTAGCTTTCTTGCGCCTTCTTAAGCGCGGGCAGGAGCATTGCGGCCAAGACGGAGATGATGGCGATCACCACCAAAAGTTCTATTAAAGTGAAGCCTCCCCCGCCGCTGCGCGGCGGTGTCGGCTTTACCCCACCGACCAAACCGTGTCCCGCCAAGGCGGGATTTTCCCTCACCCGGCCCTGGTCGTCTCTGGCGCCGCCAAAGGCGGGTAAACCTGGCAAGCCAAGCACGGATTTCCCTTCCCGTGACTTTGTCACTGCGCTTCGAGCACCTTCGTGCTCGGCAGTCTGACTACCGATCTGAAATGGGCAATTGGTCGGGTCGCTTCCTTTCATGCGACTAGTTTCAATGTGCGTTACTCTGGGCATACGCTCGATCAGGGTAAAACTGAGCTTCCGACTCATCGATACTTCACCATCACTTCTATCATTTCTATACGAATCTCGCTTCCGGTCCCAGGATCTCGGTGGATAATTCTCAGTTCCACAAGATTGTTGCCGACGGCAAACTGATTCGGTTGGGCCTTGAACAGCAGCCAGCCTTCCTCCACGACGGGCTGCGCAAGCAAGATATTGTTAATTCGCAGTTCGATTGCATTTTCGATTCCCCTTGCAGGCGGGATGTTTGGACGCTTGCCACCCGGGTAATCGTGCGACGCCATTGTCACCTGCTCCAATCGTTCCGATGCAGGAAGGGATTTCGCCTCAGGATCCGAGAGCAGAACTCGCAGCGCAATCTGCTTTATTCGGTCAGCATCCGAAGCAACATCGTCTGCAACGTAGACAGCCAAGAGGGTATCCGCCTCACCGTCATTGGCCAGCGTGGCTGGAAGGGGCGCGAACATATTCGTAAGGAAGTACATCCATCTGGGCGTGTGCCAGGCGTTTGGATCAGGCACAACCGGGGGTCCGTGGCCACCGCCACGGCGCTGCACAACAAATGTCTTGTCTTTGTGCTTGAGATCTTCCGGTCTCGCCATCTCCTGATACGCCTGAAGGTGCAACCGGGAGGGGCTGGCCTCCGGATAGCCAAGCGACGCGAAACCTGCCCCAGTCATGTTAGTAAAGTTGAACGTCTGGATGCCATCCGCACCTTCCTTCCACCAATTCGCGAATACCCCACGAAAAACTTCGATCGGTGGATGCTCGTACCCGTCAGTAGCGTGATGGTCATCGAGGCAGGGGTAAAGTTTGATTGCTGTTCCTTGGACGATCCGCCGAAAACCAGCGATGTCGACTTCGAAGCTTCGATTTCCCAAAACAAACAGATCCACCAACTGTTCGCTCGCCCAGGTTTCTACATCGTTGCCGTCAAAATGGCAACCTACGATATTTTCCGGGATACGTGCCGCTAACAGGAAGGGGCGGCGTCGATTCTTCTCAACTTCAAGAGTCATGAATCGCACCGCGCGCATAAACTCGGTCAAGTAGATGCGATTCTCCCATTGATGACCCGGAGGAAGGTTAATTGGTGTCCGGGCAAAGTCGATTTCGATACCATCGTAGTTGTAGTTCTCCGCAACTTCACGAAGGATGCTTAACTTGTAATCGCGCACTTCCTTGAAGGCAAAGTTCCAGTAGCCGGGGTTTACGTTAGTTTCCCAAGTGTGGATCAGCCACTCGGGGTGGGCTTTCTTCAAGAGAGGCTTGCTGAGCGGCTGGATGCCCGCCGTGTCCGTCCCGTTCAATCGATAGGAAAAAAACGCTTCCAAACCGCGCTTTTGGGTTTCCTCGGCAAAAACCTTTACCGGATCGATCCCCTTCTGCCACCATTTCGTGAAAAGTGGAGCTTCCCAAACAGGAAGAATTTTGCTGGAATAGTTCGCGTAATTCCCATCCAACCAACACCACCAGACAGAATCGATCTGCACATCCTTTGCATCGATGACGCTGAAGTATGCCTCTACTATTTGCCGCATATCGAGACCGGCGAAGTGATGGTTGATATGTTCCGGATCCCCGAAGCCAGTGTCGTAATTGACCACTATTCGCCGCCGGCGATTGACTGCTGCCAGGTGATCACCAGAAAGCTGAGGCTTCCCGTGTGTTGATTGGCCTGATGATGCACCTACTGGCGCTGGCGTTCTCCCACTGGCTATTAATCCCCCGTCGGTCGACTTCATTGATGTTCCTTCGTCCACGAGTTTGAACTGGTTCTCCGCAGCTTGTGCAGGCAAAAAACAATCGCCAGAGTCAACAGGAAGGTGACAGAAGCGGAAAGAACCCTCTGTGTCATGGGAAAAACGGCGGGTTGTTGACGTCGACGCCGCCATGCTGATGCCAATAGCTTGTTTGAGGCACGGCCCCGGGACTCAAGGCGGCGTTCGGATCGTTGTACAGAATGTGACCAACGTGACCGTCTGCGAACAGCACATTGAGGCCGTTGCCGTGGATCGGCGGTTTCCCTTCATTTACGTGATCTATGATGGTAGGCCAACCGCCGGAGTACCAGATTTGGCTGAAAGGAGGAGGTCCGGGCTCATCCCTTCGGTACGCGCCGTCGAACATAATCATGATGGAGGACGGCCGGGTGATGTCAGCGTACCGGACTCGCGGAAACCCAACGAGCGCGTTGCCCAGGTAATTGTTGTAGGTGTAATTCGAGAAATCGAAATCGTTGACCAGGTTTTGATACTTGCTGGCAGGACAAGTCAGGATGCTTCCCCGCTTGAACTGCAGTCCCTGCTGCATGATGCCGTCGATCATGAGCTGGTCGAACCACATGCCATAGTTAAGGATTGAAGGGGTGCGACCCTTCACCATCCAGTCCTCGTTCTCGTTCACGTACAGCAGGATCATCACCCCGATTTGATGGAGATTATTGGCGCAAACCGCGCTCTTGGAGCTGTCTTGCGCCTTCTTAAGCGCGGGCAGGAGCATTGCGGCCAGAACGGAGATGATGGCGATCACCACCAAAAGTTCGATGAGGGTGAATGAAGGCCGACTTGCCTGCCTCCCGAATGGGAGTGTCCGCCGTAGTCCGTCCCGCCATGGCGGGATGGACAAAGGCGGATTGCCGACGATCGAAATTCGTCTCACATCCGAAATGCTCAAGGATAAAGTGCCTCTTTTCATAAAGACCTTTTCCGCTCCTATGAGGTTAGTCGCGGTGCGATGAACATACAACTTGCATGTTTCGGTAAAATCGGTTTACCAAAGGGAACCGATTCGCCTTGCCTATTTGCGCATCGCCAGCGATTCACCGTTTTGAAAAGGCGGGATCAACCGAAACGATCGCCGCGCCAACACACCCGTGCGCGTCAGTTGCACCGCTATGCGCGCGAGCCGTTGCGCGTAGGCGTTCCAGTCGGTCTGATAGCAGGCGATCGTCGGCGTCACGTGCGACAGAAACCATTCCTGGTCGCATGAAATCAGGGAAACATCCTGTGGCACGCGGATGCCCAGGTGCGTGAGCAGCGTCAGGATGTTCAGGACGTGGACGGATTCCGACACCAGCAACGCGGTGGGCGGCGTCGGCGAACGAAACAGCGCGCGCACCTGCCGATGGATGTGCTCGATGCTGCCATCGTGCTGTACGACCAGCGGCTGGGCTTCCGCCTCCCGTACCGGCTGGACCGCCTCTCGAAAGCTCTGTTCGCGCAACAAATCGCCCGCCCGCTTGGACCGCGGCCCAATCAAGGCGATCCGTTGATGCCCGTGGCTCAGGAACAGTCCCACCGCGTGGCGGCAGATTGCGCGATAGTCCCAGTCGATCGACGGGAATTGGATTCCTGCATGGCAGGTTCCCATCACGATTGCGGGAAGTCGACGATCCCAGAACCAGTCTTGCGCCTGCGCCGTCGAGTGATGAAGAATCCAACAGCTTGCGGTGATGCGGTGAAGATGGCGCTCCAGAATCTTCGCCGGAGACCGTCGCTTCAGCCGCAAATCGGCCACAACTTCGAGGCGCACGCCCGCATCCTGCAAGTGCCGCCGCAGTTGGTACAGGTGAAAGATATGGGAATGGGAAAGTTCCTGGAAAAGCTCCGGAGTCAACAACGCCACCGATTTCGGCTCCGTTAGCGGGAGAGTTCTCTTCATTCGCACGGGAATCCAACACCGCCTGTTCTCGGAAAGCCGCACCCATCCCTCCCGCCGAAGTATGTCCAGCGCAAGCCGCAACGTGGGACGGCTGACCTGCAGCAGATCACTGAGCGCGCGTTCGGGCGGAAGACTATCAGCCCACTCGGGCACACGCAAATTGCTGCGTAAAATGCTCGCGACCTGATCAATCAGCGATGCGCGTTTCGGAATTTCAATCATGCCTATCTTCCAGCGTAACATCCCCCCGTTGGATACGTGCGAATTCCTTTGGTTCATCTCAGGCGACGGATCCCTTCCGCCCCAAGGCCCTGGACGCGCCCGTTCCACATGCCGCCGTCCGCAGGAGGGCAACTCACCGCATTGGCCGAAAGAAAAACTCGCTATAAGCGTGTCAAAAAGGAAAAGAAGAGCCGGGTAAGGACGTCGGTATCTTGGATTTATTCTTCTTCCAATCTCTTCCGGATCCATGTCGGATCACGTCTGCAATCAAGGACGGCATGAACAAGCACCGTGTCATCGGAAACATTGTAGTAGATGGCAAACGGAAATCGTTTCGACAGGGCGCGATGATAGGAACCATGCGCAACCCTGTGAATGCCGGCGTAAAGCCGCAGGGAGTCTATGTCCGAATAGAGACTGTCACGGAAGTAGCTGCCAAGACCGCTTTGCTGCGCTTCATAAAACTCGACCCCTTCGACAAGGTCCTCTTCGGCCTTGTCAAGGATATGGATGTTCATGAGGTTCGATCCGTGATGCGCTTCTTGGCGGTTTCCCAGTCCGTAAAATGCGCCTTCCCCTCCCGAACCAGACGTTCTCGTTCGTCGAGAACTTTTTTATGCCATTCCGGCACAGGCAGCCGTTCCTCCTGGAGACGCAAATCATCCCAGATCTCCTCCATCGCCCGAAGCTTATCTTCAAGCGTCATCTGATCAAGCGGTAGCAATGTGGCCATGTAAACAGTGTAGGCCGAACCCATGCCGGGCGCAAGGTCGTTTTGGAACCCAAAGACTTTTGGGCCGCGTCAATCCGGAGCAGATCTGCTTGGCGGGGAGACATGGCGTGGGGCGGCTGCGGTTGCAGAAGAATAGGCTCACGCGCTTTGCAGAAGTTCCCGTGGCGTCTTCCCCACGGTCAACTCATGCCGTCGAACGATCATCCGGACGGCTTCAAGTGCTTGCCGAACCACTCGAAGACCGCGGCTTGGATGTCCGCGTCGAACACATGCGGCTTCTTCGGGTTGAAGTAGCGGAATTGCCGCGGACAGCCCGCCCACTTGAATCCCCCGGCAATGTGTTTCGCGGAATCCGCCTGTCCTTTGAGCGGAAAGAGGATGTCGTCTTTTCCGCTGACGACCATCGTCGCGTGCGGCGCGGCCATCACGGAGAAATCGGGGACGTCCAATTGCTGCCAGAGGCCGGGCAGCACGCAAAACGTCCCGACTGCGCCCTGCACGTTGTAGCCATGCTGCGCGTCGCCGGTCGTCATCCACATGATGCTCGCGGATGCTTTGATGCGATCATCGAGCGCGGCAAGGAGGTTGGTCCGCCATGCGCCGACGGACAAACCCGTGCAGGCGATTCGATTCGCATCCACTTCGGGACGGGAAGCAAGATAGTCAATGCCGCGGATGTCGTCCCAGGTGAAGATGCCCGCCCAGGTCACGCCCGCCCAGGCGAGGTAGCGCAAGGCCGCGAAGAGGGAATTGCCGATCGCGTTGTGCAAGTTGACGGCATCGGAGACCGAGAGTTTGTACGGATCAATCACACGCGGGATGCCGGCGAAGCCGCGCGGACTGCGTTCGCCGAAGTAGAACGCATCGGCCGCCAGCACCGCGTAACCGCGTTTGGTGAACTCATTGGCCAGACCGCGCCCGCTATGGTGGATGCGTTGATGGTCCACGAGGACCAGCGGCTCGTTCCCGAATTGGATCACGCGCTCCTTGCCGAAAAGCGGATTCCCGCCCCACTCGTGCATGAGATAGACGGCGGGGAAAGGCGGTTTGCCGCGCCTGGGCAACAGAAAGTAGGCGGGCACTTCGAACCACGGCGCGGTGTGGTAAACGACCTTCTCGCCGATGAAATCAGCGGTCGCAACCTTCTTCACGACGCGTGGTTTGAGGCGGCAGGGACCCGGATCATAATGGAACGCGTCGAAGACCGCCTTGCGCGCGCGCTGTTTCCATTGGCGGTGGCCGAGGCGGCGGCAGTTGGGCCAGGAAAGCGAGAGCGACCGCGCCGCGCGGATTTTCCGCACCGTTTCATGCAGATTGCCGAAATTGTTCAGAGGCGGTTTTGAAGTTTTATATGCCATAACCAGTAGCCTTAAAAATTTTGCAACTACTCACCTGTTTACCGACCAAAGGTGTGGCACAGCCGCCCTCGGCTGTGTCCAAGGGCAAACCACAGCCGGGAGCGGCTGTGCCACAAGTAAAAAACAAACATACCTGAGCAGTCACCGTTTGCCTGCGAACCAATAGAAGCGATTGCTTTTCAACAATCCAATGGCAAGATCGTTTTTGCCGTTGCCGTTGAAATTTTGGATCACGCTTCAAGCGCCCTCAACATCCAGCCGGCAATTTGCATCCGGTCCATTTTGATTTGGTCGGGCCGGCGGAGCAGGGATTGGAAGCATTCTTGCGCCAGTTGGCGGAATCGGGGATTTCCCGTGGCCAGAAACAATGATCCAAAAAATCATCGGTGGCGGTGGATTTGGAAGAGGCGGCGTCGCGCGAGGTGTGGTCGGGTCCTTCCGCGTGGCCGTTATGCACCCGATCGGGATGTTCGGGGCAAAAATGGATCGTGTCCACATCCCGGTAATGACAACAGGCGGCGTCAAAATAACGCCGCCACTGCAAGTTTCCGGTTTCAAAATAGCGGATCAACCCGATACGCGCCCGGCTGCGGTAGTTGTTCATCCACGCCGTGTCCCAGTATTCGCGATGTCCCAGGCGCGGGAAATGGAGGCCGGTTGCGGCGATGGGTTTTGCGGCCGCTTTTTCCCAGCGGCACATGACGATCGCGCCGGCGGCGGCGCCGGTTTCCAACACCCGGCTTTGCAAAAACCATTGGCGATTGAACAGCCGGGGCGGTTCCTGAACGCAGGCGTTGAATTTTTCCGCATCGTGGGCGGCAATGGGGCGGCGGAGAAACCAAAGGGCAACGCTTTGCCGTTTGGCTTCGCCACGGCCGATGCGCACGAACGGAATATCATGACGCCAGCCCAAGGCCCCGGGGTATTCCGGGCAAACGCAAAGGGCCAATTCTTGCGGGCTGACCCGGATGCCTTTGGGAAATTCTTCATAAAACCACCGGATAGCGGCCACCAGGCCGAGGCGCGGGTGGCGGACATGCACATAACCTGGGGCGCGTTTTGCCGACCCCACCCAGCCGCTGCTTTCATAAAGACGCGCTTCGCGCAAGGTTTCCTGGGAACAAAGCGCCGCCGAATGGTCATAAAGGGGAATTGCGCGCAGGTTGGCCACGCGCCCCGGATGGCCCACCGCCTTGAGATGCAGGTCCTTCTTTGCTCAAAAAGCCCCCGGCCCTTGGCCGCGCCAACCTGGATTTCAAGCGCGCCGTTGGAAATTTTTTTTACAAAACGCTTCCGCCGCGGTCGCGGCGGCGGCGGCCGGTTTTCTTTGCACAGATAAAATTTGCGGGCCGGCCCGGAAACAAAAGAACAAAGCGTCCACCGCACACTTCCGTCCGGCCACCAACTGGTGGGTTCCACCCTGGCGTGTCGCAAAGCGCCGGCGCTGGATTTCAGCCGCAGGTGTTGGCCGGGCCGGACGGCCCCCTGCGGGAGGGGAACCCCGCAACGGACGGGGAAACCCGGACTGGGCAGCCCGGCGGGACGCTGAAGCTCCAAGGGAACTCCCGCCGGCGGAAGGGCCACGGGAGAAAAAAGCGGGCGGGACTTTTTTGAAAAACCAAGGGCCGTTGGGGGCGTGACCGGTTTGCCATCCGGGTTCAGGCAGATATCGCCGAAAAAGACATCGGTTTGAAAACGGCCGGCCACCCGGGCGGGGTTGAATCGGCCCCATCCATAACGGTGATAACGGTCGGGGTCGAGTTTGGTCCGGCTGCTCACCTTGTCGGCCACACGAAAAACGATGCGCAAATTTTTGGCCAGGCAGCGCGTGATGTCCACGACGCGATAGGGATCGTGAAAGGCCTTGCTCCGCGCGGGCAGGTAATAATAGTTTTCGACCGGGCCGGCCAGTTCGTCGTCCGCCACATCCTGTTCCCACAGCAGACGGCCATTGACGAAAAGTTGTTTGAACCGATGGCCAACGAAAGCTTGAATGCCAAACCAGGGGTTGCCCATCTGATTCAAGCCGCAGTAGCTGTCGGATTGATAGAAGGACAGGAAAGTTTTTTTCCAAAACCAATCGCCGGGCAAGGACAGGGTGGTTTGCCACTCGCCGAAACGGCGTGCGATGCTTTCCCGCCAGGGATGGCGGATTTGCAGCAAGCCGCGATGATCCACGACGCCGGCAAAAGGTTTTTTGCCGCGGTAATGCCAGGAGGACGGGGGAATAAAAATTAACATGTTGTCAAAAGCAGGACGGACAGGTCTTGCCGGTCATTTCGTTTCGATATCACCCGTGCGAATCAATCGCTCCAGCAGCAGGTCCTCGACATTTCGCCGGGCATCGAGCACCGTCAAGACGTAAACCGCGCCTGCTCCGATGCGATACATGATCCGCCACGGCGGGTGGATGATTTCACGATATACGGCAATCCCCTGGGCTTTGAGCTCGGGGACAATTCGTCCGCGTTCCGGGAAAACGCATAAAGCGCCAACCTTGCGGCGGAGTTCCTGAAGAATGCGGGGGGCGACGGCCGGGTTGTTTTCGCCAATGTAATCAATGACCGCCTCCAGGTCCGTCTCCGCCGATCGCGACCAACAGACCTCATAATGCCGACGCAGACTCATCTTCTTGATCCCCGCATCTTGAGCTTGCAATCGAGGCGCTCAAAAACCTCCCGCTGGAGCCTCACCCGACCGGCGCGGATATCCTGTTCCCCTTGCGCAATCAGCTTGAGGATGCCCATGGCGTTGCGCATTTGCTCGTAGCTTTCCGGGTCCTGCAGCACCGCGCGCGGTTCGCCACTCTGGGTAATGACGACCGGACGGTGGGTCTTGTTGACTTGCTCCAACAGGCTGGCGGCCTGCGCTTTCAGGTAGGTTACGGGACGGATGTCTTCGGCGATTTTCATAAGGCACGCTCCTAACCGAAAAGCATACCAAATTCGGACCGATATGCAAGCCCTTTTGAGATTTAAACCGTCATCCGATCAATAGCGCGTTTATGGATTCCTATTGGGAAGGGGCGGCCACCAAAATCCGGACCCCCCAGGCCGGCAGCTGGTCGTCGCGTTCAACGGGCCCCTTGATTTCCTGCAAAAGACTTCGCGCTTGCGGGGTCAGCAGATACAGGGCGTGGGAACCGTCCGTTGGGATTCCGTATTCCTTGGGAACGATTTTGTACTTGAACGCGGTTGGATCGCCGGGATACATGCCGTTGGCGAAGACGAAGGCGACTCCGCCGCCGGGCGCCCGCCAGGTGGCGGTGGCAACGGCCAGCCCGGCCCGATACAGCGGCCGGTCGGGGCCTGAAGTGTAAATCAACGCCAGAGGACGCAGCATTTCGCCATAAGCCAGGTAAGGATGCGCGGCCTGACGAAAGGCCAGTAACTGTTTGAGATAAGCGTAAGCGGGCGGATCTTTTTCGGAAATGACCGCGCGCTCCGTGAAAATCCGTCCGACGGGACAGCCAAACACGAAGCCTTGCGCGGCGGTCAGGCCTTCTTCATCGCCGTTGCCGCGATAACCGAACCCTTTGCCGCCGTAGGGCCGGAGGTAATCGGCGTAAACCGCCTGGAACATGGGAACGTTCTCCGGCTGCAGATTGGCCGGCGAAACACCGTTGAAAAGCACATAGGCGTCCACCACGTCGAGGTAACATTCCGAATTGCCTTCCATCAGGGTGACGAATTCGGGATGTTTTTTTCGCGCCAGTTCCCGCATATTCTTCATGATGGTCCGCGTGCCGTCAATATAATGGTGGCCGCCCCCCACCGGATGCCCGTGTTCGGCGGACATGCAGAGCAGGCCGCAACTCGTTCCCGCCAGGTCCATATAGACGCCGTAAACGTCGCCGGCCTCGATGACCTGGGTAAAAGTGGTTTTCAGCCGGTTCTGCCACGTGGAAGCAACCGGGCACATGTGAGCGACCGGAATATCGTACCACATTCCAAGCTGAAACGACTGGTCCGCGTTGCGCGTCGCGGCTTGCGCGGCGCGATCCCGAACCCACGAAACGCTGTTGGTGTGCCAACTGGTGAAAAGGACATAGGGAACCGGATAAAGATTTGCGGCGCGCATTTGCCGGGCGGCTTCTCGATAAACCGGCCGCGGATGAATTTCGGGCGCATTCACGATGTCGTGATGATTGGTGGTCCAATCGTACAAGTTGAACATGGCCGGCGCGCCGAAGGCCCTGGCCCAAGCGGCGGCATGTTCCGCGAGATTGGTGTGGACGATGGCCGAACAGCGAAAGGTCAGGGAAGACTCCTTGAACCATTTGGGAATATCCGGATTGGTCAAGAGAGATTGTTTGGGCATCCATTTTTGTTGTTGGGCCCAGTGGCGATACATTTTAGCGGCATCAAACCAATCGCCGTCAAATGCGCCCGCCACGAAGGGAAACGTCAGATCAAAAGCAGCGCCGGCTACGCCCATGTTCGGAACCGGATGCTGGGCGATGATTTCCGCGCCGCCGCCGGCGTTTCCCACGATGAACCGTTTGACATTGGCTTCGCCATCGTAAGCGCCAAGAAAAAGGCCGCTGGAGGGTCGCGCCCCGCCTGGCGCGCCCTCCTGCCAATAAGGCAGGAACTGCATGGAGACTTCGCCCGGAAACAAGTTGTTGTATTCCGCGCCTTGGCTCGGATTTCGGATCAGCAGTCCGGACTTGCTGGGCAGAACCATGAAATCGTTGCCTTCGGCCGGCTCGCGCGAAATTCCGCTGATGACGGGAAAATTCACGTGCCACAGCCCCAGTTTGGGATTGGCGGGCTTGACGTGAATCTTCCACCGCGAAAGCGGATCGCCCTTCTGGAGCGTGACGTTGACGCGCACCTCGGCGGGGTCGCCTTCCGGCGCCAGCCAGCGCAGATCGAGCTGCAAAACGCCGTCTTTGGGGCGATGCAACTGTTTTTGAACGGCGCGCGCGCGGGCGCTGTTGACGCGAATCCATCCATCGGTTGGGCCGACTTCCTTGAATTGCAGTTCCCAGAGCGGGCGGGGTTCCGTCGCGGGGGCGAGAAAAGCATGCCGGTTGACGTTGTGAAAAATGCCATCGAGGGCGGCGGTTTGCGGCGTGATTTTGAAAAGCAACGCCGTCTGTTCATTGGCCAGGGCGAGGAAGGAGGGGGTCTCAATGGCCAACGGCAACTCGGTCATCGGCTTGGGTTCCTTGAGCATTTTTTCGGCCAGCTCCAGCAACTGGATCGCGCCATCCAGTTCGCGCGCCTGTTCCGTTCGCCTTTCCGCGCTGCGCAACAACATGGCGGCAACCGCCAGGTCCGTTCGTCCCGCGGGCGGGAGGGATTCCAAACGGTTGCGCGCCGCCGTGAGCCGGCCGCTGACGGCCGGAATTTCCAGTTCCAGATGGTAACTAGCGGCGGCCCGCGCGTAGGCGACGGCTTGCTCGGTCGGGCCAACATAAAGGTGCGCGTTCCAATCAAACGGATTGCCGATCCAAGGGCCGCCGCGCCAAGGAACGATGGACAATCCCCTGAGGGCGAGGCTTTCCTTGGTGTGGTAAATGCCGTCCAGATTGGCGCCGATGATTCCCAAGGCATCCTGCGCGTTGTTGAGGAGGCCCCACTCGCCGCTGATCCCCATTTTCGATCCCAGCGAAATGGTTGCGGGACTGTTGGCCAGCGCTTTGGACATCAGCGGTTCGCCGCTCATCCAGTTTTGAAATTGAAAGGGCGTCCTGGGAAAAGTGAAACAGGCCTGTTGGACCGCTTCGCATGGTTGGGGAAGGCGCTGTTCGGCAAAACGCGTTTCCAGGCGAATGAGCGGCAGCGTGGCATAATAGGTGTAACGGTAAGTCGTCTGAACCGGCCGGTCTTTTTCGCCGGCCGACCCTTTGAAAACGGTTTTGACCTCCACCACCGTGCGCAATTTTCCCCCGGTGATGTTCATTTCCGGATCATGGTCGTCGCGCACACGATATTCTTGTTGGTTCTGAACGATGGAATCCTCCATCCCGATTTTGATTTTCCCGTTTGAACGGGGGTAACCCAGTTCGACCAGGGCGCCGCCCCGCCGGGTGTCGTGAGTGATTTCGAACCAGGGATTGGCGATTTTAACCTTGCGGTTGTCCTCGTCCCAGGCGCAATGCAAAGTGGCCGCGCCTTCCGGGGCGGCGCGGATTGACGGGGACAAAGCAGCCGGCCGAAAGCGGATTTCGAATCGGCGAACCATTTGGGGCGGGGTTAGGCCCTTTGCGATCCAGACCAGATAATCCCTGCGGTCAGGTGACTTGGGATTTTCGGTGACCAGTTCCGCAGGCATTTGGGCCGGGTTTTTACCGGAAGGGTCTTTTTCCCAGACCTCGATGACGCAATCCCCGGCATCACTGGGAAGACCGCCCCATTTGGCTAATTGACCGAAATCAAGGCGGGTCTCGACCGTCCAGTTGTCCAGTGGATGTTGCTGAGTACGGAGCTTGACAATCAAGTTGGTGGCCGCGCCTTGCGGCGCTGGACTTATACCGGCCGGGTTGCTTTCAAGCGACCACAGGAAAACCGGGCCGGCCTGAAGCAAGATGGCCAGGGAAAGGAAAAGGGGGAACCGAAGCGTTGGTTTCACAATGACGGTGAATTTACACCTGGGGCTGGGCACAGGATTGGCGGAAGACCATCTGGTAGGGAATGCGCGCGTAAACTCCGCCTGCATAGGGTTTCTTCCGTTGGATGAGGTTCGTCAAGATGCCTACGCCACGGCGGGCCATTTCTTCGGCAGCCTGATTGGCGGTAGTCAACGGGACGCTGCCGTATTCGCTGACCGGCAACCCATCAAACCCGGTCAGGGAAAGATCCTGCGGCACGCGGACATTTTTCGCGGCGCAAGCGGTCAGCGCGCCGATGGCCCAGAAATCGTTGTGACAAAGAACCGCCTGGGGACGCTCATCCAGGGCAAGGACTTTTTCCATGGCGTTTTTGCCCACCTGATGCAGATCGTGCCACTCCGTTTCCGGCGGTTCCACCATGACCCGGCCAACCAGGGCCGTTTTGGATTTGGCCTGGGCGGCGGGAAGGAGGCGGATGTCCCATGTCTGCGCGAGGGATGAATCCAGTTCCACCCGGCCGCCAGCCTCCAGAATGGCCGCTTGAAACCCTCGGATTCGTTCCAAGACCGGCCAACAAAAGACCGGCTCCAGGGCGCGGCCGGCGTCGGGCACGGTCGGCAGGCGCGTCAAGAGCGTCACCCGCCGATGTTCAAAACTCAGCACGCGGCGCGTCAATTCCCGCATGCCGCGCTGCACGTCGCTTCGCACCTGGGCGATTTCCGGAAGCGCGACGCCGTTGAGACTGACCATGGGAATGCGCTGTTGACGCAACCGCTTGATCTCATGCAGCGGTCCGTTGGCGGACAATCCCAGAAAAAGAACGCCCTCGACGCGGGCGTCGAGCGCGGCATTCACGGCGCGTTGCAGTCTTTCAGGGTGTTCCACCCAGTCCATCTCCACAACGAAAGGCTCATAACCGGACCGGAGGATGCTGTCATAGGCGCACGTGTCGAATTGGTAGCGGCTGGAAGTGGGCCACACGGATTTGACGATTCCGATCAGGTCGCTTTTGCCTTTGCGCATCACTTGCGCATAACGATGCGGCCGATACCCCAGTCGTTCGACCGTCCGCAGCACCTTGCGACGAGTCTGATCGCTGATTTTAACGCACGACCGCGGGTTCAGGATGGCCGAAACGGTGGAGCGCGAAATCCGCAGCCGCCGGCTAATATCAACTTGTCGGATGGTGTTCATGCCTGATTACTTTGCGGTGGTGTTACTAAGCAGATGGTAGCATAGGCTACAGATTTAAGATGTGGCATCCCGCCGTGGCG
>JACQHZ010000442.1 GCA_016198745.1 Verrucomicrobiota bacterium
CAGTCTCGGAAAAAGCGTGTCCTGCTTTTTGCTTTGTTTTCGCGTGTCCGGTTGGTATAAGACAATCCCCATGAAAAACAACATCTACAAGAAGCTCGAAATCATAGGCACCTCCACTTCTTCGCTTGAGGATGCAATCAACGCCGCTGTGGCCCGCGCCAACAAGACCGTCCGCAACCTGCGGTGGTTTGAGGTGGTCGAAACACGCGGGGCCATCGACAAGGGCAAGGTTGCGCAGTGGCAGGTGACGATCAAGATCGGATTTACGCTGGAAGGCTGACGCCCCTTCATGAAGTCGCTCCGAACGATCCCCGCGACCGCCGTCAGGGTCGCTCTCAGCGAACCGGTCATCATCTCCATGGCGGACCCCGCCGAGCGGACCTGGGGCTACTGGCAGTTCCCCACAATCTCGCGCATGCCCGGCGGCGAGATCCTTTACACCATCAACAACAACCAGGATGATGATCTCTGTTACGGGCATGGACCAAGCCGATCGAAGTGCTGCCGACCGGCATGCCGAAGCAGGGGGGCTGGACA
Source organism: Verrucomicrobiota bacterium (assembly GCA_016198745.1). Taxonomy (GTDB): domain Bacteria; phylum Verrucomicrobiota; class Verrucomicrobiia; order JABWAM01; family JABWAM01; genus JACQHZ01. The sequence continues at coordinate 538 of JACQHZ010000442.1, forward strand.
TGGGAGAAGATTCTGCAGGAGGACCCCCACCATGTTCACCTCCAGAAAGACGGCTACACCTGCCTCATGCCGATCGCCGACAACAGGTTCTTGATCGCCTATTGCGATCAAGCGCATGTGGACGCGAAAGGAAGAATTCGCAAGGCAGCCAAGGTGCGCACGGTTACCGTTGATTCGCGTTGATTCCGCTGCGCGCGGAAAAGGAATTGCCCGGTAGTGTGGGCGGGTTCATGATTTGAGCATTACCCCCTTTTCGCCATTCCAAACTCTCAAGCCCTCCGTTCGTTTCCTCGGGCGGATTCTGGCGGGCAGCGACACCAACCCGTCGTTTGTTGGGATCGCCCTCATTTCCGTCGTCAATGGCCTGTTGGTTGGCTACGACTTCGCCGTCGGCGACCAACCGCTCTATCTGGCGCTTGTGGACCGGTATCGCGGATTGTGTGAGGATCAGCCGGCCGACTTGTATCTCAGCACGTTCCTCGGCCATAGCTACACTGTCTTCTGGATTCTGCTGGCGCCGCTCAGCGATTGGTTCGGATGGGAATGGCTTCTTTTCATCGGGTATGTGGTCGCCCGGTTTTGTATTTTCTGGGGATTGTGGCGGATGACCCTGTCCCTGACCCGTGACCGGCGGGCCGCATGGTTCGTGCTTCTGTTCCTGGTCATGAACAAATGCCTCGTCGGAAATCCCATCCATCTCTATGAAACGAACACCAGCATGCGGCTGGCGGTCCTGCCCCTGCTTTTCTTCGCCATGGAACAGCTCTGGCGGAACCGGTTCGTGGCCAGCGGCATCCTGTTCGGGCTTGCCTTCGAGATGCACGCTCTATCCGCGATCATCTGGCTGGTGATCGCGGCCACCGGCCTCGTCTTCAACTGGCGCGGGATTCTTTTTGAAACCGGATCCGACGGAAAAAGAACGTGGGCGGGGCTCCGCCGCTTGGCGGAAGGCGGGGTCGCGTTTGGTCTGGTGATTCTCCCCATGCTGATCTGGGTGTGGACGATGCCCGCCCATCCCGAGGGACATGCCCCCAGCCACCAGGAGCTTTGCGACCTGGTACGCGCCCGCCATGCCTATATTTTTTCAGCAGTTGGAACTCCCAGGGCTGGCTATGTTTCAATCTGACCCTTGGGCTTTTCCTTCTGGGCATTTCCCCGATGCGTGCGGACGGTTCGGAGCGGTGGTACGGCGCAGCCGGCTTCGGCGCATGCCTGCTCCTGCTTGCCCAGTATTGTGCAGCCGACGGGTTCATGTCCCAGCCGGTTTACCAGCTTCAGTGGAACCGGGCGCTGGACATCCTGGGACTCTTTGCTGTGATCGGCGTCGCCCGAATTCTTTCCGCCCAGGCCCGGACGGGTGCGGCCTGGGTGTCCGCCTGGATTGCCGCCTGGTTTCTGGTAATGACCACTGGCGTCCAGATTCCACGGGAAATCGCGCTGACCAGCACGCTGCTCTTCTTGGGGCTTCTCGTCTTGGAAGGGCCGAAACGCTGGCTTTCTTCCGGGGTGGTCCTGTTGGTTACCGTCTTTCTCTTTGTCGAGGCGTTTACTCCGACCGGGCCGGGGCGCGGCTTGCTGGGAAAAAACCTGTGGACCCCGTCTCTGCTCGGCAGATTCGGGGCAGGGTTCGCCCTTTTTCTCGCGATTGTTTACTCTGAAAAAATCCCCTGGTTTTGGCTGAGAAGAGCGCTCGGCGCCATTGGGCTGGGCGGTGCCCTGGTTCTGATTTCCACCCAGTTCCTGAATGCCTGGCCGTTCAAGCCCGAATCGCGCGTCAGATGGATGTCCCGGATTTGCTGGCCGGGTCAGGGCATGCAGAAGGAATGGAATCAGGTCCAGTTGTGGGTGCGGGACCACACATCACCCGGCGCAATGTTTTTCACCCCTCCCAACATGGAAGGCTTCCGGATGTTTTCCCGGAGGAGCACTTTTGTGGAATACAAGGACGGCGCCCCGTCCATTTTCAACCCGGTGTACGGAAAGGCGTGGAGCGACCGTATGAAAATCGTTGGGTACTGGCCGCTCACTGTCGGCGCCAAGGCCAATCGTCAGTTCCATTCCCTGACGGCGGAACAATGGATTTCCCTGGCCCGCCTGCACGCGGTGGATTACCTGGTCACCAACCAGCCGGTCTCCCTGTCCTTCTCGAAATTGCACCAAGTTGGCAATTTTTCCATCTGGCAACTCCCGCGCGTCCCGCCGCCATCCCCGCCGAGTTCGGCGGTTCCACCCATCCCATCCCCCCAAGGGGGAAGCGGATAAGAAACACATTTTCTGAAGCCGCCCGATTTGACGGAGAGTTCTATTCAGGTCATCCCTTCACTCGCCGTCATTCCCCCGAAAGCTTTCGGGGCTGGCCTGGGGGAAAACTCGGCCTTGTCCCACCGTGGCGGGACCTCTTTCCAGAGGCAAAAAGGACAAGGCGCATATTTCATCCCGCCACGGCGGGATGAAATATGCGGGTTAAAGGATGGGAAGTTGCCGTTGAAGAAACGGGTTATGAACGTTGGCGCATGTTGTAAACCCCAAATTCCCTGATTGCGTCGAACATGGCCAACACGTTCTCGACAGGAGTTTCCTCCAGAATCCAGTCATGGCTGGCGCCGGCGGCATAGCCCCCGCCGGGCATCATGATTTCCAGGACCTTGCGAGTTCCCTCGCGCACCGATGACGGCGTGCCGTCGATCAGGATGTGTTGGGAATCAATGGCGCCGTTGAATAGAATCTTCTTTCCAAAATCGGCCTTCAGCCGCGCCAGGTCCATTCCCGTGCAACCGGGCTGCACCGCATGCAACCCGTCCAGGCCCGCCTCGATCATGGCGGGGATCAAGGGCTGGTACCCGCCACAGCAGTGCAACATGACTTTCAGTTGATACCGGTGGCCGAGATCAATCAACCGCTTGACGTGCGGCAGGAAGAAGCGGCGGAACATCGCCGCGCTCATCAACGGCCCGGTTTGGCTGCCAAAATCGTTTCCGATGAAAAAAATGTCGATGGCATCGCCTGCGGCATCAAAGATCCTTTGACTGACGGCGGCATAGTAATCCACCACGTGTTGGAGCACTGCGTCCAGCAACTCGGGCTGATCGTAGGCCGCCAGGTAGAGGTTCTCCATGTTCAGCAGATCAATGGCATCGTGCCAAAACGGGGACCAATCGCCGCCCAAAATGGCGTAATGTTCCTTCCAAGCCAGCGCCTCGTCCCTGATCCGTGAGACATCCATCCATTTCGGATCAGGCCAGGAATAATCGTGCACCTGCTTCAGCGTGGCGCCTTGCAGGGGGTGGGACAACGGTTGGCCATAGCCCAACCCATGACGCTCGATCCCAAAGATCGAACGGCAGGTCGCGCCCGACGACAGGGGCCGTTGCGGACGGGCATCGCGGGCAAAGACCCGTCGAAAATCGTCGCCCAGGCGCACACGGAGGGGTTCGTCCTCCAATTGCAACCGGCGTTTGGCTTTGGCCCAAAATTCGTCGGATGCCCCGCACCAGCAGGGAACGCGGTCCGGTTCCGCATGGGCAAAGGCGGTCAGTACCCGTTCGCGTGATGTCATGATGCTTCCTTTTCGTAACTACTCAGGTGCTGCTTGCAAAATTGTGTAGAGGCGCTTCTGCGAAGCGCCTTCTATCCCCCCGTCGGAGGGGAGACAGGTCGGAAAACTGCGCTTCGCAGAAGCGCAGCTACACCTCACAATGGGGTTTTGCAAGAGACTCTCAAGTTAACAGGTTCACGCTTCAGATCCCCTTGCGGTAAACTCCGCAACGTCTCCGCCCAGCCTTCGCGCGCTTGCCGCGAACCTGGGATCACAATGAGCGTCTTGTTCAAGAGCGTGACGGTGGCCTCGCTGCCAAAGCCGCAGGCGTCGAGCAACTTCTTTGGCAGGAGCAACCCGAACCCGGCGCCAATCTTTTTAATCTTCGTCTGCATGGGCAAAACTTATCAAATCCTCTGCCACAAAGCAAAACTCGCGTGGATTATTAATCCAAAGGACTGACCGTTTCCTGACCCGTTTTCCGGAACTTTCGTTTTTGTGATTTTAGCGTTGCGGAGAGGCCGGAACCGTGACAGGCAAGATTCTGCGAGGATCATTGCCACCAGCCAAACTCAAGCTGGTGGCGGCATGGATCGAGATTCACCGCGAGGAACTCATGGCCGACTGGTCCTTGGCCGCGCGAAAGGAACCCGTATTCAAGATTGAGCCGCTGAAATGAAAC
>JACQHZ010000460.1 GCA_016198745.1 Verrucomicrobiota bacterium
GTACTACAATGTTCAAGAATCGCGTATTTTCGACAAGATTTTCCCGATGTTGCAGCTCCGCTTCTATGAAGCGCAGCCCCGTTTGCAGACTGCGCTTCGTCCCGCCGCGGCGGGACGCCGCTACATCTTTTGGTTGCGGCTACGTTGCGCTGTGCATCGAGCAATCGCATGACCCATGGAACAACAGGCGGACTCCCACTCCCAACGTTTCCCGTAACTCATGCCCGCCAGACTACCGGGCCGTTGATACCGGAGTCAACGAAAAACAGAGGCGTCCCATGGAAAATGAAATAACCAAGGCCCGGCGCGGCATAGCCGCAACCACAAACCGTCATCCTCGCCGACCCGGCCACTGCCCAAGCCGTCCTCTTCAAAATCAAAATTCCTATCCTTCACACTGCAATCACCTTGAAAGCACCGCCGGCTAATGGCAGGTTTATCCCCGAAGCTTGTCCCCGCGCAAGCGGGGATCGGTGAACCATGCAAAATCCAACCGAGTTCTGTGAAAATAGGCATTTCCCACCAACTTTCGGTGTGATTGCCACTCGCATCGGGGCGTGCGTGGGGCGTAATATGACGTTTGCTCCGGGGCGTCTCGTTCTGTGGGGGCCGACCAGGCAGCACCCTTTCGAGAAGATGCAGATACACCGTAGTTGATCCAACCATGCAGATCCACATCCTGCGAGGGCAAGAGCAACTGGGGCCGTATTCCGTGGAGCAGGTGAATCAGTGGCTGACCGACGGCAATCTGGTTCCCGCCGATCTTGCGTGGTCTGAAGGTCAGCCGAACTGGATACCGCTCTCAACCTTGCTCGGCCTCGATCCAGCCATGTCGGAGTGCGCGCCCGTCGCCGAGTCCCAAATGTCCCGGGTGATTTCGCCACCCTGATCGTTCAAAGTGCAAACAACCTCCCGGAAGAGACCCAGTCCCAAATCCGTTCCAGCACGTTGGCGGAAAAGGCGGGTTGGCTTGATCCGCATCCCTCCCCGAAGGAGCGGATGATCCGCCTGTGCCGCAAGAACACGGAGGGGATTTTTCAGCGGGAGGAACCTGCACGCGTGCTGCTCCCCAACCTTGAGGAACTCTCGCAACAGGCCAGCCGGAAGTGGTGGGAACAACTCCGTGAAAAACTGAAGGAGGCGGAGGAAGCGCTGAATTAGGATCCTCAAGGGCGACGCCGGCCTGGGTTTCTGCAACATCACCAAATCCTGCACGGAGTTTGTCCGGAAGAGATTCATTCATGGGTCAATCTCCCGTTGGATCATCAGCGCAAAGGCTTTCCGGCAGCGCGGTCAATTCCGCCTCCGCGCGATCTGGCCGCCAGACCACTCGTCCGTCATCCAGCACCTTGACGATGACGCCGTGCAGTGAACCTCGAAGAGTTTTCACCCGGTCACCCGGCCCAAAATCAGCGGCCTGACAAAGGCTCTTGATCGCGGCGATCATCATTTCCTGCGGGAGGACGCCAGTGATGAAGTGAGCGACGGCGGACGAAGCCTCCTTGCGGCGATGAAACGGGAGATCGTTGAACAGCGCGTTGGCCAGCGCCCGTGCGATTTCGGCGAAAGTGTTGCCGTTAAAAAACAGGAATGGCGCGCGCCGGTGGCAGGACTTGAGGAATTGAAATGCTTCCAAAAGGGTCAACTCGCAGGATCGCCGTTGTTCCCATTCTTTGGCAACCGTCGCATGAGCTTCCGAGTTAACGCCTCGCTGCGCGCGGCCTCGTTCGCAGAGTCCGCCATTGATCTGGGTGACAGATGCCCAGTCCCAGTTTTTGAGAAAGTAGGCTCGGGTTTGTAGCGGTGCTGATTCGCCGCTGCTTCCTCCAGGATGTCGTCGGTGGTCAGGTGCTCCAGCAGATCGAGGCGGAGTTTCATTATTCATAAACTAGCACGACGGGCGGCCAGATTCAAGGGTGCGTTGACGTGTTCGTGCATTTGCGTCCAGCACCGTGCCGGGTTGAAAGACGTGAAGAACTTGGTGATTCAATCCCCGTTCTCCCAATTGCAACCGCTTGCTCCCCCGGCAAACAGCGTTCCGGTAAAAATTTAACCCCATCCAGGAAAGCGACAGCCCGCCTGGATGGGGTCAATCAAGTCAACCCGACTCTTTGTTGCGGCAAAAGAAAACTCTCAGCTCACGTGCTTGCTGACCAGCTTGGTCATGTCAAACATGCTGACTTGCTTCTTGCCGTTGAACACGGCCTTCAGCGCGTCATCCGCGTTGATGTTTCTCCTGTTTTGTTTGTCTTGCAGTCCATTCTTCCGGATGTAAGCCCAGAGTTTTTTGGTCAACTCTGTGCGTGGAAGCGGTTTGGATCCCACGACCAGCGCGAGTTTGTCGTCGGGCTGAACGGGTTTCATGAATGCAGCATTTGGTTTACGAGCCATACTTCTTTCCTCCTTTTAGGGATTTTTTGCGCTGCGCCGCGAACGCACGTCCGCGGCACGGGGGCGCGATATGTCACCTCTGCCAAATCCAGAGGCATCTGACAACTGTTTCTTAGCAAAAAGTGCATTTTTTTTTGGGAAGGGGCAAATGGCCTGAATCTCGCAATTTTGGCAATCCGGCCTCCGGGCGTGGCAGCGACGCCGTCCATGCCAGATCAACCCTGAGGTCAGATTGCCCCATTGCGCGCGAGGGAAAAGGCGCATGAGATCGCGTTCAACGCCTTCCGGAGAGGTCTCGCGCGAAAGCCCCAGCCGTCCGGCCAGCCGCAGGACGTGCGTATCAACGCAAACCCCCTCGTTCTTGCCGAAGGCGGCGTTCAACACGACGTTGGCGGTTTTGCGCCCCACGCCGTCCAGGGTGAGAAGGTCCTCCATGCGCTCCGGCACTTTCCCTCCGAACCGGCTGACCAGCGCCTGGCAGCAAAGCCGGATGTTGCGGGCCTTGTTCCGAAAGAAACCGGTGCTGCGAATGGCCGCCTCCAGTTCCTCCTGGGATGTCCCGGCGAAATGCGCGGCGTCCGGATATTTTTGGAAGAGGCCGGGCGTGATCATGTTGACGCGTTTGTCCGTGCACTGTGCGGAGAGGATGACGGCCACCAGGAGCTGGAGGGGCGAGCTGAACTGAAGTTCGCATCGGGCATCCGGATAAACCCGCGCCAACCGGCGCGCAAGCTCCGCGCAATGCTCTTTGGATGGCAGTTTCATGGAAGGCGTCGCCGACGTTTATCTCGCAATGGGTGAATCAGCCGGTGATTCGGTGCCGTTGGTACAGGCGGCGGCAGGGGTGGCCGCGCGCGATCCAAAACTCCCTCTTGGCTGGCACCGCGTAGAAACTGTCAATGGTCATGCCCAGACGCCCTGGGACCGGATGCTGGCAGATGCACAGTCCGCGGCGCGGAAAATGATCGCACAAAATCGCCTCGACGACATGCCGATCGATGCGGCCCCGGTATTTTCGCATGAGGGCGGCGGCGCGTTCGGCGCGGTTGCGCGTGTTTGCTTTCAGGCTGGAGAGAGGCACCCTTTGCTTCGCCGCGCGGCATGCGGCGGGGCATTCATAGTCTTTTCCGCAAGCGCGCGCCGTGCCCCGGAATTCAGACAACGGAAGCACGCTGGAATGTTTCATACGCATTCCGATACAAAAAACCGTTGCGCATGTCACTCATGAAAGTCGGGATTCAAAGGCCGGCCCGCAATCCGCCCCCCCTCGAAGCAGGTTGTCGCGCCTGACGCAGAAAGCAAATCCGACGCGTCGGCGCTGCGGCGGAGAAACGGAACGCAGAAGAGCGGGTCGCCGTGCGGCAGCATCAGCTTGGCCTGGGGCCACTGCTTGCGGATCGCCCTGGCGCCGATCAAAAACTTGGTCAGGTACATCTGGTAATTCTTTTCCTCGTCCTCGGTCAGTTGATGTTCCGGCTCGCCATAGTAATCCGGAAGATTGCCGTAGCTGATGGGACCGATGCACGGTTCCGGGAAGAAAGGCACCTCGATGGGACGCGTGACGGAACTGGGCTTGGTTTGAAGCGGCTTGAGAAATTCCACCAGCGCAGCACCCGATTCCTCCGGCTTGGAAGGATCGTATTTTGCCTTCAATTCAGGGGGAGAAACGAACGCGTTGTAATAGATCGTCGCCGCGTCGAAGAAATAGAGTGTGAACATGCCGAATTTTTCCGCCAGGGCGCGCTCAGCGGGAGGCGCGCCTTCGAACGAACCGAGCGTGGTCTCCGCGCCGGCTTCGCCCAGAAGCTGAAGGGAGTCAATTCGCTTGGGTGTGGTATGCCCGCCGCCCCAATCGAAGATGCCGAAAAGCGGGCCGCGCCCCTCATCCCAATCGCCGTGCGCCCGCGTGTCCGGCTGCAACTGCGCGAGGGCGCGTTTCTCAACCCATGTCTGGTCGCCGTCCTTCATCGTCAGTTCAACGGTATGGTGGCCGAACTTTTTCAGGTCGTTGATCGGGAATTTGACGGCAATGTCCGCGTTGCCGGGCGGAACGGGGACGGTCTGTTTCTGCGTTGTCTTGGACGCGCCGTCATGGCTGAGCGTGGAAAGTTCCAGATCCACCGAGCGCGCCGCAGCGGTGCGGTTGCGCAGAGTGACGGTGTAGGCGGGTTTAAGGGGCGCGGTCCAGACGTGGCCGAACTTGTCCGGCTTGAATTCCATGGCGATGGGCGACCGTTCCATCGTCATCGCGAAGATGTGGACGCTGCTGGGCAACCCGCCCTGGTGAAAACTGAAACAAATCGGGTCGGGATAGCTTCGGAATGGCTTCACCTCCTTCGTCAACTCCACTTCGAGCGCGTCGAGGTCCGAGAAATCGGAAAGCTGGCCGGGATCAAGGGGGATGGTGACAAGGTAAAGCGATCCGGAATGTCCGCCGTTGAGTTTGACGGGCAGCGCATTGACCTCCGCAGCGCGCTTGCTGAAAAAAGGAGCGCGGCGTTACTGTTGGTGGGACCGTACACGTAACTGCTTGCGTAGGGGGCGTTGACCGGGACGTGAAAAGCCGCGCCCGGTGAGGCGTCATGCACCGAGGCGGCATTCGTGATGCCAATCTGAAAAGCGAGACCGGCGGCCTTTTCCGGCGGGGCCGTGACGCGGAAGGTGAGGGTGTACTCGATGTTGGTTCCATAGACGGTGGAACTGAGGAGGGTCAGCAGCTTGTCGCCGGTGGCGAGCGTTTTGCGGCCATCGATTTCCTCGATCTGCCCCTTGTCGCTGAAAGTCCACCCCGCGGGATTCGATCCGAGGATGGCGGCGAGCGTTTCGGCGGCGTCATCCTCGCCCTTTTCCCAACAGGCGTTCTCCGCGCAGGCGGGTCCGGTTCCTCCCCACACCATGGCGGCGGCAAAAAACAACGCGCGTGTTTTCATAAGAAGAAATCGCGCGAAGGCGGTTCGCGCGCCCACAATCCTTGCTTCGCGCAACCGCGGCGGCAAGGCTCAAATTCTGACCTTATGGTTCAACACCACCTTCAACAGCGTGCGCGACGCCGTGAGACTCATTGTCACAAAGCAAGATTGCAAGGTTGAGCGGCATGACATACAAGACTGATATGAGCGCAGACACCAAGGCGGTTGTTTTCACTGAACTCGAAAAGGCCGTCATCCAAACCATCGAAATGCTGCCGCCCGGACCATCCGAGGTGCAGGTCCGCACCACGATGTCCACCATCAGCACGGGAACCGAAGGCTGGATTTATCGCAATCTATTCACCTGGGCGTCAACGCCGTTTCCGTGCGTGCCGGGTTATCAACGCGCGGGCCGCATCGTCGCGATTGGTCCGGATGTCCAGGGATGGCATGTCGGCGAGAGGGTGATGGCCGTGGGAGGCGTCTGGGAAGGCACGATTCGCTCCTTTTGGGGCGCTCATCTGGCGAGCGCCAACACGCTGGTTGCCCATCTGTTCCGAATCCCCGATGGCGTGGATGATGTGGACGCCTCCGGCGCCGTTGTCGCCCAGGTCGGGTACAACGCCGCGCAACGCGTGACCATGAATGACGGCGGATGGGCGCTGGTCTATGGCGACGGCATTATCGGCCAATGCGCTGTGCAAGCGGCGCGTGCGCGCGGGTTCAAGGTCATTCTTGTCGGCCACCACCCGGAACGGCTCGATCTTGGCGCGCGACACGGCGCCGATTTCGTCATCAACAATCATCATGAAACAGTTGTGGCTGCGGTTCATCGCTGCACCGGATCCAAGACGGTCGCTGCAGTGCTGGATTCAGTGCAGGGCGAAACCGTGCAGCGCGAATACCTTCCGTTGCTGGAACGCGGGCGCGGACAAATTGTCTATTGCGGCTTCAGCCCGGAGCGAACCTGGGCCGACATGGCCTTGCTCCAACAAAATGAAATCACAACGCACTTTGTCGCCGGCTGGACGCGGCTCCGGATGGAAGCGACCCTGGCGCTGATGGCCGCGGATAAAATCCGGGTGCGCCCTTTGATCACGCATCAGGTCCCCTTTCACCGCGCGCCGGAGATGTACGACCTGATGCTGCGAAAATCAGGACCTTTTCTCGGAATCACGCTCGATTGGACCGGAGCGGACGCATAAAGACCTTGATCACCGGCGCATGCGGATTCGTCGCCCGCACGGTTGTTCAGGAACCCGGATCGGCGCACGAGACTCGTCGCCTCGTTTTTTTTCGCGGCTTGCGGCTGCTGCGGTTGGTGCGGTAGAGAGAAGCATTCCCATGGATTTGGCCTCCCATACCGGAGATGTTTCGCACGTTGGACGTCGTGTGCCGGTTCGCGTCGTTTATTTCTCCACCTGGGTGGATGGATTGTGGGACGCGAAGCCCTACCTCGAAGCGTTGCCCGGTATGGACCTGACCCGTTGTGTGATCAATTCCTCCAACGAGGTCATGATGCGGCGGGCGCGTTTGAATTGCGATTGGGACGGCGAATGCCTGCGTGTGCTGGCGTTCCTGAGCCATCCGTCTCTGCGATTCCTGCCCGCTCAGATTGCGGATCCGATCGGCCTGCTCGCGCTCCTGAAAAATCCTCCCATGTCGGGTGTGGAACGCTGGCTGGTTTTCACCGGCCAACAACCCACGCTCATCGAATCGAGCGTCGGTCCCTTTTTGAAACTTTTCACCGCTCAAGGGGGCAAGGTCCTTTACTGGGCATTTGACGAAGCCAGCCGTCGCATGAAATGTTTCGCTGGATCGGTGGCGCCGTATCTTTCCGTCCTGATTCATGACGAAGACCCCCTGGCGCCCGAAATTGAACAGATTCTGCCGTCTGATTGTCGGAGGTTGCAACACAGTTGGGTCTCGAACACGCTCCCATTTTCTTTTCCATTTCAGGAGGAGGTCGAAGATCGCATCATCTTCCTTGGATCGGCCATTGGCATGACCCCGAACCGCGTCTATCAAATCGCCGCGCTTCAAACGCATTTCAAGGAGCGATTCGAGGCGATCTTTGATTATTCGGTTCGGGTCAGCGACCGGGCGCGATTCGGGCGGTTAAAGGTTCATCTCTGCCCCGAAGGCCGCATGTTCGGCACCTACGGCATGCGCCTCTCCCACACCGACCGTCCGTTCTGGGCGGGATGCGTCGGGCAGGTGCCGGTCGTGGAAGACTCGCACTGGGGCGGACGCCTGGAAAATCTCTATCAAGCCGGACTGATCGTTCGCTATCCTCACACCAACGTCGCCGCCATGATCGCGGCCTGCGAACGCGCATTGACCATCGGCGTCGCCGAACGACGGCGGATGTACGAACACTTCAACGCCCATGAAACCGTCGGCGCCATTGTCGCCCGGATGATCGCCGAGTATTACCTCTGCCGCTCCATGCCAAAGTCCCAGAATTCCGGAGAGCTTCACTCCAACCCTTTGCGCACCCAGGGGACCGAAGGCAATGCGGATGGATCGGGCAATCAAGCTTGAACAAGTGTTCGTTCGGCAGACCTCTGGATTTCATCGAGCAGATCACAATATGGCTTTCCTCCGAGAACAACGCCGCGCGATGGGGCGAGGCGTCGTGCGCGCAGCGCGCGCTGTTCGCGATGTCTTGTTGGGGATGACGCCGCTCCCGACGCCAACCGCCATGCCGGAACATGTTCTCATCATTCGTCCGTTTTTCCTTGGCGATATCCTGCTTTGCCTGCCCGCAGCCCAGGCCATCAAGCGGCTCAATCCCAGGACGCGCATCACATGGCTGCTTCACGAAGAATATGCCGATTTGATTCGCGGCCATTCGGTGGTTGACGAGGTGATCCCGTTTTCCGGATCAAAAATGCACGGCGCCGCCGTCTTCCGTGAATTTTGGAGAGTCGCCCGGGAATTGCGCGCGCGCGCGTTTGACCTGGCGCTGAACCTCACCTGGGATCGTTCCAGCATGATGTGGACCTGGATTTCAGAGGCGCCGGTGCGGCTGGGGATCGAAGAGTATGGCCGGCCCCGGTTGGTTTCGCTCGTTCACACCGCAACCGTGGTTGCGCCCGAACGGTCCGGAGACCGGCAACACATGGCTGATTTTTATTATGCCCCTTTGCGGCTCCTGGGCTTCGAAGAGCGGAAGGAATTGCCACAGGTCAGTCCCACAGCGGAGGAGCGTGAAGATATCGCTCTTCGCCTGGCCACAGCTTTGGGTTCCGACGCTTCCAACGAGACCCCGCCGTTCTTTTTGATTCATCCGGGCGGGCGTTTGAGCCACAAACGCTGGCCGCTGGAACGGTTTGCGGAATTGATTTGCGCCCTGGGCCGGCAGGGGCCGCAGCCGATCATTCTCACATGCGGGCCGGGCGAGGAAAGTTGGGCGGCGTCTTTGGCGGAATCGCTTCCACCGGGACGCGGGTGGTTCTGGCCGTCGCCGTCGCTGGGGGAATTCATGGCGCTGGCAACCCGCGCCGATTGCTTCATCGGCAACGACAGCGCCCCGATGCACATGGCCGCGGCGTGTGGTTGCCGCGTGATCGCCATCTTCGGGAACGACCCGGTGCGATGGGCGCCTCTGGGGAACGGACATCGCATCGTCGGCGGGATCGCCGGACTTGAAAGCGTGACGGTGCGAAACGTGCTCGACGCGGTTTCATCCCTCTCTGCAAAGAGCCGCGGCGAATCCCGCAACACACAGCGGGGCGTTGCCGCAACCAATGGAACGAAAAGCTTAACCACAGAGGACACGGAGGACACGGAGGGATGAGACCACATTCGGAACTCCCACGCGATTCATGAATCGCGTGGGAGTTCCATTGGTTCTCCACGTGGCACGTGGCAAGCCTCTCTGCGTTCCTCTGCGCTCTCTGTGGTTCATAAGTCTTCTCCGGAAAATAAGATTTCAAATGTTAATGGTATAGAGCGCCTTTCTCATCCATTCCGTCGGGGCCGGCGCTTTCCCCAGGCATGCCAACAAACCGAAGAATCGCGCGATTTACCCGAACGCCATCGGCAGAATCTTCCGCCCAGAACTCGCTGGACTACTACAGTAGCAGGTATATTCCTTCATGGTCCGCTTTTTATCAGATTGTTTTGATGAAGGGGTCCGGGTTTCATGATTGATGAGGGCACTCCCCTGTTTCTGAGGCGCGGCTTCACTGTCCGCATGAAAATTTCACGGACAACATCCGGGGGCGAAATCTCAGGCCGCCACAGTCAGCTCACGGGACAAAGCGGCCGCGAAAGTCTTCATCAAACGTTCCTTCTGCCGCACCACGGGCTGACGGGGGTCCATCTTCTTTTCCAGGCAAAGCCCGGAGGTTGGCTCGCTGAGGCGAAGAAGCCGTTCGCCGCTCGCCAGCTTGATCAGATCCACCTGTATTGGTTTCTCGGTAGGCATTGGTTTACGGCCCGCTGAACCCAAAATGTTGCAACATGCGGTTCAGGTTCTCAGATGAGGCCTGACCCAACATAGCATACATCTCGCGTGCTGCACGCTCAAAATCACCCTCGTTGAACTCGATTACGCCGACAGGCGGGTGGGTGCTGGCTACCGCGACCGCCTCGAGCACCTCGTGGTAGAGCGTTACGGACAATTCCTCGTCGTCCAAACCCGCCCACAGCACCAGACTCAATTGACGACCGTTGACGGTGGTCTGCGCAACCGCTTCCCGTCCCAAGGCGTCCACCATCCGATTTTTCAATAGGCGGATATCGGCAATTAGGAAACCGCCGTGCAACGCACAGCGCAAGACAGTCGAAAGGTCGATCACAGTTGCAACTCCACATTTGAAGATTAGTCGGTCACAAGCTCCCTGACAAGAAAGACATCAACCCACCCCAACGGAGAAAGCGTTATTGACGATTTCTCTCTCAGGTATTTTGGCGATGAATGTTTTTTGATCGGAATACAAGGCTCCGGGGATGGCTTCTGCAAATCCTTTCTGAATACTTTCGGCTGGCAGTGTTTTGAGTGCGTGTCCGATCTCATGGGTGGCTGCGACTTGCTCAGAATAGAAAATAAGGCTCATGTCGCTTTTTTCATGCCACCACGTTCTTTTGAGTGCAGTCCACAGGATTCATGAAGGCGCGGGGCTCACAACATTTTCAAAAAAGCTCGCACCACTTCGTAAGCCCTCCGGGCCTGGCTGCTCCGTTCTTCCGGGTTGGCGGAATTATAAAACTCCACAACCTGCATGGGACCGAACGAAACCACCGACTCAAATTTCTCTTGAAGGATCGTTTTCGCCCGCGCGACGATCTTATCCTGTTTTCGCTTCTTCCAATTCCGGGCCAGAGAGGCCATGCCCCCGGAACCATGATCCAAACAATAGCAAATGTCATAGGCATCCTTCGGCTTGTCGCGACCTCCCAGGGCAAAGGCCTTCATGATTAGAAAATCAGGCAGCGAAGCCACCTGAAAGGAAACCTTGTTTTTCGCGCCGAGTACGGTCTTGCCCGTTACGGTGACCTGCTCTGGAGCGCGAAAAGCCGCCCCACACCCGTCTGCTTGGAGCACCCGAAACTCGGGGAACAGCTTGGGCTTGTTTTTCTTCAATTTGATCTCTTGTGGAGCAAGGAACTCCACATCGACCCGTTCCACGGGTTTTGCATCCCCCAGGTCCACTTCCGTCATCAACTGAAACGACTTGTCACCTTGTTTGTAGCGACCCGTGTCCAGCAGGGCTTTCAACATCTCGGCATAGCGGCCGCGGGACAACTTCTCAACATCGAGCGCAAGATTCCACGTCAACGCTGCCGACATGCTTTTCCGTTGCGTCTCGGATCAGGAGTTCCGGCACCCAGCCGCCGATCAGGACGAGACAATCCGCATATGCTGCGAGTACCTGTCCGATGTCCACGAGGACGCGCCGCGCGGCCTCGATTTGGCGCGGATTGTAATCGGCTTCATAACGCGGTTCAGGATTCATGCAACAGTCCTCGGAGCTTCCATTCCGGCTTCAATTTATGATTGAGCAACGCCTCAGCCGCATCATCACCGCGTCCGCCACAGTGAAACAAATCCACGTAGGTTTGAGCCGGACTGGTGATGGGTAATCGTCCTTCTTCACCTTCCTGCCCATAGAACACGCCCGGGTCATCGGGCAAAAAAACGACCACATTTTCACCGGATTCCACCAATTTCGCTTTCGCCGCGTTTTGAAAATCCTTCTCGTATTCTGATCCAAGATAGAGCCACATGCGGTGGTGTTTCACGTAGGATGTCGCTGAGAAACCCATGTAGGCGGCATGCCCGCCGGTGATGGACTCCAGGCCGGTCAACGCATCATGTAATTGGCCGCCCTGCAGCAACGTGAAATAATTGCGGCGGATATGACGATCAAAGCGATAAGCAGAGCGCCATGCCGCGAGCAGCACCATGGGGTCGCGCAACCGAAATTTACCGTCTTTGGTTTCCTCGATAAAGGCTTCGTCTTTCAGATGGCGAGTGATTTTGTTCACCAACCCGATGCTCACGGGAGCATGCGGGAGGTGACTGGCGATATGTTCCATTAGTGACGACTGCGTCCACGCTGCATCCATATTTTCCGGCGCCAACAACACGCGGATCACCCTTGCCGCGTGCGGCGTGCTCAGATTGGCGCGTGGAGGAGCGGGCTTGTGAACAGGGGCGAAACCGGTGCGCTCGATATGGATGGCCCCTGCGATATTCAGACGGCAATTCCCCGCCAGATCGAACCAGCTCCAACCATTTTGTTTACAGAGATCCGCCATTCGCGGCGAAACAAACGGCGCGGCCAACACCCGAATTTGCGGTTTGTTTCCCGATCTTTTGGGCAAAGGTTTGGCGACGAGCACGGGGAAAAGACTCGGGCGCGGTTCGATTTTGCAATCAACATACAATCGCGCCTTTTGACTGCCGGGCAATGACACCGAGGCGACGAAATCAAAAGGGAAATTTGGAGAAACAGCCCGTTGGATTTTGCAGTTCGTGATCCCCTCAACCTCGCCCAAAAGCGTGCGCAGCTTTTCCGCCAGGGCCGCCTCCAGGCGATAAATTTTTTGCTGGCTGATTTTCACATAAAACAGACCTTTCACGGTTACGTGAAAATGCCATAAATCGTGAAAATGTCAAGTCGCGAAACACCGGGCGGGTGTAGTTGGGAACCTTGCCGTCGGACTCCCGGCAAAGCGCGCTCGGAAGCCGATAAGTCTCCAGCTTCTTTTGCAGCCATTTGGCCCACTTTTCATCCTTCCGGCTGTAGCTGATGAAAGCGTAGTAGGTATATTCTTTCATGGTCAGCATGAAATGGCTGGGACTTGCTCGGAATAGAAAACAGGTCTCATGTCGCTTTTTCATGCAAGAGGCGCACAGCGCTAACCTGCATATTTCACAATCGAATGTTATTTTGTAGGGCAACCCCGAATGCGTTCGGGGTTGCCGAGGGTCCCTGGACGGCAGGCGGGGCCGCCTGCCCTACAACACCCTGCGATGTGTTTCAC
>JACQHZ010000466.1 GCA_016198745.1 Verrucomicrobiota bacterium
CAAAAACCGTTCGGCGGGCACTTCCTCGCCGTTGGCGTACTCGACCCGCGCAAACCGGGTGAACGCCCGCAGCCCCGCCCCGACGCACGCAATCACCAGGTCCGCGCCGGAAATCCCCATCCCCCACAACGTCTCCACCCGCTCCCGCACGATCTGCTCCAACTCCGGTTTGACCGCCTCCTCGAAGTTGCCCGTCTCCGCCCCCTCCCGCTTGCGCGCTACTAGAAAAATGCTGGAACGCAACGCCGCCGTTCCCATCGCAATCATTCGTGCCCCCATCTCGGTGTCCATAGGCCAAGCCTCAACGACGGTGAACCCATTTCCTCGCAATGCGTCCACCAACGTGGCCCAACCCAACGTCGTCTTGTGGGCGTACACGACAACCATGATTCCCGACGGTTTGAGCACCCGGTACGCTTCACCAAATGCCTTTGCCATCATTTCTTCATACGCTCTACGCGCCTTGTCACGATTGCCATCGTGGCGAGCGGCGTCTGCAACAGCCTCGCTCTTTTTGGGCGTTCCTTGAGTGGCGAAGTGTTCAGGATAGAGGTGGCCAATCGACCGCTTCATCCAGCAGTAAAAGAAATCCGAAAGGTCTGCATAGGAGACGTTGTCGTAATAAGGTGGGTCGGTGATGACCGCGTCGATACTGGCGGCAGCAAGTCCGGTGGCTGTTGCACTACCGCGCATGACGATAGCAGGTACTCCGGTGTTTTTCACCGTTTCCATTCCGGCAATCACGCGCCCGAGGTGTTCATTCCAATTGCCCGCACTGCCTCCGATTGGAACAGACTCTCCATAGTCCCAAAGCATTGGAATCGCCTGTCGGCTGAAAAGGTGACGAGAACACTGCGCTTCCGGCTCCCAAGGGCAAAGCAGGTTGTTGCAATCCGCAATCTTGTCGAGAGCAAGCGCGAGTTCTGAAACCACTGCTTTGGCTCGCTCCGCATCCCCCGTATCCTCGCAGATCCGTTTTCCTGCCTCACGGATCGTTGCACAGAAGGTAAGCAGCGCAAGAAGCTGGCGACGGGTGAAAAGGTCTCCGTAATTTTTCGGCCCGTATAGAGTGACCCAAAAACTGTTCTTGGAGTCGTCAATGAGTGGTTCGTCTGGTATGGAAATCCCCGTTGAAGTGCAGAGTTCCCCCAGTCGTTTTTCAATCAGTTCGGCCTTGGGCAATGCCAGCTTGGCCTGTTCCGCCGCAAGGAATATTTTGCCGCGCCGCACTCCTGAAACGGCTGCCACGGCCATGAGTTGCCGACTGATTCTGCCGGTGCAACCTTCGGTTTTCGCGTATGCGCTATCAGCAACACTTCCGCAGAAGGGACAGGCCGCATTACCGGCCTCCGAACCTGTTTCGGGATTGAAACCCAGACCATTCTCCGACTGCGCTGTGACAATCTCGAAGTGGACCTGTTTCTTGCCACGAGGAGCAACGATTTTCAAGGCCGCGTAATCACCCTCTTTCTTGCGTAGCCACGTAAATCGAACCAAAGGAACATCGGCGCGGCACTTCGGATTTTTGCACGGCACAATCCGCGTCCACAGATAGGCGATGGGCGCAAGAAAACCGGGCGGCACGGCTTCAGATTCCGAGTTCTGCCAGAAGTCTTGCGGCACTTCCTGTTTCTTCCCATCCGTGTCAGGATCAGGAATGAGCGGGTAAATGTCGGCAATCTCAGACTTCACTTGCTGCAACACCCAATCTCCCCAATGTCGCGTTTCCTCCACCAGTCCACCCCAAGTTGGTTGGCCATCCTTCCCCTTTGGTCCTGTCATGCCGCGAGCGCTTGGGTCAGGTTTGCCGTACTTTTGCGGATAAACCAGCGTGCAAAGTTGGAGGATGTGGGCAACAGGGTTCAGGTCATTTGCATACGCCTCGCACCCCAGCCGTAGCGCCTCCAGCGGAATTGCCCCACCACCAGCGAACAGGTCCAGCACCTTCGGTCGTGGAGCTTTGCCGCTAATGATGTCGTCCGCTGAAACCTTCTTACTGGTTTCCTTGGTTAATCGTTCCGCGTGCGCCTCATAAATATGCTTTCGAGCATTCGCCGCCCCGGCAAGGCTCGCGGGATGCTGACACAATTCGAGGATGAACTTGGCGGCACTGGCTCGTCCCAGACTTTCACGCTTCTCCTGCCCCGAATCCGGGCGAAAGAAATCCGCAGGTAGCAATGCGCTGGCAACCGCTGCCCGGCACGCCACAAGCGGTCGCCGCGCCCACCATTGGTGCATGACCTTGATGTGCGCCGTCCGCTTCTTATTCTCCTCCAACGCCTCAAGCGAGAGTTTCTCGATGGGCAGATAATCTTCGATTAGGCGTTTGTTGTCGGTCATGCGGCCTTCTTGGTGTCTACGGTTGGTGTCGATGCCGACGTTGTGAGCGCGCCGGATGGTAGATAGTCGCGAGCAGCAAGCTTTTCACCGGCCTTTGCTTTCGACCAAAGCTGCTCGACACCGTGTTTTCGAATGGCTTCTTCGATCACTCGGCGCGTCCGGTCGCTGTAGCGGTGGACGATGCCGCTCGCGCTGATCTTCATGCTGGTATGGAACGCTTCGTTCCCCT
Organism: Verrucomicrobiota bacterium; assembly: GCA_016198745.1. Classification (GTDB taxonomy): domain Bacteria; phylum Verrucomicrobiota; class Verrucomicrobiia; order JABWAM01; family JABWAM01; genus JACQHZ01. Next base: position 2,570 of record JACQHZ010000466.1, read on the forward strand.
TCATCCCAAACAGCTTCACAAATCCAACAACTCTGGAGATGCTGATCCCGATTTTGACGGCGAGTTCGCTGGTCAAATACGGATACTTGTCCTCGGGCTTGATGTATCGGAAGGCGATAGCTGTTGGAGCTGAAGGATCGATTCTGATTGGGAAACCCTCCCCTTTCGTGACGTGTAAGCTGATTGGAATTCCGCCCGTAGCAGGCTGCACAAGCCCCGCAACCATCGGGAGCACGACCTTCCAGTCGCCAGACTTGATGCGGCGAACCAGCCGCGAGGTTGACGGCGCATCTTTTCCAATGCCTTGAACCTCGCGAATGTTTCTCTCGATGACCTGATACGGTCGCAGCCGGGACTCGGCCTCATCCTCACGCCGCCGCTTGACACCAAGCAGGCCACCGATACTGGCCATATCTTGAGCCACCACCATACTGATGTCTGAGGGGGCAACCGTGCAGATGGGCAGGACGCGACGAGGTAGTTCCTTGACCAAGTCGCGGGAGAACACCTTTTTGAGCAGCGTTCCAAAGATATTGAGAGCCGACTGCGCATGGCCGTAGAGGAGGCCCTCACTCATTTCAACCAGATCGTGAGCCGCAGCGTCACGGAAACCGTTGAGATTTTTCAGAATGAGAACCTCATCCTTATCAACAAGGCTCAACTGGTCCTGGACGATGTTGAGACATTTCTCGAAACCATAGTTGTATCTATCGCGAGGACTGCGAATGCGGCCGGTTTTCTCCAGAACGACACCTTTCAGCAGCATCTCGAAAGCGTGAGTCAACAGAAGCAACACACCCTCCTGTCGTGCGATGTCGGAGGGTCGGTTAAACAACTCCATTGAGATCGTTAGTGACTCAACGGCAGCGTCCAGAAAAGATCGTGTCCTTCGTTTCATCGCGTCAGTTGCTCCTTGGCGGCGTTTTCAACCGCCACAGCGGGAATGTCAAAGTACCGGGCCGCGACGACTTCTTTCTTGGCGTGGTCGAGGTGTTTGGCCGGGTTCTGGATGCGGAGGGGTTCGGGTCTGGGGTTGTTGAGCGGATCCCAGACGATGTAGAGCCAGTAGGAATCGCCGAGTTGCACGGCCTTGTACCATTCGTTGGTGGTGAGGCGGATGGACTGGCCGCGCTTTCTTCCTTTGACCTCGATGCGTCGCGTGCCGGTGACGGGATCGCGGTAGCCGGTCTGCGGGTCGGCGGGGCCGAGGCTGCGCACGTCGAAGCCGATTTTCAGATGGCCGACGCGCTCGGTTTCCCAGCCGCGCGCGGTTTCGTAGGCGATGACGATGCTCTCGGCCGCCAGTTCGCTCTGGCGCGTGATTTCGGGGTCGAGATCGTCGAGCAAATCCCTCACGCCTGACCCCTCTCCGATGCGGGAAAGGGGAACCACGAGCGCGGTGGCCACATGCCGCACCGGGCCGTGACGGGCGATTCCAAGCCGTTCGAGTCCGTCCAAACGCTCCTTCTGAGTGCGTTCCAGGTCTGACAGTTCGTGCTCGGCGCGCTGGCGGGCGATGGCCACGGATGAGTCGCCCTTCTCGCGGGCGCGCAACGTCATCACGCGGTCCTGCGCGGCGCGGATCCGGGCCGCGAACGATTTCTGGAGGTAATCCCGGCAGACCTGGATGAATTGTTGCCGCTCCTGCTGACACGCCTGCCGGCGTTCGCTCTGGTAGGTGCTCTTGAGGAAATCGGCGGCGGCGGTAGGATCAATGCGCCCGACGGCAGGCGACGGATTCGGGGCCGCTGGCAGGTCGAGCAGGCAATCGGCGGGGACGACAGAAAAGGATGAAGGATGAGAGATGAAGGATGAAGGGGCATCGTGAGTTTGCAGGTCGGGATCAGCGACGCTTTGCCGCACGGCGACCAGCTCGGCAAAGAGCGTCTGCGCGTCTCCCTTGGTGTCCTGACCTCGGACGGTGATCTCAAAAAAGTGGAGGCGGTAGGGTTTCTCGGCGACCGGGTCCACGTAGAGGGCCATGCCGCCGGCCAGGGGCGCCAGTTTCTCATTTAGCCGTTCATCCACGGTAGCGTAGAGCGGATGGCCGGGGCCGAAGAGCACGGCGTCGAGGTGCCGGTCATCGTCGAGATGGTCCTTGTGGAACGTGAGCTTGCGATAGGACGGATCTGGTTTGCCCAGACGGTGGACGGCTTCAAGGCGGTCGGAGCGGAGGTCGGCGAGGACGTGTTCGATGCGCCAGAGGCCGTCAGCGCGCGGCTCGACCTTGAGGCCGATCTCGGCGCACGCCTTGACGAAGTGTTCCTCGACGTAGCGCGGCATGAGGCGGCGTTCTTCGATTTCGAGGTTGGCGCGCTGGAAACCGGTAAAATCGACGTGGGCCTGCGCCAAGGCTATTCCCGTTGCTTCCTCATATTGCTTAAGCTTCAAGGCGTCTATCCCGTCGATTTTATCGAGGTATTCCTGCAACCGGCGCGGGTCATGGGCGGCTTCGCGCAGGATTTCCGGCAAGTTCACGTCGTTCAATGAGAGGACTTCGCCGATGACATCAAAGACGCGGTCAGCGAGCACGGTGCGCATCTGGTCGAGCTTCTCCAGCAGCCGGGCGAGGATGCGGCCTTCGACGATGTCCTGGCCTTCCTCGGATTGCGCGGCGACGAAGTTGAAAGCGTGGCAGTCGCGCTCCTGCCCGATGCGGTGGATACGGCCAAGGCGCTGCTCCAGGCGGGTGGGATTCCATGGCAGGTCGTAGTTGATCATCAGCCGGCAGAACTGAAGGTTGATGCCCTCGCCCGCGGCTTCCGTGGCAACGCAAATTTGTTTGGTGGTGCGAAACTCCTCCTGCGCGCGCCTGCGCTCGTGGGGATTCATGCCGCCGTGGATTTCGGTGACGGTGTAGCCCCATTTCTCAAGGTGGTCGCGCAAGTGTTTGAGCGTGTCGCGGTGTTCGGTAAAGATGAGGAGTTTGCCCCGGCCATCGGTGAGTTCGTGGAATTCGGCGCGTCTGAGACATTCGCGGAGGGCGGTGAGCTTGGAATCTCCCGCTTGGTCGCGCACACGGCGGGCGCGGGCCAGCAACTCGTGCAACGCGGCGATTTCGGCACGGAGTTGATCGAGTTCAATCGCGTCGGTGAACTCGTCGGCAAGCTGATCGCGCTCGGATTCGTCGAGGTCGTCCTCGTCCTGTTCGGCGTCGCTGATGCGGCCCTGCAATTGGGCGAGTCGGCGGGCGCGTTGGGGCGGGGAAAGGTTCTCCAGTTCTTCGAGCAGTGTTTGCTGCTTTTCGAGGCGGCGGCGGATGGACTCGAAAATGGCCATCGTGGAACTGGCAAGCCGGCGCTGAAGGACGGTGCGGGCAAGGGCGACACTGGCTTTCTTGCGACCGCTGGCTTGGGGCAGGAACTCGTTGATGTAGGCGGTGACGGCCTTGTAGAGGTCGTACTCGTCGCGGTTCAACTGAAACGTGATGGTGTGGGCGTGGCGGTCAGGAAAGAGCCGGCGGCCTTGGAGGTCTTTCAGATCTTCTTTCATCCGGCGCAGCGCCCACGGGCAATCCGGGCCAAGGCTGAGGATGTCGCGGCGGAGTTCACCGGCTTTGACGGCATTGCGGTGCGGTTCCGGGAACAGGTCCGGGTCGAGCAAGCGGATGAAATGGGCGAATCGGTCGTCGTCACCGTGGTGCGGCGTGGCCGTGAGCAGGAGAACATGGCCGGCAGGCTGGGCGGTCAGGTGCTCGGCGAGTTGGTAGCGTTTGGTCTTCTCGGCCTCGTTGCCGCGCGTGCTGGATTTCTTGGTGTAGGCGCTGCACTTGTGGGCCTCGTCAATGATGATGAGGTCCCACTGCTGTTGCCAGACGCGCTCGCGCACATCGTCCTGCTTGGCGTAGTCAATCGAGGCGATGACCTGATTGGATCGCTGCCAAGGGTTGGTGAGTTGCTGCTGGTCCACCGCCGCGAAAATGATGTCGAACGATTCGCCGAACCAGCGAAGCATTTCGTCCTGCCACTGAATCGTCAGCGGCGACGGACAGAGGATCAGGATGCGCTCGACAGCCTCGCGGAGTTTGAGTTCTTTGACGAGCAGACCGGCCATGATGGTTTTACCCGCGCCGGGATCGTCGGCGAGCAGGAATCGCAGCCGGGGCTGCGGGAGCATCTTGAGATAGACCGCCTCGATCTGGTGCGGCAGCGTGCGGATACCGGAGAGGCTGACGGCGAATTGCCGGTCGTGCGCGTAGGCCAGACGGATGCGGGCGGATTCGATGAGCAGGCGAAGCTGGTCGGCGTTGGCGAGCGGCGTCTTGCTTTCGGATGCCGGGGCCGCCCCTGCGAGCGCAGCCGCTTCCTCATGGCTGATGACGGCCTCATCGAGCGTGCCGTCCGGAAGGCGGACGCGACACTCGAAGCCTTTGGCCAGCGGACGCGTCCCTTCGAGGACAACCGGCACGTTGAAGTGTCCGGGCAGAGACACTTGCAGGCCAATGGGAAGCGACAGGCTGCCGGAAGGCGGCATGCCTGCCGCCAAGTTTTCAGATTTGGGCGACACAGGCTGAATTCGCTCGCGTGCGAAACAGCCCTGTCTGTGGGATGGCTTCCTCCAAAGGAGTCCGTGCCTGATTTCTTCGTCGAAGCGTGTTGCGAAGACGAAAAAAATTGGGAGCGCCCTACTCACGCTCCAGATCAGGCACGGGAATGCCTTTAGAGGAACGCTTTCAGCACGCCCCCAGTGGGGCGCGCTTTCAAGCGCCGTCCTCTAATGCGAAATTTCCCGTTTCGATCTGAACAGCAGCCGAAGCTACGCGAAATGAATTTTGAAGTTTTTGGTTTTGGGTTTGGGTTCTCCCTGGGTTTGGGGTTAAAAAATGGGAGGTTAGGAAATGTCCATGCTTTGTTTCATCTCCTGGATGGCTTTACGGAGCGGCGGCAGATCTTTTTCAAGAATCAACCAGGTTCGTTCCAAGTCAATGCCCAAATAATCGTGGACAACAACGTTTCGAAAACCGGCAATCTCATCCCAAGGGATTTCCGGATGTCGTGCCTTGATGGAGTCTGACAATCGTTGTGTGGACTCTGCAAGAACATGAAGATTGCGGAGAATGGCATCCTGGGTTTTTCGATCATGCAGAAAAACATCCTTTCCGTCCCGGGCAAACTGGGCGATCCAACCGAGGCATTCATCGATGTGTACGACGTAAAGACGGTCATCCTTGCCGCTCATATCGCCACCGCTTCTTTCAGGACATTTTTTTGAATGAACCAATGGAGTCCATTGGGAGTCACCACGTCCACGTGGCACTGCAGCAGCTTCTCCAGCTCATGCTGAATACCACCCAGGTCAAACAGACTGCGACCCGGCGCAAGCTCGATGAGAAAATCCAGATCGCTGCCAGGAGTTTCGTCGCCCCTGGCGACAGAACCAAACACCTTGACGGATATGGCTCCATGTTTGCGCGCCACTTCCAGAATCTCTGCCCGGCGAAGCTGAAGGATGTCCTTTTTACTCATAGTTGGGACGTGACTTGAGCGTCGTCCTTCAATCAAAATTCCCGGTTTCCTGGTGAACAGCAACCGAGGCCATCCGCTTTCACCAAGGTTTCAGCGGGATTCAGCGGGACGAAGCGCAAAAAAAATTTATGGATTTAGATTTTTGGTTTCTCCGTGGGTTGGATTGGAAAAGATGGCTTGGCCCGGCGGGATTCATCCACCTCAACCTACCCCTTGAAACATTGCGATTCAAGCGCCGTTCTTGGATCGAAATTTCTCGTTTCGTGGTGAACAGCAGCCGAATCCGCCACGGCGGGACAGGGCTGCGCGAAATTTTCCCCGTTTTACGGGGCGAATTTTGTTTTGATTTTTCTGCTCGACGGGTTGCCTTTCGGTGACAACCCTGATGCAAGAAAACGCCGGAGACAAGCCCGCACTCCGTCATGTCCTTGTGGGCGCAGGAGCGGTGTTGGTTTTCCGATGGAATGTCCCCGGTCTTGACGCGCCATTTCGGGTGCGCTAGGGTTGAACATCAACATGAAAGAGGAGGACTGATGAGCCTGGAAATTTTGATCGAGTATTGCACCGCCTGAAACTACGAACCCAAAGCCGTCGGTCTGACGGAAAAACTTTTGGTCCTGAAGCAGCAAATCCAATCGCTGACGCTCATCCCTTCGGGCGGCGGCGCGTTTGAGGTGAGCATCAACGGCGAGAAAATTTATTCCAAACTGGAAACCGGCAAGTTTCCCGATCCGGACGCGATCCTCAAGGCCGTCAAAGCGCATTGCTGACCTCGATGTTTTGCGCGCCCTATACTACTAACGTTCAATTTCTTGTTTTCCGGAGAA
>JACQHZ010000452.1 GCA_016198745.1 Verrucomicrobiota bacterium
CTCGCTTGCCACCCTCTGCAGGGTGGGCGTTGATCCCCCATGTGGGGGACAGGCACCGCAGCGCCCTCCAAAATTCCTCCTTACGTCCGGATTTGGGTGCAACTCTCCGTTCTCGACAGTTCAAGTCGGACATGTGAGAATGGAGTTTTTATCCATGTTCACCGGCATTGTTTCAGGCCAGGGGATTCTGACCCGCATCAACCAGGTTCGACAAAGCCTTCGAATCCGCGTCCGTCATCTCGGATTGGGACGCGGGGTCCGGACAGGCGAGTCCGTGGCGGTCAACGGCTGCTGCCTCACGGTGGTGGCCAATCGTCAAGGGGCTTTTGAGTTCGATATTCTCCAGGAAACCTGGCGGCGCACATGCCTGCAACACACACACCCTCCGGAACGGGTCAATCTCGAATGCGCCCTTAGGCTCGGGGACCCGGTGGGCGGTCATCTCGTGACCGGCCACATTGACGGCGTCGGCCGGATCACGCAGCGGAAGCAGCGGAAAAAGGATGTCTTCATGGAAATCCAGCCGCCTTCCGGGTTCATGCGCTGGGTGGTGATGAAAGGGTCTGTGGCGGTGGATGGCGTGAGCTTGACGGTGGCAGACGTCAGCCGCGCCAGCTTCGGAGTCTGGTTGATCCCGCACACGCTGAAACTGACCACGTTGGGATGGAAGGGCGAGGGAAACCGGGTGAACTTGGAAGGTGACATGCTCGCAAAGTATGCTCAAAATGTCTCTCGCCGGAAATGAACCCCATTCTCGAAAAACTTCTCATCTTGCAGGATCGCGACACCCGGCTCGCCCGACTCGCCCTGGAACAATCCCGTCTGCCAGTGGAAGAAGCGGCCCTGGACGATCAGGCGAAAAACGCCGCCGCCGCCGTCGAACAAGCCAGGGCCTCCTGCCGGCGGTTTGAGACGGACCGCAAGAAGTTGGAGGTCGAGGCCGCCGGCAAGGAGGATTTGGTTCGCAAATACAAAACCCAGTTGCTGGAGGTCAAAAACAACGACCAGTTTCACGCCCTGCAACACGAGATCACCGCCAGCGAAGATGAAATCCGAAAAATTGAAGACGTTGAACTGGATTTGATGGAAAAGCTGGAACAAGCGCAAAAGGAAATCAAGGCGACGGAAACAAGCCTTCAGGACGTGACGCGGCAACAACAGTCGCAACGCGACGAATTGAAACGAAAGGTCGCGCTCATTGAAAAACAGACGCAGGAACTTCATGCGGAAAGGGTGCGGCTGGCCTCGGAAATTGAAGAGGATGTTCTGAGTCGCTACGAGCGCATCTTCCGGAGCAAGCACGGTCAGGCGATCGTTGGCATCTCCCGTGGGATGTGCATGGGATGCCATCTGAAGCTCACCGCCCAGGAAATCCACAACGCACAACGCGACAACGAGATGGTTGCTTGCACCAACTGCGGACGTGTTTTATACTGGACGGGAGAGTGATTGGAATTATGAATTATGAATTATGAATTATGAATTATGAATGAAGAATTTAGAATTTGCTGCCGATGAATTTATTTTCAAAAAGCGCTTCAAAAATTTTTCACAATTCTTAATTCATCATTCTTAATTTGCTTTAGAGGGCGGATCATCGCTCCGAGGCTCCCGATTGCGCAAGCGGTCCGGACCTCGGGGAGGAAAGTCCGAGCTCCTCGGACCAGGTTGCCCCTCGATAAGAGGGGGAATGCCGTTAGCTCAAGCGCGGCTTGACGGAAAGTGCCACAGAAAACAGACAGCCCAGCACTTTGTTTGCAAAGTGCTGGGTGATGGTGAAAAGGCGGGGTAAGAGCCCACCGGTTCCGCCGTGAGGCGGGACGCATGGAAAACCCCAACCGGAGCGAGACCAAATAGGGGACGAATTCTCCCGCAAGGGGGATAGACGAGCGAGGTCCGACTCGTGCAACCGCGTGGCGCGCGGGCAACCGCGTGAAACGAGGAGAAGTCCCGGGTAAGGTCGCAGTCCCGTCCCAACGGGGCTCCAGACCGCTTCCGCAGCCGCGGGACGCGGGATGGAAGAGAAATGATGATCGCAGCCGGGCCGCAGGGGGCGACTCCCGCGCGCCAGGCTGAACAGAACTCGGCTTACAGCCCTCGAATCCAACCCCGGTCCTTCGTTCAATCGAGGGGCCGGGTCATTTTTACTTGCATTTTGCCGCAAGGGGATCGGAATTTTACCAATGATCAGTCTTTCAAACCGCGGGATGCTTTGGCTGGCGCTGGGCTTTTATGCTGCAAGCCTGATTTTTGCGATCTGGCGCCTGGCGCACGGAAGGCCCCACTGTCGTTGGTTCAAGTTGGGGTTGGTCGTGCCGGGTTTTCTTTTTCACACTTTTTCAATGTGGAACCGCGGCATGTCCCTGGGACATTGTCCGGTCTCGAACCTCTTCGAGACTCTGACATTCATCGCGTGGTGTCTGGTCGCGCTTCATCTGGGGATCACCCTCATGGGGCGGCTCAACTACGTGACGGCGTTCTACATGCCCATGGTGCTGGCGGTGCAATTGGCGGCGCTGTTGACGCCAGCCGATAAACCCGGGTTGGACCAATGGAAGCAGATGTCGTGGTTGGGGCTTCATGCCTCGGTCATCATCCTGGGTTATGCGGCCTTCGGCCTGGCGGGCGCGGTGTCCCTGATGTATTTGTTGCAGGAACGCCAGTTGCGAAAGCGCCGGTTGAATTTGAGCTTCATGCTGCTGCCGCCGATTCTCAGACTGGAAGCAGTGCAGGGCTGGCTGCTGGCAGCCGGTTTTTTGCTGCTTTCGCTCGGTCTTGTCAGCGGCTTTGCCGGGCTTCATCTGATCCAACGCAACAACCCGACGCGCATGGACCCCAAACTGGTGTGGTCGCTTGCGGTCTGGGGAATGTATTTCATCCTGGTGTTGGGACGTTTCCGGTGGGGGATCAGCGCCCGTCGAATGGCCTGGTTGAGCATCGCCGGTTGTCTCCTGATTTTCAACACTTTTTGGCTCGCCAATGCCCTGTCGCAGTTTCATCACTATTAACCGCCGTTTTCCATGCTGTCCGCAATGAACATTTTGGCTGTCGGCCTGAACCACCGGACGGCGCCAGTCGAAATTCGGGAGCGATTTGCCATCCCCGCCGGAGACATTTCCGCCCTGCTTGACGCCTTGATCGGAAACGGGATCATTCGTGAGGCCGTCATTCTTTCAACCTGCAATCGTGTGGAAGTGTATGCCGTCTGCCCGCAAGCAGCGGAGGGCATTCAGATGATTTTTGGTGCCCTACAGAAACGCTCCGGTTTGTCGTCTGTAGAAAAAAGCCATTTCTATATTCACGAATTTCCAGCAAGCGTGCAGCATCTTTACTGCGTCTGTTCCGGTCTCGACTCGATGGTGGTCGGCGAAACCGAGATTCTGGGGCAGGTCAAGGAGGCATATCGCCTGGCTCACGCAGCCAGAAGAACAGGACCGGCCTTGAACAAGCTTTTTCAGAACGCATTTGGCGTTGCAAAAGCAACCCGTTCTCAAACGTGCGTCGGCATGGGCAGCGTTTCCGTGGGGTCTGTCGCCGCCGATCTGGCAGGCCAGATATTCGGCGACCTTTCCAACCGCGCCATCCTTTTGATAGGCGCAGGCGAGACGAGCGAAACAACGGCGCGCGCCCTCCAGGAACGCGGCGCCCGCTCGTTGGTGGTTGCCAATCGTTCCCACGATCGCGCCGTCGCGCTGGCCGGAAGCCTGGGCGGGCAGGCGGCGCGTTGGGAAGAATGGCCGCTGCAGTGCGAAAAAGTGGATATTGTGATCAGTTCCACCGCAGCCCCTAATGTGGTCGTCACCAAATGCCAGCTTGAAGAGGTGATGCGTCACCGCAACGGCGCCCCGCTGTTCATGATTGACCTGGCGGTGCCGCGCGACATCGAACGCGACGCGGGAGGCATGGAGGGGGTGTTCCTCTACGATATTGACGATCTCCAGGTCATCGCCGATCAAAACCTGGCAACGCGCCAGAAAGAAATCGCCATTTGCCAGCAGATCATCCGGGAACGGGCGGATCACTACCAGACATGGTTTTCAGCAAATCAGGCGCGGATTGCTCAATGCCCGACGGCGCGGGAATTGGACAAGTTGCTGGCTCAATCCGCCGAGCGAAAAACCGGCCTGGCGCCCGCGTGATCATGTCTCATCGCCCCCTGATTCTTGGAACGCGCGGCAGCGCCCTGGCGCTTGCCCAGACCGAGCATGTGCGCGCTCTGTTGAGACGGGCGTTTCCACGTCTGGAAATCGAAATCCGCATCATCAAGACCAGCGGGGACGCCATGCCCTCGGCCGCGCTGGCGCGAAGCGGCGTCAAGGGGTTGTTTACCAAGGAACTGGAACAGGCGTTGCTCCACCGAAAAATAGACGCCGCGGTTCACAGTTTGAAGGATTTGCCCACACGCCTTCCCGGCGGCCTTGCCGTTGGAGCGGTGATTCAAAGGGAAGAATCCGCCGACATTCTCATCGGACATCCGGCAACCCGGCTGGATGCGCCTTTGAGAGTGAACACTTCCAGCCCGCGTCGCGCCTTGCAATCGTCATTGCTCTGGCCCGGCTGTGAGACCAGGGAGATTCGTGGCAATGTGGAAACCCGGCTCCGCAAGCTCTGCAATGGAAAGCCGGGCGACGCCCTGTTGTTGGCCGTCGCCGGATTGAAGCGTCTTGATTTTTTGCGGGGAGATGCGCGAGAAGGAACGCTCCGGTTCGATCCCGCCCTGGGCTATCGAAGATTGACTCTCGATGAAATGATTCCCGCTCCGGGGCAGGGCGCCATCGGCATGGAGACGCGAGCCGATGATGGCGAAACCATTGAGCGATTGAAATCCGTGAACCACCCTTCCACACGGGATGCGGTGACTGCCGAGCGCGCGTTTCTGGAGCGGATTGGCGGCGGATGCGCCGCGCCGTTGGCTGCTCACGCCACGGTCGGCCTCGATGGATTGCGTCTGAACGCAGTGGTTCGGCGCGAAGACGGGAGCGTATGGCGCGGAGTCAAAACCGGCCCACGCCGCGAGGCGGAAAGCCTGGGCCAAATGCTTGCCGAAGAGTGTCTCGCGACAGGAGCGCCCATTCCGTCTTCAAAATGCCCCCCCTGAAAATCAGGCGCTCATGAGCCTCTCCACGACGCCCATCAACTGCGAGATGGAAAAGGGCTTCGCCAAAAAATCCGCCTTGAGTTGCATGGCGGCCTGCATGACCGGCGTTTTGTCGGGCACTCCCGTGATCAGCAGGATCGGGGTCTGATCCCCCTTGACCCGAAGTTTGCCCATGAAGGCAATGCCGTTCATTCCCTGGAGATGATAATCGCAGATGATCAGGGAAAATGGCTCGCGCTCAAGCGTTTCCATCGCCTTTTCGGCGCTCGGCACATCACAGATGTGGGGCACCCCCTCCTCTCGGAAAATGTCCACAAGGACCTGACGAACCGAATCTTCGTCGTCAATGATCAAGACGGATGAGATGGGAGGCATACCATGAACCTAGTCGTGACGCGCGCGGAAGGCAAGCCGGGAAAACTTCTTTTTATTGAATGAAATAGGCCAGGTTTTCGAGTTCGATGGCGAGGTTGACGTTGTTCACGATCACCGATTCCGGCGTGAGCAGGATCACCGGCGCGAAATTCAGGATCGCGGTGATGCCCGCGGCAACCAGTTGATTGGCCACCTCCTGGGCGGCGGTTCCTGGAACGGTGAGAATGGCCATCTTGACGCTCCGCTTTTTCACCACGCCGGCCAGTTCTTCCATCGGCTGAATCTTGACGGACAGCCCCTTGCCGCGCGCTCGGCCGGAATCGTTGTCGAAAGCGGCGATGATCTCGAAACCCGCCTTTTCAAATCCCTTGTAGGAAAAGAGCGCCGTGCCGAGATTGCCCATGCCCACAATGATGACCGGCTGAAAGCGATTGGTTCCAAGAAACGCCGTCAGTTTCCCCACAAGAACGTCCACCGGATAGCCCAATCCACGCTTGCCCACCGGTCCAAGGTGACCGAGGTCCTTGCGCAATTGCGTGGGCTTAACGCAGGCGGCTTTGGCAAGCGCGTCCGACGACACAGTGGCGACATGGTTTTCCTGAAGGCGATGAAGGCTGCGCAAATACACCGAGAGCCGGTAGATGGTGCGCCGCGGGATTGGTTTCACGGTTGAATGCTAAGAGCCTGTCGGACTTTGGCTCCGCCAAAGCCGCCAGTCTCCTAATAGAGTTTGGCAAGTGTTTGCAATTCAAAGGGATTGTGAATGGGTATGCAATAGGGGATTTCAGAACTCCTGACATAGGGTGACTGGTTTCCCTCTGAAAATCAAGTTTTCTTGCCTGTGGGGGTGCGAACCCAAAACTGTCCGCTTTTTTGGCCGTCGGCGTATGCTCTGCCGGTATGGCTACC
>JACQHZ010000462.1 GCA_016198745.1 Verrucomicrobiota bacterium
CGAACGGCGGGTTCGGCGGTGGCACTGCGGTGGTCCTGGACAAAATCAACTCCACTGGATGTCCAATCATTTCCCCCAACCAGCGTTCAGATGGCGTTTGCGGTTGGAGGCTTGAAGAACCGTCGAGCAGGTTTCCCATGGGACTTTTTCCACCTTGCTGAATTTCAGTTCAAAGGGGTGTTGTTCAGGTAATTCGTTGATGGTTTGCTCCGCCTTCTTTATGTCGCCGAGCGCGATCTGAATCCAAACGTCTTCCAAAACATCGGGGATTTGGCCGAACAAACGATGGATGCTTTGCAAGCGCTGGGATAGCAAATGATGCACGCGGTCTTCGACGGAGTTTGTATATCGCATGTTGTAAACGAAGACCGTGTCGCGAATCTGGCCGATGCGCTGGATGCGACCCTTGCGCTGTTCGAGACGAGTGGGGTTCCACGGAAGATCGAGGTTGATGAGCGTTCCCAATCGTTGAAGATTCAATCCCTCACTGGCGGCATCTGTGCCGAGCAGAAGGCGGATTTCACCCCTTGCCACTCGCTTTTTGATTTCATCCCTCGGTTGAGAGGCAAAGAGTCCATTCTGCCAGATTCCCGACCTGTTCCCACCCGCGTAAACTCCGATGATTTCCTGCGGCAATTCCTTTGTCAGTTGCTCTGCCAGCCAATGAATCGAGTCGTAATACTGAGAGAAGACGATGCAGCCGAGTTTCAACCAGCCGCGCCTGATCAAATACTCGCGCACCATTTGATATTTCGGATCGCTTTCCTGATTCGCCTTCAGGAGATTGAGAAATCTCTGGAGTTGGGTGCGTTCTTCGTCAGTCAAACTGCGAAAGCCTTCAGTTGTTGCCGTGACTTGATGTTGCCCGACATCTTGCCTTCCCTGATCTTCCGAGGGCAACTCATCCTCTTCGTCATCATCAATCGCGGCTGGGATTTGCTGCCAGTTTGCAAGCATTCTTTCCGCAGTAATTTTACCCGCTGCCACTGAACTTCCTGTCCGACGCAGCAAAAGAGTTTTCAGGAATCCTGCCGCCCTCATTCTTGCCCCCAGCGTCTTGCAGAAATCCTCGGCAGCTTGGTAGGCGTCGGCCAAATAGGGCGTCATCTGAATTGCCTCGGCCTCGCTCTCCCCGAACAACTCCACCTTCACGGGCTTGAGATACGGTTCATTGGTTTCAGGATCAATGGTGTTTTCCAGATACTCGCGGGTGCGGCGGATGATGTGGCGGATAAAGGGATTGTGGTTCGCGGCAAAGTCCTCCCGCGCGTGTTTGATTCGTGCCCAATCGGGTTGACGCAGCAATTCCATGTCGTTGCCGGGGGCAACAACATCATCGGACGACATCTTCAGGCTGCGGCGGAGCAATTCGTAATCCCGATCTTCCCCCGCCGGTGGCAACGGGTTTTTCATCCAACGCCATGATTCCACATCGTCATCGGGCAATGGTTGTTGCCGCAGTACAAGCGGCATTGCCTCGTGCGGCCGTCGCCAATTACTGAAAGCATTGCCAAACACGACATCGCTTCCACGGCTGAGGAGGTTCAACAAATCCCATGCTTCGATGGGGTTCAATTGCACCGGTGTTGCGGTAGCCAGCAGCAGGCTTCTGGTGCGAGGGGCGATCTCCAGCAGAAATCTCATCAAGTTGTTCGGCTCCGGTGCTTCGCGCTCGCAACCGGGTTGCAGGTTGCGGCGACGGGCGCGATGAGATTCGTCCACGATCACGCATTCGTAGTCCAAATCCTTCAGATGCTGCGCCGCGTCTGTTCGGTGAACCAGGATGCTTTGGGACACAATGCCCACGCGGCGTGGACAGCGCAGAATACCTTCCGAGCCGAAATCGGGGTATTCGATGCCCATTTCATCAATCCACTTCTTCCCGTCCCAGCGTGCCGATGGCATATCCAGCAGGTTGCGCATTTCATCCTGCCACTGGAGCATCAGCGTTTTCGGTACAATGATGAGCACCGGTTTGTCTCCCCAAAGCGCCATCAGTTCTGAGGCAATCGCCAACTGCAACGTTTTTCCCAAGCCCACCTGATCGGCGAGGATATAGCGCGCTCCGTGCGGAGTCTTGTGGGCGTCGAACGCCAGCTTCACGAAATATTTCTGATGCTGCCACAATCCGATCTCTTCGCGATAGACCGGTGCTTCGATGACCGGGGCGGCGGGGTCGGCATCTTTCTTCCAATCCGACACCGCGGAGATCACGGTGCGGTGGGAGATGCGTTCAATATCCTCGATGATGAACTCTGCCAGCGGCACGGCATGGGGGTCGTTCCAAAGCGCGTCGAACTCCTCCTGCACCCATGCCACGCCTTCGGCGGACTCATCTTCCCACGTCAACTCGTAGTTGAGCTTCCACGCCGCGTAGGTCTCGTTGGAACTGCCCATGAAGCAAGTTTTTCTTTCGTCGGCCATCTCGATGACGCCGGCTTTGCCGTGGATGAGACCGAACCGCTGGTTGGGGATGACCTTGACCTGCAACTTGCCGGACTTCAGAAACTGAAACAGTCGCGTAAACCGGTTCTTGGACTTTTCACCGAATTCTTCCGGCTTGGAGGCGCACCATTCCTGCCGCATGGCAATTTGCGCGGCCTTGGCTGTTTCCACATCGCGCACATCCAGGTCTGAATTGCACACCACACGGACATTGCCGCTCAAGCTATCCAACGCTTCGCCCGCGACTTCAAGAATCGAGGAACTGAAGTAGCCGGCAATCCGATCATACCGGCGCGCTCCCTTGAGACGCTGGGCGAGGAAGGACTGGTAGTCAACCTGGCGACGGGATGAATAGCGATTGATCATTCCCTTGTCCCCGATCTGGTTTCCCTAAATGTGATCATTCTCCACCGCGCCGGCCACCAGTTGGGCGGCTTCGGCGTCCTTTTTCCAGTGCTCGATGTGGCCGCCGACGCGGACGAGATAGCCCAGGATTTCGAGCAGGGTCCTGCGGTTTTCCCAGTAGCCTTTGACCTCGTTGCGCAGCCAGTTCTTGCCGTCCTGCACGTCCTCGGTGCGGACGACTTCGCGGGCGGCAAACAATGCGTGGCGCACCAGCGTCGAGCCGAAGCCGTCCTCCGTGCCCAGTTCCTTCGTGCCAAACTCCGTGGCGGTCTTGAGACGGGTCTCGTTGGCCTTGGCGTCGGCCAGCATCAACTTGTATTCGGTCAGCCCGAACCCGCGCGCCAGTTCCTGGTACACGCCATTGCGAAACTCGCCGTGGCTTTCGATGTCCAGACCTTTGAGGTAAAACCGTTCGGGCGCGGTGAGCAACCGCCACACGTCGGCATCGAATCCGCGGGGCACAAGAAAATCGCACGCCACGCGCACTGCGTTTTCAATGATCCGCTCGATGGGATTGCGTTCGTCCCGCTCGCGCGCCCGGTTCAATTCGCGGCTGATGTCAATGTCCTCGATGTTCTTGTATTGGGTGAGCACGCGCAACGCGGCGGCGTAGGCGGCCAACTGGTAGTCGGTGTCCCCGAAGTTCGGGTCTTCCTGGTCGTCGAGCTTCAGCATCGAATCCAACTGCCGTTTCACCTCGTCTTCCACCTGTGGGATCAACTCGTCGAGAAACGCCACGGCCTCCGAGGTCTGTTTGCGCAACACCAGCAGCACCGTCCCCTGCACGTAGTTGCCGGCTTTCAGACCGGACGTGGTTTCTGTTCCGATGCACCACGCGGCGGTGACACGTAATCCACTGGCCCAAAGAATCAAAGCCAGATCCGCCCACACGCTCGCGTCCTGATGTGTGAACATGACGATCTGCATCCCGTCGTCCGGCATGTGCTCGGTCAGATTCCGGTAGCAGTCCACCATGCATTTGCGAAAGGACTCGTCCACACCTTTTACAGCCAAAGCCTTCTTGGAGTCGCGATACCAACGCGGAAATTGCAGTTCGATGAGACGATTATACCAAGCGAGGTAGAACTCCGCTAATTCGTCATAATTCACCGCGTCAGCATAAGACGGGTCGGTGATCCAAAAGTCGCAAGTGTGTGGAACGGTTCGGGCGTCAGACGGTAGTGCCTCGAATTTTGCCGGTGCAGATGAAACCGAAAGCTCTCGGCAGAATGAGCCACGCAGCATGTTACCGGCGCGCAGACCATAGCTAAATTGGGTGTTTAGCGCCTGATTGGCGAAAGTCTGCTCAGATACGCCCATGCCTCCGCCCTTGATGATGTTCGAGTTCCACATGCAGAGCCTGGAGTTCCAATTGCAGCATGAACCAACATTCAAAGCGATTGCCACAACTACTGTTTTGGAGTCCGAATATTTCTCCAAAGCCGTTTTTATGAGCAGCGAATGCCACAGGATTTGCCGTGGATTAAACAGATGATGCCAGTGCGTCCAACCGCGCTCTCGAATCGGCTGGTCGGTGTTGTAACCAGACTCGATCTTGCGGTTTGGGATGTAACCCTTCTTCTGCCACTCGGCGAACCGCTCGCGGAGCAGTTCGAGCATCTTGGCTTCGCGCTCCAAATCTTGCTTCGTCGGCGCGGCGTAATGTCGTCGCGTCTGCAACTTACCCTCCGCGTCTCGGTATGTCTCCACCCAGCGGATACAATAAAGCCGTTCCTGAAACACATCATCCGGGCGCGGTACGAGATCGGTGTTTTCCCAAAGTCGCAAGCCGTATGCGTCTTCCCGGTCGCCTCGGACAACCCGGATCGGCGTGGGTTTGACATTTAGTTCTGCTGGCGGGACTAAATTCGAGGACTTGACGGTTCCGGATTCCTTGGCCTCCCGCAATTTGGCGTCCGAAACATTTGACTCAACTACGATGTCAAACCGTTTTTGCTTTTCGTCCGGGACGAGTTTTGCAATCGTGTTGTCTTTCTCCGCAATAATCCACGACGGCGCGAGCGGAATCATCCAGCCGCTTTCGAGGTCGCGGACTTCGCAGCAATACAGGTAGGCATCAGCGCGCCATCCTTTCTCGTTGTGTTCGATGCCCCATTTGGTGATCTGCTTGTCCACGGCAGCATACACTTCCTCCTGCGCTTTGCGGACTTCCTCCGCCACTTTCGGTCCGCCGCCGACGATATTGAGCGCCGCCCACGTCAGCAACACCGCCACCGGGTTGAGGTCCGACCCGTAAGCTTCGCAGCCGATGCGCGCCGCCTCAAATGGGATGCTGCCCCCGCCGCAGAACGCATCGCCCACGCGCGGCACATGACCGAACCGACGTTTGCCAAGTTCTTGCACGAGTTCCGGCAGGTTCTTCGCTGTGGTGCCAAGATGTTTGTTGATTTCCTTCCACGCCTCCTCGGACGGCCCATCCATCTGCTCGGGCCGGTCACAGTATTCGAGACGGTTGTCGTAAGAGAGACGCAGGAATACTGTTTTCTGCAACTCGTCCTTGTCCTCACGAGATGTGCCCTGTTTGTAGCGGGCAGCGGTCTCGTCGGAATCGTCTGTAAAAAATTCCTTCCGCTCGCGGGGTGTGCAAAGTTCCCAGAGCCGTTTTAGCGGGATGGCCTTGGTCTTGCGCAGCAGCAGCCCGTCCTCGTCCATCGTGAGCGTTTTCAGGAAAACTTCCCGGTCTCGTTTCGGGTCAGCGCTGGACGGCATCAGCAGTCCGAGGATGGCGGCGCGGCAGAGGATCAGCGGTTTGCGTCCCCACCATTTGCCCAAACCGGTGAGCGTTTGGCTAGCGCCTGACTTGCGCTCGAAGTAGCTTTCCTTGGAGAGCTTCGAGACCGGGAACTGGCTCTCGATGAAAGAGACCGTCGGTGCGGCGCGTTCAGGTTTCGCTGTGCGAATTTTTATGTGGGGCCTATCTGCGATTGTTGCGCTTGGATTTTTCATGTGTGACCGGTTTGGTTGGCGGCATGTCGCGGGTGACACTGTGGCGAACATCCTCGGCGATCAGGCGAAACAATTCATGTTCGCTGGCCGCTTTGCGCTCCGAGACGGGATTTTCAGTGAGGGCAAAGCGGACCGCTTTACGCCAACCCTTGTTGCGTCCTTGCAAAGCGTGGCCGGTGGCGGCATTGGTCATGGTGAACAGCCACCAACGTTCCTCGGGTGCAAGCCCCAGCCAGTTGGTGGTGGCCGTGGGGATCGTGTTCGGGTCGGCGTCCTCGATGGCCCAGCACAACAACAGCAGTTCCTTGCCAAGAAGCCGGTTGAGGGGCACGGCGCGGCCTTTCCAGTGGCCGGGTTTCTGTCCCCGCACCTTGAGCCGCTGGTTGAACTCGGTCCGGACGACATCGGCGATGCGATTCCATTTGTCGCGGCCAAGGATCACGCGCAGACCGGAATCCTCGCGGTTGAGGGAAACGCTTTCCTGCTGATCCGGCGCCTCGGGGTTGGATGTGTTCCGCCACTCAAAGTGTTCACTGATGGTGATCATTTCCTTGCTGCCTGACGGCAAGGTGACAAGAAAGTGGTGTTCCGACTCGGTCGGCTGGAAGCCGAATCCGAGCGACTGCGGTTTGAGTTTTGCAGCGGGCTTGATCATGTTTGCTGTACCTCACCCGGTTGGAGGGTGGTTTGCGCTTCGTTAACCCAATCCAACAGGTCCTGCCCCCGTTCAAAATGCAGCGTGGGCGATTCGATGGAAACCTGTCCTTCGGGCAGCAGGCGGCGCAGGTCTTCCAGAACTTTTTCAGTTTCTTCACCGGTGAACTTGAATTGGGCGTCGAATGACAACTCGAGAAATCGTTGGTTGAAAGCCAGCGTGAGGCGCTCGATGCTGGCCGTTGCCTTGAATTTCCTCACGCGACCGAGGAACTCGTAGGAATCCTTGGTAACCTTGGGATAATGCTCGCGTTTCCAAGCGACCGGCTTGGTTGGATCAATCGTGACCTCGTTTTCTTTCTCCCAGTCAATGTCAATGCGGAGCGGTTCGGACACGACGGCGTTTTTCTCGGCAACCGCAAGCACACAAACCGTGCCTTTGGGAACGATGAATGCCCCGGCATAGGTCGCACCAGCCACCTTTGGATTCGAGCCGTCGGTGGTGTAGCGGATGGACGCTTGGGGCGCGGCTTGAATCTCGACCATCAAATCGTTGCCGTTCTGCCAGGTCTTGTATTTGAGGGTGATCTGGTTGCGCCAAGCCATGCTGTTGCCCGTCTCGTGCTGGCCCTTGGAATCCACACAAAGGAAATGCACGGCCATTTCGTTGGTCTCGAACAATTGCGGGTTGGGCACTTTGGCCGAGGCCGTTGTCGCAGGTTGGCCGATTTCGTAATGGATGATGTCGCCGTTGACAGGAGTGAGACGGAGTTTGGCGGCGCCGGTGTTTGCATCGCGGGAGATTGGTTGAACGCGGACCTCCGTTTTCGGCTGCGCAAACGGCCCGATGTCCACGAACCCGCCCGCATCCTCACGCCACTGATCTTCGAGGATGAGTTTGCCTTTGAGGGATTCCAGCCCGTCGGAGCGATGCCACGGCCAAGCTGCGGTGGTGGCGGCACGTTTCTTCACCTCGGACCACGGCAGCGTTTTGGGTTCATTGCCGGTCTTGCCGAAAAGGCGGAGTTCACATTTCTTGCGGAAGGTATCGCCGGTAACATCGGTGGTGAACTTTTGCTTGGCCGACAACAGGTCGCGAATCTGATTTTCGCCGCGATACTCGTTGTCCTTGTAGTTCATCGTGAACTCGGCCTTCTGCAGAGCGCCCTGCGTACTGGGGTAATGCAGAACGACAAACGTCTCCTTGGCTGCGCTCAGCAAGCGAAGCTGGATTTTGTCGAGCAGGTCATTGGCATTCTTTCGCTGTGGGTCGTTATCCGGGACCCGCTCTGAGTCCATTTCGGTCAGGATGTAGTTGATGGCTTTGAGTTCCGCGGCGGCTTCAAGAAGCTTTTCGAGGTCGCCCCGTGTGCCGGTGAGGAACATCACGCGGTTTTTATAATCCAGTTGATCCCAGAACGCTTTCAACTCGGGGTGCAACTGGTCGGTGGTGTGCGGCTGGTAAAGCACCAGCGCCACCTTGTCTTGCCTGATCTCCAGGTCGTCCCGCGCAGGCAGCGCATACACTTCCTGGTAACAATCTTTCAACGTCGGCTCGAACATCGCCCCCAGCCGTTGTCGCAATTCCTTGAGGGAGGATTCACGGTTGTAGGACTGGGCAACGGTCGTCAGCTTGGCGACGAGGTTTTGGACGTTTTTGAAGAAGAGTCCGCCATCCCCGCGCGGATGCAGATACCAGGCTTTGGTGGGCACGACTTCCAGCACTTCGTTGGGTATGCGGGAAACGTCACGGCTGGGTGAGCACAGATAGGAGATGATTTCCGACCGTGTGAGTCCCTTGAGCGCGGCCGGCACATTCGCCAACGACGAAATCAGCAACAATTTCAGCACATCTTGCACGTCCGTTCCGCTGCGATTCTTGTCGAACTGCTCCGCCATCGCGTTGCCGTCAGAAGCGATGTCTTTGGCAATGGCATTTTCCAGCGTGGGGTTGATCGTGGTGATCTCGGAAAGTGTGTCCCGGTCATTCAAGTCAATGTCATGCGCCGCAATGAGGTGGCGGTTGTTTGCCGTTCCTTTCTTCGGATCATACATTCGAGCCACCACGGTGCGCATCAGCCGAATCAAGCCGCGTGTCTGCTGGAAACCGGGGTTTTCCCGAAAGCGTGCATAGAGGTCGCGGATGCCCGGATGAAACGGATACGATTCGCGAATTTGGCGGGCGGTTTCCTCCGGCGACGCGCTGGTAATATCCATCTGCTTCGCAGCCTTCACCGCGTCAGCGTATGCCCGCGAAATCTCGACAATGTCCTTTTCGTCAGGGAGTTTGTCGAAGATACGTTTGCGAAGAATGTGGTAAAGCTCGTCGGTGTTCATCCCGACCGGCTCCAAGTTCAACGCGGAACGGTGCACTTCATCTTCCATTTCCTTGAGGGCTTGGTTGATGAGTTGCGAGCCTCCCTCGTAATTTGCCCGCAGGTCGGAAATGACCACGCAGACATTGCTCAGTTCCTTTTTACCGACTGCAATGAGCAGATTTGCCAAGGCTGATGTGGTCACTTGGGCGAGATCGGAGTTGCCGATCGTGACGGACTTGGCGTGCTCAAAATATGGTGGGAGTTCGTCCAGGACAATGAGCAACGGCTCGCCTTCGAGCAGGTTCACCCAGGCGGTGGGGCCCGGGGCTTTCAGTGGCGTGTAGTGGTCTTTGAAAAGTTGTTTCTTGCCAAGTTGTTCGGCAAGCGCACCCCAAACACCAAGGGGCGCGTCCGTCTCGCGTCCCGTGAAACCAATCACGCGCACTTCGCCTAATTTCTTGACCAATGCCAAATCAGGCAGAACTTTCTCTCGTATCTTGGGGTATTTTGCCAACAGCCCTAACGCAACCATATTATGGGTCTTGCCGCCGCCCATCGCCTGGGTCAGCTTAAACACTCCCTGATCCGAATCGCCCTTGAACCGCCTGAACGCCTCGATCAGCAACCGTCTCATTCCATCGGTGACAAAGTTCTCCTCAAAAAACTCATCAGCCTTGATGTCCCCCTCGATCAAATCGGTGATGTCCAGAACGACATCGCGCCGCGCGCGGTCAAAGACGGTTTTTCTGGGATGACAGGCCTGAGCAAGTGTTTTCATGGGCATGAATCGCGTCTCGACCGTGAGTCGAGGGATTCAGCCCTGCTCGCCTCCCTTTATGGGAAGTCGAAATAAACGGATGGCTTTCTTTGCGGGTTCTTCCAGTGCCTGGGAAAAAATTGGGACGTATCTACTTACGTCCCACTACAGGCACGGGAATGCCCTTGAAAGAACGCTTTCAATACGCCCCAGTCGGGGCGTATATCGAGCGCCGTTTTTCAAATGCGAAATTTCCCGTTTCGTAGTGAACAGCAGCCGAAGCTACGCGAAATGAATTTTTTTTAGCTTTTCTTTTCGATAATCAATTTCTCCTTGTTGACTCGCGAACACTTTCGGAGTGGCTGCAAGCCTAGCGGATGCAGGGCCAAGATCAAGCTCTCCTGTTCAGGATAAAACTACAAGACGAGCAACGTTTTATGAGGAAGAGTTCGTGACGTTTCCGCGTTACGCACGGACACGAGAAGGGAGCAATCCGGGTTTCATGATTGATGAGGACGCTCCCCCGTTTTTGTCAGGGGATCCCGACCAATATCGGGGAAGCGCGGGGTCCCAGTCCGCATGAAAATCAGTAATAGCTCAGGTTGTCAGAGCCTGCCCCCGCCTTCGCGAGGACGTAGCCTCGCTTCGGCGAGGCGAAGTCCCGCAAAAGCGGGGGTTCAACGGTTCAAGGGTTGCCCCTGATCCCGCGACCGCGTTGGCATGCAGAAGAAGGGCTTGAATCATGACTCCTTTAGGGCTAGTAGTATGGCATGACTAAAACGCTGGATGCCATCTTTGAAGGCGGGGTTCTCAAGCCGCTTGGCAATCTGGATTTGCCGGAACATCAGAAGGTTCATCTGTTGATCCAAACGGACATCCCTTCGCCCTCTCAGAAAAACGGATGGCACTGGCGGGCATCCCAGGCCATTGACGACGGCTATGCCGGCTCCGTGTCCGATGAAGTCAGTTGCCAGAGACAGGGCCGCTAGTCATCATGGCACGGCACTTTGTTGACACCTCGGCGCTCGTCAAGCTCTACCGTGTAGAGACGCTTTCGGCACAGGTTCAGGCCGTGGTTCAATCCACAGACACCTTGGTCATTAGCGCGTTGACGACGCTGGAATTCCAATCCGCCTTCTTCAGCTTGGTGCGACAGCAAATCATTGACCAATCACATGCCATTCAGCGCATTCATTTTTTTCAGGCGGACCTTTCATCCTTCGAAATCGTATTGCTGACTCCATCCATCCTGGCTTCAGCCGAGCGGCTGCTTTCTCGTTTTGCCGTTTCCGAGGGATTGCGGCCAGCGGATGCCATCCAGCTGGCGGCAGCCATGGAAGCGTCCTCCTCCGTTCCCTTTGACACCTTCCTCACCACCGATTCGATCTTGAAAAGCTGCGCCCTGGCTTCGGGGTTTGTTGTCAAACCCTGAAATCTGATTGGTCGGAAAAGCGTCACCCACTTTCTATCACTCAAAACCCGGGTCCGGGTTTCATGATTGATGAGGGCGCTCCGCCGTTTTTGTCAGGGACCCCCGACAATGTCGGGGAAGCACCGGGGTCCATGTCTGCATGAAAATCATGCGATTGAGGGAGAAAATCACCTTGAGAAGGGTGATGCGACTCAGGTTAAGAGCGCTTTGAAACCGGCCTGATCGAAGTGTCGGTCGGCGGTCAAGGCTTCGGTGATGCCGTGCTCCTCAATGACAACGAAGGAGATGCAATCCGTCAGTGACCAGTTTTTATCAGGCCGACCAGCAAATAGATTGAGGCCGCGCTGCAAAAGCCAGGAATCGAGCGGAATTACGGTGGTGCGCGGACATGCAACGGATCGCGCTCGTCGAGCAGAGCCACATAAAACGAGGTGTCAGCAAAAGCGACGCTCACGGTTGCTTGGGAACACCGTACAGATAGTGGTCAAGATTCCGGGCGTAATCCTTGGGCCAGTGGGGACGCGGCTTGGCGACTTTCAGGACTGCCGCGACAAACGGATCGTCCTCCGGACCCAACTCTTCAGGAATGATTTCCACCGCCGTGCCATCCGGCAACTTCGCGTCCGACGGCAGCACCACCACGCCACCCTTAACTGTTCCTCTGTAGGCCACGCCTAATCTCTAGCCGAAAACCCCCACAAGAGCAAGCCCTCCCGACGATTCAGGGAAAGCGCCCCTGAAATCCAGAACTTTTCCCCCGCTCCCCATTTCGCATGGCGCCATCATCCTCATCCAAAAGAGCCAGGCGCATTTCAAGCTGTTCCAATTTTGCGGCAAACAATCCGCACACGGCCATTTCAAATTCCTCCTTGAGTCCAGGGAATTGAAGAAATGCTCGCGCGATTCCGACCGCGCGCCGTCCATCCGCGCGATGCAAAAATACTTGTTCACCGCAAGTCCCGAAAGCATGGATCGCGTTGACCGCGCGTTCATGGCTTCATGAAAATTCCTGAGTTGCCTGGTGTTCAAAGGCGCAAGCTCCTTGCCCGTCAACGTAGCACCTCAACGGGACATTGCAAATCAACTTGGACGATCGGTTCGTTGCGGTTGATTTCGGATTCGATTCATGCGAGGGCATTGAGAGGTCTCCGTCGAAAATCACGAGGACCCTGGAATCATATTAGAAGTGATGGATGGAGAAAGAACCGGGACAAACGAAAATGAAAACGCGGCGATTCATCAGATTTTGAATTTCCAGCGCGGCACGGGATGCGATTTTAGCGGGCGAAAAATCACGCAGATATGGTCCTGGTCCTTTTGCAAGGACGAGGCTCGCGCCTTTTTTCATTGTCTCGAACAAATTTACAAAACCGAACCAACGAGGATCACGCCAAAGACCTTTGCATTTTGGAAGACCGCTGCAAGAGCCGATCCGGGGTCAATCCGGGTTTCATGATTGATGCGGCGCTCCGCCGGTTTTGAAGCGCGGGATCAATGTCTGCATGAAAACCTCAGGCGACCGCAGTCGGTTTACGAGATTTTGGCATTGACAAAAGATGATTTAGCGTTACGTTACGGCATATATGAAACAATTAACGCGCGCAATGGTTGAGAAGGCGTTGCGGCGGTTGGGCGAGCTTGCCGCTGTGGATGAGATTCAACTGGAAATCGCGCTTTATGGAGGAACCGCCATGATGCTCGCTTATAATCGCCGGGTGACGACCAGGGATGTGGACGCTGTTGTCATTCCATCGAAGGCGGCGGAGCGTTATATCCGCCAGATTGCTCAAGAATTATCTCTTCACGAGAAATGGCTTAACGACGACGTTCGCGTCTATTTGGGTGTGCGCGGTCAGACCCGCCCTTTGGAAAAATTCTCCGATAATCCAGGTTTGCGCATCAATGTGGCCACCGCGGGATATTTGTTGGCGATGAAGGCTTTGGCTTGTCGGGATGCCTTGCCTGGATATGAGGGGGATTTGGGCGATCTCGAATGGTTGATCAGAAAAATGAATATTCAGAGCGTGGAGGAAATCCAGGAACACATCGACAAATATTACGAGGATGATGCGATTGCATTGGATAAGGTGAAAATTCTGCGGCAGATTATTGAGAAGGTTCACCAAGGAGGAAAAGGAGAATGACGACCCCGCGTATTTCACGGCCTAAAACTGCTGCCGAAGTAGTTGCCGGAGTGAAGACTCTGGAACAGTTCGGACGCGCTCTTCGTGACTGGCAGCATGAATTAAAGCAGGTCTCCAGTCGGCGGCAATTGACCGAGAGATTGGAAGTTTCACCGCGGAGGCTTCGATCTTCATTTAAAGATGGGGGCATTGCGGATGCCTACCTGGCAGGGTACGCGTGTTTTTTGGCCGACAAGACAGGACTTAGACGGCCGGAGTGGGCGCATTCCGGTTCGCGTGTGGCGAAAAGACCGTGGTTTTCCAACGTGGACCGAAAGCGACTCCTGGTCACAACCCCCGGTGCGCTGCGTGAGCATAATATTTTTGCCGAACCTGAGAACGTGGTGACACTCCGGGTCGGGCGCCCGCGCAAAACAGACCAGGAACGGCGCCGAGTCAATGCGGCGCGACAGCGCAGATATCGCCAGCGGGTGCAGGAGAAATTGAGAGAATTCCACAAACTGCGCCGCGCGTTGGCGGAGAACCGCATATAACGGGTCAGCGCGAAAGCCATGACGGAACGCGATTTGCTTGTGGATTGTTTGGAGCGGTTGAATTCGCGGCGGGCTGGAGGATATCCTTGGCGGGAACATTCAACTGAAAAAAACATAGGTCTGGCATTCGAACTCTCACCCGCTTCGCCGGGTTGGAAATGAAATTTGTTTTTGCGCAAAATTCATGAATCATAAAATTAAACATCTCGCGCTGGTCTCATGGCTTCCAATCGCGGCAGCTTGGGGAGCGACACCTCCGCCGCCGCAGGCGCCGACATGGGGGGTGCCGGTTGGCGAGCGGAAGGTGGTTTTTCAAAATGCCGTCAAGGACGTGGCGCCACGGCTGGTGGTTGAGAACGGGTTCCTTCGGGCGAGCATCCGCACCGGTCAGGGCTGGCGCATCGAACGCTGATGAAGACTTCCATGAAAACCTTGGTCCGCACCTTGTTCCTGGCGGGGATTTTGGCCGCCATCGCGCTCTCATGTTCGCCGCGCAAAAAATCCGCAGGCGCCGCTTCGTCGCCATCGGGCGCTGGCCCGACGAAGGCCGCGACGAGTGTTGCGCGAACGCGGGTCAACCCCGCCTCGTGGAAGATCGCGGTCGGCAAACAACAGGTCCTGTTCGAAGAAAGCGGCCAGGGCGCGGCGCGGCGGCTGATCCTTGAAAACGGCTATCTCCGGGTTGTGATCAACCCCGCCGAGGGCGGACGGGTGGAGAGTTTCGTTCACAAAAGAAGCGGCCAGGAGTTGACCTTGCCGCTCGGCGAAACCACCCCCGGCGGTCTGCTCAGCGACCATCTCTGGCAACAGGATTATTGGAAAGGCGACTGGCTGCGCGCCGCGTGCGCCGTCAAGGTGCTTGAGCCGTCGGGAAACCAGGTGCGGGTTTCGCTCTCAGCCCCCGGCAGGCTCTGGACGGGCCTCACGATCGAGAAAACGATCACGCTCGCGAAAGACAGCAGCGTGCTGGCGGCCGATTACACGCTCTCGGCCAATGACGCGGTGGACAAGCGCTGCAAACCGGATTTTGACTTCAACCAGGCGATGGCCGGGCCCGGAAAGGTTTTCATGCCAACCGAAAGCGGCGTGCTGGCGCGGCCCATTTCCGCCGAATCGGAGGACTGGGCCTATGATCCCACCCGCGGCTGGATGGGATTCGTGGCGGACAGCGGCGCGGGTTTGGGCGCCGTCTTTGATTTTCAGCGGCTCCGGGCGATGCGGGTCGCCCAACGACCGGGGCTGACGATGCAGTGGCTCTGGCGCAAGGTGGAGGCCAAGCCGGGGATGGAGATCAAGACGCCGGTGCGGCTGGCCGCCTTCGACGGGCTCAAGGAAATCGCCGGCGTGGGCGAATGGGCCGCGGCGGAACTGCAGGCTGCGGCGGCCGAAGGTCCAAAACCCCAGGTCAACGTGACATTGGCGCCGTTCAAGGCTTTCAAGGGCAGGATCGTGCTGACGCTGCGTCCTATTGCTGGCGGGGCAAGCCAGGTCGTGGATCAACGCGAAATCAGTTTCACCGCCGACCAACCGACGGGTTACACCGTGGCGCTCAAGCCTCCCGACACCGGTCATTTCGTGCTCGAAGGCGCGCTCAGTGCCGCGGGGATGAAGGAACTCAAATTTGAAAAACCGGTCCATCTGCCGAACGGCAAGGGCATCTATGTGATGACGCCGGAATCCGGCCGCACACCGGAAATCCCCGACTCGCCGAGCAAGGCCCGCTACAAACCCATTGACCTCAATTTCAATTCGACGGCCATTCCGTCGCCGCACTGGAACTGGGCCAAGCCGTACGCCGGCGGCCGCCCGAAGATGCTGGTCCTGATGCCGGAAGGTTCCGAACGCGAAGCCATGGAGCTGGCCCAACGGTTCGACATTGATCTCACCTGCGCCTATCTCTGCGGGAGTGTGTACTACGCGCTGGGCGATGCGGTGATGTCGATTCGGATGGAGGACGTGAATGCGAATGTTGAAAAGACCCTGGAACGGAACTTCGACGTGATCATCATGGCCGTCAACAATGTCTGGCCCCTCCTCACGGACAAAGCCAAACAGCGCATCCTGGAGATGGTGAAAAGCGGAACCGGCCTCGTGTTCATCCAACGCGGGGATGCGCCCGCCGAATGGAAGGATCTCATGCCCTTCCAGTTTTTTGGTTATGACCACGCCAGCGGCCGATACGATCCGATCCCCGGCGCGCCGCCTGTTTTGAACGCCCTGCCTTATAGCGCCCTGCCGATTTCCTATTACTCGAACGGAAGCAACCTGCGGAAAAAGGCGGATGGTTCTCCGATGGGACAGATCATCCTCCAGGCCACGGGTCTGCCGGGACATCCCAATTATCCGCTGACCGCCATCGGCGAAATCGGCAAGGGACGGGTGGTGGAAACCTGCACGGAAGGCGGCCTGATTCCGTCCTACAACAAGTTCGTGAACATTCATTCAAGAAACGATCCCATGCCGGCCTTCGACTACTGGGAATATCATTTTGCCATGATGGCCCGGCTGATTTACTGGGCCGCGCGGAAGGAAACATCCGTGGCCTTGTTGAACGTGGCCGGCGAGGAAGGCTTCGTCAAAGCGGAGGTGAAGTCGCAAATGGATGGTCCGGTTACGGTCCGGGTCACGGTGCGCGATTGGTTCGGACAGGTGCTCGCGGAAAAGGAACAGGCTGCCGAACTTAAAACCGCCGAATCCCAAACCCTGGCGGTAACGATTGCCGGTGGGTTGCAGGGACGGCCCTACCTGGCGGATGTGATCATTTCCAACTCGAAAGGCGTCCTGGCTTTTGGCGGCGGTCTCTTTCCAAGGGATGCCATTCAATTCACCAAGGTGACACCGGAAAAACCGGTCTATTTGCCGGACGAATCCGCCACGCTGGTGGCAACCCTCAAGGGCACGCCGCCGGCGGGCGCGGTGGTGCGGGGCGAAATTTGGGACCTGTCCGGGCGAAAAGTGGCGCTGGCCGAGACGTCCACATTCGCTGCCCCAAGCGAGGCTTCCGCCGCCGTTCCTCAAAGTGGGGCTACGGCGGGCAAGCCGTCGGACAAGCCGGGGGCGCTGGAGGCCAGGATCAGCATTCCATTGCAGAAAGTCATTGGGCTCGTCTATCAGGGACGCGTCGCCTTGGTGGCGGGCGGAAAGGTTCTCGATCAGTACCATTGCGAAGGCAGGATCAAGGCCGTCCGTCATCCCGAACGCTATCGGGCCTCTTTCTGGGACACGGTCACCCTCTCATCCCAACCGGTTTATCACCTTTACTTCAGGTTTCTCCGTGGGATTGGCATCAATGGCGGCTGGGCTTCCTCCGGTGACACGACGGCGTTGATGGAATTCCTGCGACGGTTCAACCTGCCATTCAGCGGGAGCGGCGGCGGCATGTACACCAACGGGGGCGTCACCAAACAGGATGCCGCCGTCAAACCGGTGGAAGCGGCGTGCGCCATCCACTCGGAAAAGTCATACCAATCCCACCGCGAAGGCGGGCAAAAAGCGGGTGAACGACACAAGAACGATGATATCCTGCTCTACTCATGCGGCGACGAGAACCGCGGCCCTCCCAAGGATATCTGCTTTTGCGAGGCTTCCAAGGCCGCCATCCGCAAACAACTCCAGGAGAAGTATTACAAGACGATTGACGATTTGAACAAGGAATGGGGCACAACTTACAAGTCTTTCGCGGAAGTGGCGGCCATGACGGAGGACGAGGTGAAAGAGCACGGCAAGACCGCGAAAAGCTACGCGCCCTGGATCGATCACCTGAACCTGGTCAACTGGGCCACGGCCGAACTGGCCCGCCAGATCACCGAAGGCGTGCGCGAGAAGGATCCCGAGGCCATTGTCGGCGAATCGGGTTCGCAGGAACCTGGGATTTACGGCACCGGCCGGGACTGGTGGTGGATGTCCAAGGCCTACACCGGCCTCGCCGCCTATGGCGGCCTCCAGACCACCGAACAGGAATCCTACAACCCGAACCTCGTCCGTTACACCTGGTGCGGCTACGGAAAACCGAACCCGATGACGCGGGCCGGCTACTACAACATCCTGGGAAATTACGACAAGGGCTGCGCCAATTTCGCCTCCCGATCTCATATTGATCCGGACTTCACCATGCCCGAGTGCGGACGAGAGGCGCGCGGCATCATGGTCGAACTGAAACGCGGCATCGGCCAGATGCTGGTGTCGGCCGAAACGGCAAAGGACCCGGTTTTCGTTCTTCAGTCGCATTCCTCGATTCTCGGCGCGTACATCATCGGGGAGGATGCCGTGGCGTCCCGCAGCCGCACCACCGTGATCCAATTCCTGAAGGAATTCGGCCTGCGCTATCAGAGCATTTCCTACGATCAACTGGCCAACGGCCACCTCTCCAAATCGGGTGCGCGCGTCCTGGTGCTCCCGTACAGTGTGGCGCTTTCACCGGAGGAAGTCGGCGCCATCCGCGATTGGGTGAAACAAGGCGGCACGCTCGTCGCTGATCTTCAGACGGCGATCATGGACGGCCACGGCAAAATGTATCCCAAACCCGAGCTGGACGATGTCTTTGGAATCGATCGCAGCCGGGTGGTGTGGTGGGAACCCGAAAAAGATGAAACCGTCACCGCCGCCCCAAAGAACGTCCAAGGCGCGACGGGACTTCCGGTCAAGCTGTCCCAAACCGGAATTCGCGGCCCTGCGCAACCTCTGTGGACGGTGACCAGGGACGACGGATCGGCGGCCGTCGTTTTTCACAATGCGTTCGGACAAGGCCACGCTTATTATTTTGCGACCGACCTTTTATCAGGTTATCAGGACGCTCTCGGCAAACCCGAGGACAAGTATGCGCCCAAACGCATGCAACTTCTGTACGAACTTTTCGATCAAATCATGGCCGGGGCCGGTTTGAAACCGCAGGTGGCCGTTCGGCTCAGGGACCCCAAAACCGGCCTGCCTGGCGCGCGATGTCCATGGGTGTGGCCCGCTCTCAAAAAATCCGGCGAAACCCGTTTCCTCATCCTCCAGCGCAACTACACCACCTCCACCGCGGCGATGGAGGATGTGCCCGTCACCATTCAATTCCGCGATCCTGGCGTGATTTACGATGTGATCGGGGGCAAACTCCTTGGTCGTGGTGATTCGGTGAACCTGACCATGGTCAACTGCACCAGCCGGGTCTTTTCCGTGCTCCCCTCGGAAGTGCTGGGCGTGGAGGTCCAGCCGCCCAAAGCATCCTACGCGCCCGGAGAGGAAGCAGTGCTCGAATGCTCCGTCAAGGCGGCTTCCGACAAACCCGATCCCCGCGTTTTCCGTGTGGATATCGCCCAGCCCGATGGCAAAGTTCACGAGGATTACAGCACGGACTTGATCTGCCCGACCGGCAGCGGAACGGTTCGCGTGCCGTTTGCCTTGAATGACATGAAGGGCGACTGGCAGGCATCCATCATTGACGTGTCGAGCGGAGTATCAACGACCGTGAAACTGACACTCAAGTAAGATTACGTCGTTGAACCTGGTCGGCGACCCCGTCCATGGCGAAAATGGGGCGGTTTTAACGCCCATGGATCAGCTTGGTGCATCCCCCCAACCGCCCAACCGATGCTCAACCACGCTCCGACAGTTGTGCTCGCAACCGCCAGCCGCCAGCCTCAGGCATTTGGAAATCGCATGGATCAGGGTGTGTCAAAATTTTCTCACAATTCTCCTTGGCATCCGGGATGGAACTTTGGTAGTGTCGCAAACCATTCCAATGATTTTGCTTTGCTTCTCCAACTCACTGCGGGCGTTTTGGCGCTGCGGCTGCCTCGCAGGGATGTGTCTTCTGGCCGTCACCATGACGCGCGCCGAGACCGAGAAAGCCACGGAAGGTCATACCGAGCCGCAGGCATCGGGGGCGCACCCAATCCAGACCAAAGCCGACAGCATGGATTTCGATCAGAAGACGGGCGAGATCGTGGCGCGCGGCAACGTGGCTGTGACCTGCGGGAGCGTGAAGCTTTTCGCGGATCGCATGCAGGTCAACCGCAACACCAAGGAGGCGCACGCGGAAGGGCATGTGCGGCTTCGGCAGGGGTTCAAGGAATGGACGGCCGAATCGCTTGATTACAATTTCGACACCGGCGCCATGAAGGCGGGAGAGGCGCGCGCCGAGTTGAGCGACGGGCTGTTTTTTTACGGCAAATCGATGGAAAGCTCGGACCGGGACCGGTATGTGCTCAAGGATTCGTATTTCACCACCAGCGATTACGAGCATCCCGGCTACCGGGTCAAGGCGAGCAGCATCATCGTTTATCCCAACAACCGGATCGCCTTGCACAATCTGGTTCTATTTCTGGGTCCCGTCCCGGTTTTCTATTTTCCCTACCTCGTTCTGCCTGCGGACGACGACGATAGTGAACGCAACGGCGTCAATACCGGCAGCCAGGTGCAGGTTGGTTCGAAGAGCGCATGGGGATTTTTCGTCCTGAACTCCTACACAACCCGCGTGGATGAGAGCTTCCGCCCAACTTTCCGTTTCGATTACCGCACGCATCGCGGCGTGGCGGGCGGCGTGGATGTTCGGTACAAGTCGGGCGAGGCCGCCGCTCCCTCGAAGGGAGAGGAATTCGAGCCGCGGGTTTCGGGCAAGATCAGGGCGTATTATGCGGACGACAAAAAACAGCGAGAGAGCGGTCCTGTCGAGGTGGTGACCAGCACCTCGACCACGACGCAGACAATCGCGCCTGAACGCTACCAGGCGCGCGTGACGCAACGGGCGGACATGGATGAGGAGGTCTATAGCAAATTGAAGGTGAACAAGCTGAGCGATCCCAACTTCCTGGAGGATTTTTTCGAGAAGGAATTTCAGGAGGACCCGCAACCCGACAGTTTTCTGGAGGTCACCAAGTGGTCGCCGAACACCACGCTCAGTCTGATGGGGCGTCCGAGGTTCAACAATTTCTTCACCACCACCGAACGGCTTCCGGAGCTTCGCTACGATTTGAAACGGCAACCGGTCCTGGAAAGCCCGGTCTTTTACGAGGGCGAAAACTCCGCCAGCTATCTCTCTCACCAATTCGCCAACAACACCCCGGGCTTCAACGACTATCACTCCGGACGGGTGGACACTTTTCATCAATTCCTTTATCCCAAACAATACTTCGGTTGGTTGAACCTGACGCCCAAGGTGGGAGGGCGCGCAACATTTTACGACGAAACGCGGATCAACACGAGTCCGTCGGTTGTCCGCGGCGTGGGCAGCGCGGGAATCGAGGCGAGTTTCAAGTCAAGCCGCACATGGCGGGATGTGAGCAATACGGACTGGGAGATCGACGGGCTGCGGCATGTGGTTGAGCCGAGTGTGAACTACGGTTTCGTCGCCAGGCCAAGCCGTCGTCCCAACGAACTGTTTCAATTCGACGCGGATCGGTCGAGTTACGGCATCAACAAGAATCTGACGCCGATTGATTTTCCGCAGTACACGGGAGTTGATTCGATCAACAAGCGCAACGTCTTCCGACCCGCGTTGCGCCAGCGGCTTCAAACGAAGCGGGACGGCGCCACGTGGGATCTGGCTGAACTCTTGATTTATCAGGACATCCTGGCTGACAAGACGGCAGGCGAGAAGACGTTTTCCGATCTCTTTGCTGAGTTTTCCACCAAACCGGTGCGGTGGCTTTCGCTTGGTTGGGGCGGGCGGTATGATTACGACCAGGGACAAATCCGCGAATCCACCTCCAGCGCCACGGTCTTTCAGAAGAAGGACTGGAAGGTGGCGCTCAGTCATTATTACTTCCGGGATGTCGGCAACCAGATGGGCGTGAGTTACTCCTGGGCGATCAACGAAAACTGGGCGTTTCGCACCAACCATCGTTTCGATCCATCCGACGGGTCGCTTTTCGAGCAGGCATATTCGATTGATCGCGATCTGCAT
Source organism: Verrucomicrobiota bacterium (assembly GCA_016198745.1). Taxonomy (GTDB): domain Bacteria; phylum Verrucomicrobiota; class Verrucomicrobiia; order JABWAM01; family JABWAM01; genus JACQHZ01. Next base: position 21,541 of record JACQHZ010000462.1, read on the forward strand.
TCCTGGATCCTTTCGCTCAGCGTGAGTCAGCTTCGGCCGGCGAATCACGATTCTGATTTTCGCATCTGGCTCGCCTTTGTTCTGAAGGCGTTTCCCGAAGTCAGCGTGGATTCCACCCAGATTGGTCCGGCGAATTGATCGCGATTTCGCGCCGCCTTCGCATGTTTCAACCGAACGCGGATCAGGTTGAAGGGGCGCCCCTCCGGAGACGCATGCGGCGAATTTGCCTCGACAGAACCCGCAGGGATTCCGTGCCGGCCTCCGGTTTTCCATAGCGCAGACGGACATAGCGTTGACCGATCTCATTCATCGCCGCCGCCTCGGCAGGAAAACGACAGGCGGCGCGGCGGGAGAAGTGCAGAGGTCCCTCCCCGGAATGGGGCGCCAGACCGTGTGACGCGAGCTTCGAGCAAAACCTTCGGAAAAGCTGACGCGCAGGATCCGGTTTTTTACCGCGCAACGCCAGGAGAGAGAAAATAAACCCGACCGTGACGGCAGCCATTATGACGAGGAAACCAGCGATCACCATCCAGCTCAGCCGCTTGAAACCGAGATGCCGGAGGAGATTTTCCTGGGCAAATGCGTCGTAACTGATCACCCATCGGTCCCATTGATCTTCACAGACGCCCCAGTAAAGTTGAAGCGTCAAAATGGAGCGTCGCATCCAGCGCGGCTGCCATGCCCGCGCGCCATGCAATCGTTCGGCCACATCCGCCGCGCCAAGACCGGCCTCAGCCGCCGCGCGGCGGGCTGCCAGGGCCGGATCGATCCGCTCTGCGGAGATGGCGGCGGTGGGATCGACCCGCAACCAGCCTTTCGAGGCAATCCACACTTCGCTCCAGACGTGGGCGTTGTTCTGTCGGACGACAAAGAAGCGCCCGTAGGGATTGTACTCGCCGCCCAGATAGCCGACCACCAAACGCGCGGGGATGCCCGCTTGGCGCATGAGAAACGTAAAAGCGGAGGCGAAGTGTTCGCAGAAACCCTGCTTGCGCTCGAACAGAAACTCAGAGAGCGGCTCGTTGCCGGAATAACGCCCCGGATTCAGCGTGTAACGGAATCCCTCATCGTGGAAGAACTTCAGCGCCGCCGCGATGATCTTTTCCGGATCGGAGGTTTGTTGCCGCCAGCGCGAGGCAAGAGCCGCCACGCGCGGTTCCGCTTTTTTCGGGAGCTGAAGCGTCAGGTATTGGATGTCCGACGACATTTCCTGCGACCGCGATTGGACATCCGAGGCGACCAAATACTGCCATTTGTGGTAGAGCTTGAATCGTGATTCGAGGATTTGTCCCGGACGCAATATCGCCCCTTCGGGGCTTCGCACGGGCCGGTCGAGAGCGAAAACCCAGTTTTGCGCATGCGGCATCAGGGTGATGCGTTGCTGAAGTCCCCTGCTTGTCACGGGAGGTTCTTGAGCGGCGCTCCAGGGACGGCGGCCGAGGTACCACCGGATGCCGTCGGTTTCCCATAAAATGAAACCCTTCCAGTACAGATTGGCGGCCTTGGGCGGATCGGAGGAGAGGATTTCTGCCCGAAAGGCGATGCGGTTGTCGGAATTGAGCCGGGCGATGTCGCCCGGCTGCATGGACTCCGAAAGCCCCATGCTGAGTTGATGAAATTGAAAGGCGAATTTTCCCTGAATCCTTGGGATGAAGATGAAAAGCAAAAGAGCCAGGGGGAGCGATTGGAGAAGAAGGCGGAAGGCCAGGCGGAAACTCCGCGATGCTGCGGCCTTCATCTCCGGAGCAAGGTGCATGCGGACAAGGGCGGTCGTGATCACGAACAATCCCCCTGCCAGGTACAGACACATGAAGATCGTCTGGGAAAAAAGCAGCGCGCCGACGATCAGGAAGTAACACATGAAGCTGACCAGGACGAAGTCGCGCGCGGTGCGCAATTCCAACAGTTTGACGCCAAGCAATCCGACCAGGAAGGCGGCGCCGGCGTCGCGCCCCAGGATCGTTTGCTGATCGATGAGCACCAGCAACACCAGCCCGATCATCAGGATGATGCGCACCCACAGGGAAGGGAGGGGATGTCCCCGCACTTCGAGAAAGCATCGCCACGCAAACAGCAGGCCGACCAGGGGAAAGAGCCACCATGAGAGATGGATCGAGTAAGGCGCCACAACACAGCCCATGCTGAACAGGAGCCAGTTCACCATGCCCGAAGGGAGACGGCGGCTGTCCTTTGCGAAAAGATGTTTTGTGTCCATGACGATGAAAACCACCGTCGGGCGGTTTTACCAGGTGGGAATAGGCGGAAAGAGGCGGATGATCAACCTGCATTTTTTTGACTAAGGGGCTTGACATATTGCAAGAATTAACTCATTCCATGATTCAATGACTTCTCACTCCCTCCATCGGCAGCCGCTCCACCAACAAATTGCGGCGCGGTTGCACGACCAGATTCTTCGGCACGCCAAACCCGGGCTGCGCCTGGAGGCCGAAAGCCGTTTGGCAAAACGGTTCAAGGTTGCAGTCCACACTGTTCGAGAGGCGCTGAGCGCTTTGGCGCAAAAGGGGCTTGTCGAGCGCAGGCACGGCAGCGGAACTTATGTCGCCCACCGGGACGTCCGGCAACACATTGCGTTGTGGCTGGTGGGCGGCAATTACCATCCACAGTCGAGCTACTGGCCGGCGCGGGTGTCGGAACAACTGCATGCCCTCTTGCGAAGTCGCGGCCTTCGCGTCAAAACCTACTCGGTTCATTTCCCGATAGCGGGTCCAACCGCGGACGTGGCGCATGAGGAGTTTCTGGAAGATATCTCGTGTCGCCGGATCAGCGCCATCGGGATTGTTCATGGGCCGGTGGATTCAAAGACCACGCGCATCATCCGCGACCATCGGATTCCTGTTGTTGGGAACGTGGTTGCCCGCGCTTCCCGATCCTTTGCCGTTGGGGAAGATCAGCTTGCGCTGGTGCGGGCAGGCGCGGAGCGTCTGGCCAAAATGGGCGCGCGACGGATTGCCTTCATGGGATGGCTGCCACCCGGTGTGGATTCTGCGCAGATTCATGGAGTATTCAAATCAAGCGTCACACGGCATGGCGCGACGACGCGAGACGGCTGGGTGCGGGGCGATCTGCACCCAGCCTTGCCGGGCGCAGGTTACGAGGAATTTCGCGAAATCTGGACGGTGGAACGGGAAAAACCGGACGGGCTGCTTGTGACCGATGATGTGCTCTTTCAAGATGTGGTCACGGCAATTCTGGAACTGGGAATCGCGGTTCCCGAGCGCCTGAAGGTGGTGGCGCACGCCAACAAAGGCGCGGTCACATGCCCCTTTTTTCCGGCGGCACGGATGGAATCGGACCCGGACGCGCACGCGCAGGCTGCCGCTGAGCTGCTGATCAAACTCGCTCGGCGCGAGCCGGTTTCGCCGCGAACGGTCGAATTGCCGTTTCGATGGGTGGAATGCGCGGCGAATCGGCCCCCCCAAACCTATCCTTCCCCCACGAGGATGGGAAGGGAAGACAAGGACCGCGTTGCGACACCATGAAACAATCCGTTTCGCAAAGCTTTACCTTGGTGGAACTTTTGGTGGTGATTGCCATTATCTCCATTCTCGCGGCTCTGCTGACGCCTGCGTTTGGACGCGCGAAATCGGCGGCAAAGGGCGCAGCTTGCCTGAATAACCTCAAACAGATCGGCGTTGGCATGATGCTTTACGGGACCGATTATGATGGCTACCCGCCGGGCGCGGCTTACCCATGGGGAGCAGATTACATCCATGAAGCGGATGATGCTGATGCGGCGGCGGCAACCGGCGGCGCTGTCGGGCTTGGTCTTCTGCATAAGTTCGGTTTCCTACGCGGGCCAGGGGTGTTCTATTGTCCGGGCCGGCGGCCGGGCGACCGGTTGACGGCCACGGCGCCGAGCTATGGTTGGCAAGCCTTCGGCTTGGGCGGATGGGTTGAGACAAGTTATTTCGTGGCCACCGCCAACATTTACAATTCATCATTAGACTTCCGCCCCTGGCACCGCTTTGGGACCACCGACCCAACCAAGCCGCTCGCGTTCGATTTCTGCGCCAAAAACACGCCGCCTGGAGAGTCCGTCGATGTTCCCTACGGAACCTCGCGACATCGTCATGGCCGGGGCTACAACTTTGTTTTCTTCGACGGTTCGGCCCGATTTGTCGCTGATCCTGCCAATTATCTCGAAAACAATTACACCTTCAATAACGGAGTGCAGCCGTGGGTGTACAACAACAACAACATGATCTACTACATTCACACCCAATGGTTTGGATGGAGGGATCACACTCAACGATAAGAACGTGTTTGAAACTCGCGCATCCTTTCAGTGGCTTACAAAATGTTTGTTACACGTGTATCAAAATATTTGTAAATATGCTTCAATTCAAATTCAACGTTAGTAACTACTCAGGGCATCCCTTTGCTTGCTGTCATTCCCGCGAAAGCGGGAATCCAGTTATGCGATATGGCTCTGGGCAAGCCCTGGATTCCCGCTTTCGCGGGAATGACCCGAGCAGTTAAGACCTCTGATAATGGAGAAATATCTGCTGGCCGTTCAGAAAACGTTTGTGGCGGTTGTCTGGGCGCTGTGCCTTTCCATCAACCTTCCAGCCGCTGAATCCGCGCGTAAACCCGCTATCCTTTTTTACGATTTTTATTCGGGAAGATACCACCACGCGGTCATTCAGGAGTTGATCGAGGCGGGCTTTGAAGTTGCGCATCGGACAGAGAGCTTTCCCGAGCATCGCTGGACACTGACCTGGGACACGGTGAAACAGTTCAATGTCATCGTGATGGTGGGCGCGGCCAATGATTTCAATAAAGAACACGCGGAATTGCTCGATCGGTTCCTGGACATGGGCGGCGGTCTGCTGGTGATGCCGATCGGCGGCAACGACAATGATTGGACGCCGTCGCGTTCGTATTTCGAGGAACGGCTGGGCTTGAAGATATTCATCGAGCAAATCAAGAACCCCGCCAAAACCTTCGCTTACACCGGTGCAGGCGGCGTGATGGGTTGTTCAATTGCCTGGACGGATGCGATTGCGGCGTCGCCCATTACCGAGGGCGTCAAGAATCTTTGGTATCCGGTCGAGCGCGGTTCGTTTTATTACAACACTGCGCCGCTGTGGCTCGCGCCGGAATGGCAGACGCTGGTGAAGACCGGCCCCGGCGCTTCCACGGTCACCAAAGCGGACGGCGATTACGTGCATAGCGGAAAATCGGAAGTGGATTCATTCAGTTCCTTCAAAGGCCGCAGCGGCGACTTTTCGGTTGTCGCCGTTCGCGAACTCGGGAAAGGCCGGGTGGCGGCCGTGGGCGTTCATCCGCAACTGCTGTTGTGGAGCGGTTACATCCCCGCTTTCGGCAGTGTTCTCATGAAAACCGGAGCGCAGGGGCGTCCCAGCGACTGGTCGAAATTGCTTGTGAATCTGTACCTTTATCTTGCCGAACCATCTCTGAAAAGCGGGAGTTTGGGCGGCCACGTGATGCGAAAAGAAGAAGTCTTTGCGCAGCCACCGGGCGATCCTACTGTTGATTTCCGTGAGGAAGAAGAATTCCCAGCGGCGCCTGACCAGGTCCTGGTGGGAATCGCCGGCGCGCGGAGCGCGCTTTCTGCTGGGAAAAACACGGTGAACGAATGGAAGGCGGCCGCGCGGAAGGCTGGATACCATTTTCTCATTTTTTTGGAAGACATGACCAAAATGGACGCGCCGAGATGGCTGCAACTGCGAAAGGAATGCGCAGAAAATTCTGACGACGACTTTCTTGCCTTCCCCGGCATCGAGTTTCAGACCGAGCTCGGCGACCGCGGCTTTTACCTCGACGATCTCGGTTACTGGCCCAAGGCGGATGTTTTCACCAGAGACGGCGGTCGGGTCCGCTCCTCGCGCGGCGTCGGGGATCAATGCGCGAAAATGGACCTGATGTTTCGCATGGGAATGGCGCCGGCGCCGGGCATCGCGGCGTGGACCGACCGTCATGTGCCCATCGGCCACTTTGCGCATGCGACGAATCCAACGCCATTCTGGAACCACAACCTGTATCAGGTCATGAGCATCTTCAGCCGTCAAAATGGCAAGGCGCTGGACAATTGGACGATCGCGCCGTACCTCGAAGTGAATGCGCAGAAACTGCATATTGCGCCCTTCGCATTGGAACTCATGGATGATGTTCGGAATCTTCCCAAACCGTTTCAGGACGGCGCGGCCTGTTTGACCTACCCCGGCTCACCCGCGCAACTGCACGATTTATTGAGCCGGATCGGCGCCTACGGTTACGCGGGACTTTGTTCGCCGGTTTCTGTTTCCGGAGGTCCGATCATTCGGCAATGGGACGCGAGCGGCTCGCTCTCTTACGTTGTGCCGCGCTGGGCGACAGGCCCGTCAGAATCGGATTTCTACGCGACGCCCAATTACCGCTTCCGTCTGCGCCTGGCAGGCGAATCAGATGCAGGCGTTCAGGAAGTCGAAATCTACGATGGAACGTGGTTGTACCGGAGATTCCTGATGAACGGAAAAAAGTCCCTTGAAATCACAACCGAGGCGGTCAACACCGGCCACGGCCACTTTATCGCCGTGGTGACCGACACGAAAGGGCGAAAAGCGGTAACGAGTGAAATCGAAACGGAGAACTGGCTGCATCGAATTTATTGGTGCAGCGACCGTTGCAATTTTGCCAGTCGTCCGCACGTTCACAGCGCGGGCGTTGGCAATCCGGTTTATACTCAGACGATGGGCGATGAGCGATGCGTCCTGAACCGCTGGACATTCCCCGTTTGGGGCGCCGACTGCGGGCTTGTTCAGGGCAACGTGGACACGATGTTCTGCAAAGGCGCATTTCCGGACAACGGCTGGGTTTCGTATTTTGACACCGAACCGATCCCGGAATACACCTGGACCAACCGCGAACACGCATGGTACCAGAACCACGCCAGGCGTTTTGTGCCTGACGCGGATTTTGCATTGCAGGGATGGGACCAGAGCTTTTCGTGGCCCGCGCCGCCGAGCGGCAATGCCCCCTTTTATCCTTACACTGAGAAAGAAGACATTTTTATCTTCAAAAAAGATGTCGTGTTTGACGGCGCGGAGTCGTGGTCCATTGCGCCGATCATCCGGTGGCAGGGACAACTCGATTCAAAACGGCCGGGCGAGTACGAGCTGCGGCTCGGCGAAAAACGCATGGCTGGGGCGATACCCACGGAGGGCAGCAACATTCATCTGACCGGTCCCCTTCCCTCCGGCAGTTTGATCGCCATGCGACTCAACGGCGCGGGCGGCGCGCACAAGGCGGCGCGCGCGGCCACCGCCATCGTTCACGGGGAAGGACTCTCTTATCGCCTTGACGTGGACTACAACGGCGCCGCGTTCCGGTTTCAGGCGGGGTGGCAAGAAAATGGGACGACCGCGCGCGTTGGCGCATGGCGACAGGCTCGGCGTTTTGTGGTCTGCAACCCGCATTCTTTGAACTCGGAAGATATGACATTCGCCTCCGGAATGGCTCCGGAGTTTTCGGGGCCGGAGGCCGGGTTCAGTTCGGCCTTGCTTGATCGCCTGGAAAAGGCCGACTGGTACAAAGTCATGCGCGGCACAGTGGAGGACAAGATGTTGCCGCTGGGCATTCACGCGGACGATGGCGCGGCATCGGTGCGCATTCCCGAAGTGCTTTTTCCGATCAACAGCCTGCCGATGGTGATCTCAGGATTAAATCCGCGTTGGACAGCTTGCTACTGCGAACTCGGGGAGAAAAATATGCGCCGGCCGGTGGCGGTTAGTCCGGAGGGCGTTGCGCGGGTTCAATATGACCGTCGTAAGAAAGATGTGACGGTGTGGGTCGGGCATCCCGTGGTTTGCAGTCACAAGGAAATTTGGTTCGATCTGATAGATCGCGGCAACGGTCAGTGGCTCGTCGAGGCGAACAATTCTGCCGACAAGGAGCTTGATGTGGCATTCCATCCGAACACGGATTGCCCGCTGCTGAAATTCGATCCTGTCAAAACGAAGATCGCCGCGGGCGGTCGTTACCAAAAGGAGTTGCCGTGAAGGGAAAACGGTGTTGCCGCGCTTCTGTGAAGCGCGATATCTCTGGTCGCAAAAGACCCCCCGAACTTCATCCCGCCGTGGCGGGACGCAGCCATACACTGCTGCTTGCCGCTTTGAGCGTTGTGTTTACTGTGACGACGGTTGGTCAAACCAGCGCGCCCCCAAAACTCACCAACTCCCTCGGCATGGAACTTCTGCGCGTCCGAAGCGGCGCGTTCCTTTACGGCGCTCCTGAAAAAACAACGCGTCCGAACCTGTGGCATCCGCGCTTCCAAGTCAAAGTGACGTTCACCAATGATTTCTATTTGGGCGCTGTTGAAGTGACTCAGGCGCAATTCAAAAAAATGATGGGCGACAATCCCAGCCAGTTCCGCAGGAATGACCTGCCCGTGGAATCGGTGACCTATGCCGAAGCAATCGCCTTCTGCCAAAAGCTTTCGGAACTGCCGCAGGAGAAAACCACGGGACGAGTCTATGACCTGCCGACTTCCGCCGAATGGGAGTACGCCTGCCGCGCGGGCAGCGCCGATGTCTTTCCGTGGGGTAACGAGGATGAGACGAAGCTTGGCGAATACGCGTGGTGCCGCGACCGTTACGGCGCGACGGCAACACAAACGCATCCTGTCGGAACAAAGCGCGCGAACCCCTGGGGTTTTCACGACATGCTCGGCAACGTTTGGGAATGGTGCGCTGACGGCGCTTGGGAAGGATCGTTCCAGTTCGGCGCATACAGCGCCAAAGCCGACGGTTGGATCAATCCGAATATGCCCGGCGAAAAATCCCATAGCATCGTCATTCGCGGCGGCGGTTGGAATAGTGATTTCCGGGCGGCCAACTGTTGGCTTGTCTATCGCCAACGGCCCTTGTGCCGCGACAATCATACCGGCTTCCGGATAAAGTGCGTGATCAAGGAGACAAATCATGATTAAGGTCCACCGCAAGCGCGAAAATAAACTATTCTGCGGAGAAATCGAAAAACAAAGGGCGCTTCAGTAAAACAGTTCATTCTGGAATGGGAAACTTCACCATGCTTATCGACAAAGGATTGAATGATCAATGGGTGCGTCCGCAACATCTCAAGCGGGTGGGCGCGGGACGATACACGCTCACGCTGCAAGAAACGCTGGGCAAACACTGGCCCAGTGAAATCGTCTCCTATCCGCTCCCGCGCGAGGCGCGGAACAAACCGCTTCTCGTCGCCTTGAATGGCGCGCCGGTGCCGAGCCAGGTTTCGGGAGGCGCGGTTTCGATCCTTGTCAAGAATCTTCAGCCGCACGAGGAGCGGGTGTATCAAGTTGTAGCGGCGGTCTATGACCGCCGATCCATTGATGCCGGTAAGTCGGCGGTCATAGACCGCCGCTACGTGCGAGTACAACCCCATGAAACCAACCAGTGAAAGTCTGAGTTCTGATGAAGCGTGCTCCATCAGAGTAGTCAAGGGTAACTGCGGGGTCAGGAGACCTCGTGGGGAGCAATC
>JACQHZ010000463.1 GCA_016198745.1 Verrucomicrobiota bacterium
ACGTCCCAGCCCTCGCGCAGATTTCGTCCGCCGCCTTGGTGCTCTCGCACATCACGAAGAGCAGCGGCTTCTTCCCGCTTTTCATCCACTCCTCCCGACTTTTCAGCCAGCGTTTGTAGCCCAACCGCAGGTGCGCCTCGTATTTGTAGGCAGCGTTGTCCGTCGCTTGCTCCACGAGATTGCCGGCGCGCCCGATGATGGGCGTCTTGATGATGCCCGCATCCACCGCTTCGCCCGCAGGTTCTGCGCGATGGCGATGCCGGTCGGACGCCGCCCCTTGCGCTCAACCGCGCCCGTGCCGGATTCCGCTCGAACGCGATGACGATTGGGATCCTCCCACGCGGCGAACAGCGGTTCCAGCGCCTCGGCCTTGATGGTCAGTTCTTCAGGCATGGCATGAAGTTCAGTTCCCGGATGGCTTCAATTTCACGCCGTAAGGCGGTGCCTCCTCGTTCAACATCAAGGTTGCCTCCGCCCGCACTGGTCGCAGCCCTTGGATCCGCCACGGCACAACCCCCCGGCCCCGACGGCGCTGGATGGGGGAGGCCATCATTTGCAGGCCGATGAGCGCGGCGATTTTTTCCGGAAACGGCGCGCGCGCCAGGCGTTGGCGGCGGGCTTCCTTGGCGGCCAGCAGCCGCGCGAATTCAGGGTTCAGGTCGTCCATTGTTTCCAGCGGGTTTCCAATTGATGGCGTTGCACGATCTTTTCAAGTTGGCCGCGGTCCAGTTCCGCCTCAGCCAGAAAGGTGGCGAAGCGTTGGCGATCCTTGTCGCGCCCGGTCTGGAGCATGATGGCCGCGAGATGCTCGGCGCGCAGCACCCGTGTGGGGGTCGTCTCATAGAACGTCTCCACCGCCTCGGCGAGCGCCGCCTCCACCAGCGGGTTGTAGGCGGGCAGGAATTGCACCGGTACGCCCTCGATGTTCACGCACTCGTCCTGTTCGGTGTAGCCACGCTGGCGCAGCGCACCATACACCGGCCCCAACGTCAGCAGTCCACCGCTCGTTGCGGGCAGGACAACGAAGATATCGAGGTCATACGTCAGAAACGGTTCCATGTAGAAAATGGCGCCCACCCCGCCACCGATGGCGTAACGCGTGAACAGACCCTCGCGCTCCAGTTCGTTCAGCACTCGCAGCGTCGCTTCCATCACACTTTTACCTCCACCGTGATACTCGTGTCGCAGCCAAACACATCCACCACTTTCACGCAAAGCATGAATTTGCCCGGCTTCTCGTAAACGTGGCCCGCGTCGCTCACGGTTTTGAGCGCGCGGTCTTTGCGGGTGCGGTAATCCTGCCAATGATGGTTGAACGGCTTGCCGGGATGCCAGTCGAAATCCACCGCCCAGAAATCAATGAAATCAAACCCGCTCTTCACCGCCCGTTCCTTGAGCGCCTCCAGTTCCTTGCTCGGCACTTCCGCCAGCGACGGCAGAAATTTCGTCAGTTTAATATCTACCGCAGGCATTTTATTTTCATCCTTCAACCTTTTGCCTTCAGCCTTTCGGCAGACCGCCTCGGCTTCGAGGACTGCCATTTCCAGGAAGGGCGGCGGGTTCTTGCGGTTCTTCTCCATGATCTCGCGCGGAATCGGGATCAACTTGATCCGCACACCCAACTCCGCTTCCAACGCCAGCGTGTGCTGCCGCAGTTCCATTTCAAATTCCCACGCCAGACACGCAACCTCCATCGTGGAACGGTGGGCGGGACGCCCGCCGGACGCAGGCGAGACGCCTACGTTCCCCAATGCCACAACCGCTTCGGCCACGGCCTTGGCCTCGGTGCGGGTGAAGACGCCGTCAATGCCGTCCACGTGGCAGAACGCACCGGCCTTGCGCCCGTGCAGCAGCGGGTTGGGCGCGTTCGTCAACACTTCGGCTTTGAAAAACTCCAGCACCACGCGACGATGCTCCTCCTCCGCGCCGTGGAGCCGGTCTTTCTGCCACCACTGCCGCTCGTAACGGCCAAGGTTGTAAACGTCGAAGGCGCGATATGACTGGCCTTCGTCGTGCAACGTGCGTTGCAGTTCGATCAACCTCTTCCGGCTGGTGTGGATGGCGAACCGCCCGAGGTCGGACATGATCCAGCGCCGCCCCAACCGCTCCGCCACCGCCCCGGTCGTGCCGTTGCCGCAGCAAACGTCCGTCACCAAATCGCTTGCGCCACAAAGTCGTTTCAACGGCGTTCCTTCCGATGGATATCGTCGTGACAAACAGTGCATACCGTTTCAAGATTGTCTTCGGTATTCGCCCCTCCGTGGACGTGATGTTGTTTATGGTGAAGCTCAAGGTGGCGAGGATCGGAACGATTCCACTTTTCGTGTCGCCACTGACAGTGAACACATTCGCAACCATCTCGCTGGAGAACGGCAACGCGTACCGGGTCGGGGATATTTCGATCATGTGCCGGCATCTGTCGGTCAGCCTCAAGGATGTATGCCCCGACTGGCAGGTCGGGACGACCGGTAACCTTGGTGGCGATGGGCCAACCGAGTTCCGTGCGCAATTCGCGGACGCGACGCGGCCACTCCTGCCGGTCGCCTGCGACGTAGCGCAATTCTTCACCAGTCACCGGCTTGCCGACGTTCAGGCGCAGATACTTCAAAATGCTGTCGCGAATGCTCAGGTGTTCTCCGCGAATTTCGTTGGCAACATGCCACCGATGGGCAGCGTCACGGTCTTGCCTCGCCTCCACGAGAATGTAATCGTCCGTCGCCAAGTCAGTGGGATTGATGCCCGCAACTGGGAATTCGCCGTCAGCGGACATCTCTTTCGCCGTCACCCCGCTGACAATCGGCCAGCCGAATTCAACCCGTAATTCGCGAACTCGCCGCGCCCAGTCGTTAATTCCGGCAACCACCATGATTTCCTCACCGGGGATGACACTGCATGGATATTTCTGGAAGTAGTAAAGGATGCGCTTACGAGCAGACGAGGCAAGGTTCTTGGGAATAAGTGAGCACCCGAGATCACGCAAAAGATGAAAAGTCGGAACGAGAGCTTGTACTTTCGCCCGCAGGTTGGGTGATGGTAGAAGGTTCTTGAAGTTCGAGAGAAGATTGATCAACTCCTGGCGAATTGTTTCTGGTGCGTCTTGATGTGATCGTCGCGGCATTTTTGGTTCTCCAGAATGTTTACTCAGCCGAGAAAGCGGCGAAGGATTCGCATGAGGAGTTCCGGCTTCCTAGTTTCGCATTCCCATACAACCAATACCTTCCAACCAAGGTGTCGCAGATCAGTCACATGTTTTTCGTTGCGTCTGCGGTTCGCGTGGAGCTTCATGCTCCAAAACTGTTTGTTGGATGACGGTTTCGTTGCGCGAGGGCAGTCTGGATGGCCGTGCCAGAAGCAGCCATTCACAAAAACAACCTTGCGGTGACGAACAAGAACGATATCTGGATAGCCCGGTAAGTCCCGGCAGCAAACACGAAAGCGGTATCCCATCCTGTGAATCTGGGAACGAACCAGCAATTCTGGCCCGGTGTCACGCCCTTTGACGCGGGACATGATCCAACTTCGTTTCTTCCGTGAGAATACATCCGTCATTGGCGCTTGGATTTTTGAAGGAGCAAGGCGTAAACGGCATCAGCGACTCTGGCTGCGAGCAAGGGTGGCACGGCATTCCCGATCTGTTTCGCGACCGCAATCTTCGAGCCTTTGAAGATGAAATCGTCGGGGAAGGACTGCAGCCTTGCGGCCTCGCGGTGCGTGATCGGACGGTGCTGCTCTGGATGAAGATAGCGGCCTTTCTCTGGCTTGAAAAACTCTGTTCTGACAGTGAAGGATGGCCGGTCCCACCACATTCTTCCGAATAGGTCTGTGCCACCAGTTTTCTTTCGTATCCAACAGGCCGGTGTCAGATGTGGCGCGAGGCGCTGCAAATCAAAACGATTCATGCCCTCTTTGTGGACGACCATGTACCGCTCCAAACTCAGCGGCTCAGGAGTCCTGCCAAAGTGAAGGTCAAGGGGCGAGGGGCGCATATTCATCACAGTGTCGGTAGGGCGAGGCAAATCCTCGATGGCATCTCTCACGGTTCTCCAAGGCATTGAGTCGGCAATGTGCCGGTCGCCTGACCGGAATAATCCCGGTTCAGGTTTGCCATCGGCCGGCCGGTAATGCGTTTTCTTCGGTGGAAAAACCGCTGCCGGGTCTGTTGAAAGGCAGCCGACCACGAACGCGCGGTTACGGGTTTGAGACACGCCGTAGTCGGCAGCACACAAGACTTGGCTGCGAACCAAGTATCCCAGTTTTCGGGCCGCGGCAGCGATTTCCCGGTATTCGAACGATTTCAACAACGGCGGCACGTTTTCCATCACGAAAACTTCTGGTTCAGCCCGCCGGATCAGTTCGATGAACCCGCGCCAAAGCGCACGCCGGGGATCGACGCCAAGATTTTTTTGCTGGTTAAGATTGCTGAACCCCTGACAAGGCGGCCCGCCAATGACCACGTCGGCTTTCGGGATTGTCGTGTTCGGGTCGTCGAGCACCTTGAAGATGTCGCCGCAGACAGCGTGTGAGCCGAAGTTGGCGTTGTAGGTTTCGCAGCAATCCTCATCGATGTCGTTCGCCCATACGGACACGAACGGATGGCCAAACTTTTCGGAGAATCCGAGCGTCTTGCCGCCAGCACCGGCAAAGGCGTCGATCAGCCGATAACGTTTCGGTTGCTTCAGGAGTTCGCCTCGCAACCGCGCCCTCAATACTCCCTCGTCATCCCAAAAATCTACCGGCATGGCCGCGTCGGGCTGACGGTTTTCAGTCACATAAACGGCCGTGTTCTCGTGGACGTGGACACGTGACTTGTGCCTTGTTCTGTTCTTGGCCTTGGCTGGCACGTTTTTGGGTTTGCTCATAGTTATTTGCTTCGTCAGACCACACTTAACACAATTCAGACTGGACCGGCAATCTCGCCATCGACGCGCAAGCGTTTTTGTCTTCCGCAAAGAATTCATGGAGCAGATCGCGCATGAGGAGGAGTCGTTCGTAGATCATGGCGAGGAAGGAATTCGCGCCGCGCTCCCAGGTGCACCGAAAGCTTTCGGGGTTTGTTCGAGGAGGTTGGATTCTTTGTGGAAGGTCTCGTCGCCGATGGGCACGTCCATGGTGAAATCCGCGCCGACGTCGAACGGCGGATCAATATAGAACAGATCGACCTTGCCCTTGAATTCCTTGAGCAGGCTGGCCATCACCAGCTTGTTGTCGCCCCAGATCAGCCGGTTGCGAAAATCATCGCGCTTTTTTCCGGCCAACTGCTTCTCGAACATTTCCAACTGCCCGCTGGCCTCCGCCCGTTGGCGCGGCTCATCCACCGTCTCGATCCGCTGCATCGGCAGCGCGCAGGCGGCGATATCGACCTCCCGCCGTTTGCCGTACTCGTCATATTTTCCGTCCCAAACCAGCTCGGTACGCATCTGCGAGAGCGGGTGCGGGTTGGTGGGCCCCCAAAGAAATTCATTCGCCATGCTGGGAGCACGCTACCGCTTCGCGTCGTCCTTTACCAGATCAGAGATGAAACCGCTCGGGATTTCGCGGGGGATGGTCCGGGGGCAGCCGCTGCGCCTTGCGCCAGGTGATGAGCATTTGCGCATGGGCAATTTGTTGCCGCCACGACGGCGCAGGGCCGGGAGTTTCACGATCGTCGTCCGGCACTTCGGGCAGTTCGAAAAGCCCTCCCGATTCCTCAACGATCTTGCAGGTGGGCTTGGAGAAATCTTCGGGCAAAGAGATCAGGCGGATGGCTCAGGGTTCAATTGCCTGGCTTGATGATTGCATCCAGAATGACCATGGGGTCTTCCCCCTCCTGCCGCAAGAAGGCGGGGATGCCCGATGGAATGCCGAGATGATCGCGCGGGCCGATCGTTTGTTCGACTCCGGCCATGCGGATCACTCCCTTGCCACGCTCGACCGAGATGATCCGGAAAACGTCGGACGGAAGGGTGAACCCGCGCTTGGTGATTCGCGCCACCGAAAGCTCCAGCCCGCCCACACCGTCACGATCCGTTACGGACGCGGGAATGATGGGATAATGCAACGAAGGGATTTTTTCGGCGCAAGCGGCGATGGATCGCTCCAGGAAAACGGTGTGGCCCATCTGCGGGCCGCGGATGGAGACTTTTTGCATCTGCGCCAGATTCATGGGCTGAGCTTCGACATCGAGAAAAACCCCCCAGCCGGCCTGCTTCAAGGAACCAAAAATAAAGGGGACATGATGGGTCATGTCGCTGGCATTGACGTAGCCGTGGCGGATCATGGGCGGGATCGGCATGGCGTATCCCTCGGTGATTTCAGCGTAGCACTCGCCCAACACAGTGTTTCCCTTCACCGGTCCGTAACCCAGATGAATCTCAACCCCCTCGTGATGGCGGTGAAATGGCACATCGGATTTTGGTCCGCCAAGATAAGCCAGGTTCCATGAGTGATGATCGCCATACACCAACGGCACAATCGTGATGCCCAGATTGGGCACCACGAAACTGGCCTGTTCGGGAGCATGCATGTCTTGCGTGAGGTGGATGCCGTTGCCGGCGGAAATCTCCTCCATGATCTCGCGGAATCGCGCGCTGAACCGCCCGATTTCGCGGTCGCCGGACTCGCGATGCGCGCGTTCCAGCGCGCCAATCGCCCGTCGGACATTGCAATTGTAGCGATTAAACGTGGAGACCACGGCGCGGAAATCGTCGCCCACGGGGTCCATGCCCTGGTTCGCCAGGTCCGTCAGCAATTCGACAGCCCGTTCGCGATGCGCCTCCGCCAGCGGGTCGGAAAGCGGCTGCTTTTGGACCGCCTGCCGCGTCGCGTGAAACGCCCCGATCGTGTGAAGGCGATAGGCGTAACTGTAAAGCCGAGCCCGGGCGATGTCCTCGGTTGCAATCCCAAGCGGGGTGCGGCCTTTTTCGTGGCTCTGATGCGCAACGTCCGCCAGATGCGCGTAGGCCGGGTGCGTCCGGAAATTCAAATCGTCGCTCATACCAAATTGATGAGATCACGTGTAGGGGAGGGTTTACCCCCTCCCGTTCCACGAAATCGGGCGGGGATAAACCCCGCCCCTACACCACGAAGATAAATCGATATTCGTCTCATCTTGAACGCAAAATGACATCATCAGACGCCCTTGCTTTCAACGAGCGCCGCCGCCCTCATCCTTTCACAAGCGGCTGTCATGAATGCGCACGGCGCCGGGCAAGCTTTGCCTGAAATCCCTTGCGCTCCAGCACGTCGCGATTGATCACGCCCGGCGGAATCTCCCCCTTGGAGATCGCGACCGTGATCCGACACGCCATCTGGCCGATGTCGCGAAACAACTCATCGGTCCATGCGATGCAATGCGGCGCCAGAATCACATTGTCGAGTTGCGCCAGCGGATGGCCGCTTTTTACCGGTTCGCTTGCGAAGACATCCACCGCCGCTCCCGCAATTCGGCGTTCACGAAGGGTTTCGATGAGCGCTTCTTCGTTCACGATGCCGCCGCGCGCCGTGTTGATGAGAAAGGCGCCGGGCTTCATGAGCGCGAGATGATCGCGGCCGATGAGATTGCGCGTCTGATCGTTCAACGGACAGTTGATCGAGACAAAATCCGATTCCTTCAACAAGCGTTCCAACGAAACCAACGTCACGCCCAACTCGGTCGCTCGTTGCGCCGAGGTGTAAGGATCGAAGGCAAGGGGCGGTTTCATCCCGAACCCGCGCAACATCTCCACCAGCCGCCCGCCGATTCCGCCGATCCCAACCACGCCCAGCGTCCGGTCGCGCAACTCCGTGCCCGTGTGCAGCGCGCGCTCCGCCCAGCGCCCCTCGCGCGTCAAACGATCCTTGACGAACACCCGGTGGCTCAGGGCCAGCATCCAGGTGATCGTCGCTTCCGCCACCGAGTGGTTCACCGCGCCCGTGGTGATGCAGAGCAGCACATCCGTCCGGGTGCACGCCGCCACATCCACCATGTCGTAGCCCACGCCAAAACGCACGATGGCAATCAACCGTTCCACCCCTCGAAGCGACTCGGCGGTGTAACGCGGCGCCAACGAAATCACCGCATCGAGGTCCCGCAACTGGTCGGCGACGACCGTCGGTTCGTGACGCTCGAAAAATCCATGTTGGATGGAAGATTCCGCGTCCAGGAGATTCAACCCGATGTCCTTGTAGGTGAGCTTTCCGTCCGGGGTCAGGAAATCCCGCGTCAGACCGACTTTGAATAGTGTGCTCATGGTGCAAGTGGTTGTCAGCGGTTTGATCACGACCAGACCTCGCGCGAGACCGTTGCCCCCAGGCCTTCCATGGCATGGGTGATGCATCGAATAAGAAGGCCGGTGTCCGCCCCAAGCCCGATCATCTGAAAGTTCTGGCGTTTGCGGGCATTGGCGTCTTCGGCGCTTGTCGCCACAATGCCACAGGGCACTTTGCGGGACTGAATTCGCCGTTGGATTTCAAGAAGCCGCTGCGCGACGCCGGGGCCTTCCCACTCGCCGGCGTATCCGGCCGACGCGGAATAATCCGCCGGCCCGAAAAAGATGGCGTCAACTCCGGGCACGCTGACGATCGAATCAATCGCCTTGCCCGCCTCGACGGTTTCCATGAGCGGAATGACCATCACTTCGCGATTGGCCCGGCGGACGCGTTCGGCCATGCCTTTGCCCCAGCGGGTGGAGCGTTCCGCGCCGATGCCGCGAATGCCTTCGGGCGGGTATTTCGCGCATCGCACAGCGTGAGCAACCTCATCCGCTGTGCGCACCTGCGGGACGAGAATCCCGTCGGCGCCGATGTCCAGCACCCGCTTGATCAACCCAACCTGGATTTCCTGGACCCGAACCAGGCAGGGCGTCCGCATCAGATTCGCCACGCGCACATGTTCCATCACATTCTTGAGGTCCATGTGGCCGTGCTCGGCGTCAATCACCACCCAATCCACGCCCAGACGTCCCGCGATCTCGGTGATCGTCGGAGATTCGAGCGTGATCCACAGGCCAAGAGTGACCTGGCCCTGGAACAGTTTTCGTTTCAGCAGAAGCGGCGTCGGGGTTTCCGTCATGGCAAAGCCGCGTTTTTTTGGGCGCGGCATGGCGAACCTGCCATAAATCGCCGCCGTTTCAAAGCCGAATTTAGGCATGGTTCAAAGTTCAACGGTTCAGGGTGTCGGGGAATCCCGCAACGGCGGGGTTCAAGGGTTCACGGTTGATCGAGTTAAACCGGAAAACCGCCTGCCTGTGCGCCCGCCTGCTGCTGCGCGGGCAGGTGGTCGCACCTGTCTGCCAGAGCACAGGCAGGCGCAGACAGGCCAACCGTTGAACCGTGAACCATGCCCGATTTTTCACTTCGGCGAATACACGTTGGCGGATGTCAAACGATTCCTCCAGGGACAAGGCATTGAGGGTCGAATGGGTTGAAAAGGTAAAAAACGGTTTATAATTGACAAAAACCGTGTGGAGTCTCCCCTATTCGCCGTGCATGGTTCCCCGCCAAGCACCGTTTCGCACAGCATCAGAAGGATTCCATGAAAGGAGATTCGCAAGATCGCCGC
This sequence comes from Verrucomicrobiota bacterium, assembly GCA_016198745.1. Lineage (GTDB taxonomy): Bacteria > Verrucomicrobiota > Verrucomicrobiia > JABWAM01 > JABWAM01 > JACQHZ01. The sequence goes on from JACQHZ010000463.1 coordinate 9,518, forward strand.
CGCAAACCGCCAGGGAGCAAGCGTCAAGAGTCGGAATTGCGTTATCGGACGATCTTCGAGCAGTCGCCGGACGGCATTGCGATCATTGATCCGGCAACCACACGGCTCGTTGAGTTCAACGAGGCGGCGCATCGTCAGCTCGGCTATTCCCGCGACGAATTCGCCCGGTTGCGAATCTCCGATCTTGACGCCAGCGAAACACCGGAGGAGACCAGGTCCCGCATTGAAAAATTATTGCGCGAGGGGAAAGACAACTTTGAAGCCTTGCACCGCACCAAGCAGGGCGAAATTCGAAACGTCTTGGCCACCGTGCGAACTCTGCGATTGGATGGCCGCGACGCTCTTCAATGCGTTTTCCACGACATCACCGAACGAAAGCAGGCGGAGAAGGCATACCAGGAACTGGCGGCGATTGTCGAGAATTCAGAGGACGCCATCATCAGCATGACGCTGGACGGGCGGATTACGAGTTGGAACCGCGGCGCAGAGCAGATTTACGGCTACACAGCGGAGGAGGCCACAGGCCAATCCATTCTCATCACCGTTCCGTCCGATCGCCGCCATGAAGTGATGAAAAACTTTGAGAAACTCAAGCAGGGAGAGAAGGTGGAGCATTTCGAGACGGTGCGTGTTCGCAAGGATGGCGGGCAAATTTCCGTGGCGATCACGGTCTCCCCGATCAAGGATGCGCGCGGCGACACGACGCGCGCTTCCATCATTGTCCGCAACATCACCCAGCACAAACAGGCGGAAGCGCAGGTTGGACAGCTTCTGCGTCAGAACACGCTGCTTCTGGAATCCATCGGCGAGGGAGTCTTCGGCGTGGACGCGCGCGGGGACATCACCTTCATCAACCCGGCGGCCTTGCGGATGCTGGGTTGCGACGCCGCCGATTTGATCGGGCGCTGCAGCCACACCACGTTTCATCATACCCGTACGGATGGGACCCCCTATCCCCGCGATGAATGTCCGATCTATGCGTCGTTCCATGATGGCGCGGTCCATTGCGTTGATAGCGAGGTGTTCTGGAGAAAAAACGGATCGAGTTTTCCGGTCGAGTACCACAGCACGCCCATCCGCGACAAACACGGCGATCTCATTGGCGCCGTCGCCACTTTCCGCGACATCACGGAAAGACGGGCGTTGGAGGCCCGTTTTTTGCGGGCGCAACGGATGGAAAGCATCGGGTTGTTGGCCGGCGGCATCGCGCAC
>JACQHZ010000455.1 GCA_016198745.1 Verrucomicrobiota bacterium
GGGAAAACACCCTCTTTCCCTCGTTATCCGTGCAAAAAAACGCCCGCTTCTCCATCAATTTCCAAGTCGAGTCTCACTTTACCCTGATCGAGCTGCTGGTGGTGATCGCCATCATCGCCATCTTGGCGGCGCTGCTGATGCCGGCGCTCAAGAATGCGCGGGAAAGCGCGAAAAAGGTCCAATGTTTGAACAACATGAAACAGTTGCACACCTTGTTGATCCTCTACACTAACGATCACGACGGCGCCTTCCCTCTCACCCCTTGGGCATACCCCAGTACTTTGTGCGCAAACGTTTCCGAATCCGCGTGGGGCGGCGTGCTGCCAAGTTATTTTCCAGACACCAAGATTCTGCGCTGTCCGGGCCGGTCGCCGGAGCGTCCGACTGGCTGGTGGGCGTACGCCTCTCAGTACGATCAGGGGGTTTGGTGGAGCAGCTATTACATTCTGGCAGGCACCGGCACCAGCACAAGCGGCGGCGCATCATTCACCGCAGGTTGGAACTATTATTACCAAGCCACGGAAACGGTTGGCGGGCCATGCCCGAATGTGAACGCGCCCGGCACATGGTTGCCGAACACCCTGTACGGCAGCGTTTATGTGGCGCCGGCGGAGCGTCAGCCTGCAATCGTGGACGGTTACAGTTCTGGCGGAACATGGGTTCCCTACGCGGGAAACCCGGTATGGAACAATCACAAGAGCGCTAACGGCGTCAACGTCGTGTTTGTGGATGGCCATGGCGAATGGCGAACCGCAAATCGGATCGCGCAACGTTATTTTACCAATTACACCTGGGCTTATTGGTGAGCAGCCAGCGCGGCTGTTTGCGGCGGCCCAGTGGTGGATTTTATATTGCGATGTATTAACGAATTTGTTAATATAACGCATGATGAATGTTTCCGCACAGGTTTGGATTGAACGCTTTCACCTTCTGTTTCTGCGCCTGTTGGCGCAACAGTTGCCCGGCAATCTTTGGGCGCTCAAGGGCGGATGCAATTTACGGTTTTTTTATCCAAGCCTCCGTTATTCGGAAGACCTTGATTTTGATGTCCAAACCATTGCCAGGGAGACGCTTCAAAGTAAAATTCAAAAAATCCTGAACAAGCTTCAGGAGGCCGTGGCGAAGGCGCAGCAAATCTCTCACAAGGATTTTGTCGGTCAAGTTGTGGTTTATCTGGAACCTGCCTATCAGGATCATTATCGCCAATCAGAAGTCTGGGCGAACCTGCTTGAAACAGTCGTTCAGCGTTTATGGCGTGAAGCCGGGAAACAACCATGAACTTGCTGGAAGCCGCGCAGCGGTTAAGGCGGACGGGTGCGGTTCACTGGAGCACCCACGAAGCGGCGGGGGTTTTGCAATTGAGCCTGCCCGCCACTTCCATGACATTGGCGCGGTTGGCGCAAAAAGATGCGGTGGTGCGACTGCATCGCGGCGCCTGGGCTTTCGCGGATGCGCGCGTGCAACCCTCTGCCATCGCCACCGCCCTGAGCAATGGTTATCCATGCTACGTGTCCCTGCAGTCCGCTCTCTATCAGCATGGGATGATTGAGCAAATTCCCCATGTCACCTACCTCGTCACTTTGGGGCGAACGCGGGTGGTGGACACTCCTCAAGGGCGCTTTTCCTTTCACCAGGTTGCGCCGCCTTTCTTTCATTCCTTCGTTCCAGATTCGGTTGCGAACACGCCAATGGCAATTCCAGAAAAAGCCTTGTGTGATTTCTTTTATTTGTCCCCAGCCCGCTCCGGCTTATTTCGATCGCTACCGGAGTTGACCTTGCCTCAAGGCTTTTCCTGGAAAAAGGCATGGCAAATCGCGCGAACCGCTTCGGCCCGTCGTCGCAGCCTGATTCTTTCACGCCTCGATCAGTTCCGCAAAAAAAACCACTGACCGCGTCCAGGCGCGCATTCCTTTAGGATTCCTGGTGAACCAAAATCAAAGTTCCTTTACAACCTGACTAACACGTGTTATTTCATGGGAAACTCATCCATCTGCATCCCATGCCGGTCCCCACCCAGTTTGTAATCGCGCGACATGCGGGCGTCTCACGCTCCACGGTGGCGGCGATCCTCAGCCAGAATTGCCGGACGCAATTGCGCGAGGAAACGCGGCGCCGGGTGGTTTCCGTTGCCGCACGACTGGGCTATCGTCCTCATCGCCATGCCCAGGTGATGCGCAACGGCCGGAGCCGCATGATCGGCCTCATCCAATTCGGCGGTTTTCTGCACGTGGCCATTCAGCGGGCGCTTCACGCCGCCAAGGCCGTCCATCAACAAGGTTACCACCTTCTGGCCACGGACACCCTCTGGCATCCGGATGGCGTGACGGACGCCTTCAACAGCATGCTCGACGAACGCGTTGAAGGTTTGCTTCTCGTCGGACCGACCGCGTGGTTTCCGCAACCCGCGCTCCGCCAAATCCTGGCCTCGGGGATTCCGGTTGTCTCGCTCAGTGGCGTTCGTTTTCCGGGCGTCCCCCAGGTGCGCAGCGACGTCCGCCAGGGGATGTCGCTTCTCACGCAGCACCTGTTGGGGCTGGGCTATCGGCGGCTGGCGCTGCTCACCTCGTGGGCGGGTCAACCCCATGACGAAAGGAGAACCTGGACGACCGTTGAGCGGGTGGCAGGCTTTCAGCAAGCCGTCAAAACTGCCGGAGGACGGCTGGTTGATATTCCACCTCACGGCGTCGCTCATTCCACGCCCAGAAATGGTTTCCCGTTTGGATCGGACCATTCCGCGTCCACCGGCGCGGTTTTTTACGAGGAAACTTCCGCGGATTGGAACGATCCCTGCCAGATCGGCAAGACCGCCATGCTGAATTTTCTGCGGCGCCTGCCTGGGAATGGACAGACCGGTGGGAACCGGCCGCAGGCCGTTCTTTGCAGCAACGACGATTGGGCGGTGGGTGCCTTGTCGGCCTGTCATGCGGTTGGCATCCGCGTGCCCGATGACATGGGATTAACGGGGTTCGACAACGACGTTTTTGGCAGGCACACCATTCCCGCGCTGACAACAATTGAGCAGCCGACGCAGGAAATCGCGCAGAAGGCGGTGGAACTGCTGTTGCGCATCATGAAGGGGCAAAAACTTTCAGCCAAAGAACAATTGCTCACCCTGCCTTGCAAACTGGTCGTGCGGCAATCGTGCGGAACCAATCAGTCATCAGTCATCAGTGCGCAGTGAAAACCAACCATTATGAACAATTTACGAGCGATGCGGCCCCCTGGAACAATGGAGTATTGGAGCGCTGGAATGATGAGAGGATCTGAGGAACTGCACAACCATCGTCCTCCCCTCCTCCATCATTTCATCATTCCATCATCCCATCGCTCCATCATTCCATCATCCCCGGCCTTCACCCTCATCGAACTGCTTGTGGTCGTCGCCATCATCGCCATCCTGGCGGCGCTGCTGCTGCCGTCGCTGCAACAGGCGAAAGAATCCGCCAAAAAGGAGCAGTGCCTGAGCAACATGAAGCAGATTCATTACACACTTATTCTCTATGCCGATGACAATCAGGGATGGTGTTGGCCCGTTTGCTGGGAAGGCGGTAATGTGTTTTATTCTTATAATCCCCCTCCAACAGGCCTCACCTACTGGTCGGGGTGGATGTCCTCTTATTTTCCAAAAAAAGACATTCTGCACTGTCCTGCAATGGACAAAACCCTTGTCACATCACCTCCCTGGTCGGGTTACAATCCCCCGACTTGGGCCTGGTGGACCACCTATCGGATGATGGCGTCCAGAAGCTACATGTCAGGCAATGGCACGCAAGACTTCTATGGCTGGGTCGCATACAATGCTTCCACTCCAGCCAGCACGACTCGGATGGTCTGTCCCAATATCAATTTTCTGGAACGATCCATCACCGGCTATGGCACGGGCGGCGATTATGTCGGGCCGGTCTATTATCCTTCGGCAGCAGAACAAGCGGCGGTGGTGGATGGCTATGACCCCAGCGGGAGATGGTGGGCGTATCCCTACGCATCCCCTGTCAACAATCATTTCCGGTCGAACGGCGAAAACATCGTTTTCCTCGATGGACACGGAGAATGGAGGCCCGGCTCGAAAGTGCTGCCCCGTTTTTTGTCAGGGGGGACCACGTGGGTTTATTGGTGAGAGACGGCGCTTCCGTCACCGGATGCAACGCCCTCGGACTCCTGACATTTTATCGCCGCTCGCGCCCGCGAGGAGGTAAAAAAACATGAAGACACCTCGATCAAATTCACTTCTGATCTTCACCATCGCGGCACTCATCGGCGCGACAAGTCTCGCGGTCGCGTCGTGGCAGTCGGATGCGAATCAGGCCTCGTCAAACGCGCCGGTATTCGGCAACACCCCCGACCTCTGGTGGACGACCAATTCCGGTCAATCCTCGGTGGTTCATGACGTGACGCTCGACGAACCGGTTTTCACTGCGTCCAAGGATGGACTCGTTCTCGACAGCCGGGCGACGCTGGCTGGATCGCAGGAACTGCGGGCCCGAGTGCGGCTGAGGACGGATGTTTCGGCCGCGGTAACCACGATTTTTCAGATTGGCCGGACCAACAGCGCCGACCCGGGCTTGGCTCTTAACCTGTCTGCCAGCAAAGCGACCGAGACCGTCGTCGCGCAGGCGTTTCAGCAGGGCAAGTTGTTGAACGACATCGCGGCCCTCTCGGAGAAACTCGACTGGGGAACGCCGGTCGTCAACGCATTCGCTTACAACCTGCGCGCCTACACCGCCATTCAGCCGGGTTGGCCGGAGGATTTCCGCGCACACATCGAACACGACATGGCCGAACTGCCGGACCACAATGGCAAATGGCTGGACGTGCGGATCGAACTGCGTCCAGGGCTGGTTCGTTTCTGGGTGGACGACCGCCTCGTCGCCCAGAAAACGGATCCCTCGATCGAAGCCAAAGGCTCGGCGCGGATGGCGCTGGGCGGAGGCGCCCAATTGGCGGGCCACCGCTTCGCGCCGCTGCCCGATGCGCAGAACGGATTTCTCCCCATCCGGCTGGCCGGCTATTCCAATGCGCGGCGATTTGCGGGTGATGCGATGGTTCAACGCGACTCCCTGCCGTCCCCGGATGTGACGGTTACAGTCGGCAACATTCCGTTTGTCTTCCCCGGCGTGAATCCAGAAGGCAACGATCACCTCGACATCGGTCGAAGCCTGTACCGCCATGCCAACATGGAGGGCTATTTCCCGGCCTATGAGCAGAGCTGGGCCGGCAGCGCCTACCGTGATCCGGCGCGAATCCAACTGCGCATCCCCAACGGGCAATACGACAGCATCTATTTGGTCGCGGCTTCCGACGAGGATGACGCCGCCATCCCGCTGGTGACGGCGATGTTCTACCGTCCGAGCGCAGGATTCGCGGAATGTTTTGAGGGCGCCGTCCCGCTGGCTACGGAGAAGAACGCGGAGGCCCTGCCGCTGCCGGTCCGGTTGAGCAACGGACGCCAGGCGAACTTGTGGCTGGTGAAAATTCCGCTCGATCCCGCCAGGCTGACCTCGTTTGCAGACCTGGACATCGTCGAGGTGGAGCTGACGAAGAAGGCATACCCGTTTCGCGCCTATCCTGATCCGGCCATTTATGGCTGGCATCAGGGCGGACGACCGTCGGCCGTTCACATCTACGCGGCGACGTTGGGTGTGGCGCCGGTCGGATTTGAATGGATGCCCGACAAGTTCGGTCACGTGTGGACCACGCCGGCAGTACCGGCTTATACGGCGTCCATCATCAATCACACCGACACAGCGCAAAGCGGGAAACTCACGGTCGTCACGAAGAGCTACGACGGCGCCGAGGAGACGAAGCAGGAGAAGTCCGTCACGTTGGACAAGGGCGCGACGGCGAAAGTTCCGTTCTCGGTACCGGTCAAACTCAATGGTTATCACGACATCACGGCGACGCTGGAGGTCATGGGTGGGACCACCCTGGGAAGGGTGGTCGGCGGCAGGCCGTGGACCGAGAAACGCTCATTCGTCCGCCTCGCGCCCGACACCCGCGCCGCGCGTTGGACGGAAGGGAAAGGATCGCTGTTTGGGTACTGGAGTTATCACAGCGGCCATTACACCCCCAAAGCGGACCATATCGTCAACCTGATGACGGCGGCCGGCGCGCGCACCAGCAGCACGATCTCGCCTTCGACGAACAACGTGGCGGCAAGCGCGCACTGGTCCCGCACCCTGAGCAGCGGGAGCGCATGGGCGACGCCGCCGAAGCCCTGGGCGAAAGAGGACCCGTACGATCCGAAGGAATACGCGGCTTATCAGAAAGCCGTGACCGACGATATCGGCAAGTATTGGGGCGCGACTCCCGAAGCCTATCGCCCCGATCATGTCCCGATCTTTGCCGAGCCGAACATCGGTCCCCGGTTTACCGATGGCAATTATCCCGAGTACTGGGGCGAGCCGGGCGATGAGATGACGGCGGAGGAGAAGAGCCGTTTGAGGACTTACTTCAACTCCGCCAAGGCCGCGGCGGAAGCGATCCGCGCGAAATGGCCCGACTATAAAATCCTCATTCCGTGGGGCGATCCGCTTTTCGTCGTGCCGCTGTTGCGTGCGGGGTTTCCCACGAACCTGATTGACGGGTCCGGCCTCGACCTGTGCGGATTCGAGCGGCTGCCCGAACAGCAACTCCATCAGGTTTCCCTGCACCGCCTCTACTGCCTGCGAAAGGAGTATGAAAAGGTCGGCATCCGTAATCCCCGTTTGGCATACAGCGAGGGGATCTTTGTCCCCACCGAGGTCGGCGCGTGTTCCTGGCGCGAGCAAATGGACATCTACAATCGGTGGGCGCTGATCAGCATGGCTTACGGCGTCAAGCAGTTCTACTCCGGCTGGTTCGCGTTCGACTGCGGGGATTACTATGGGGCGGAGCACTATGGCGGCTGCGGCATCCAGCGGCGGATTCCCTATTGCGATCCCAAGCCCGCTTACGCCGCCTTCGCGACGATGACCGACCGTCTCGATCAGGCAAACTTCGACGGCTGGCTCAAGACCGGCTCCTTGACGACCTATTGCCTGCGGTTCAAAGGGCCGAAGGGCAATGTCTATGCGCTCTGGAACATCCGGGGCGCACGGCCGGTCACCCTGATGTTTTCCGCCGACACCGACCTCAACGTCACGGATTCCATGAATAATGAGGTTAAAATCAAGAGTGCGAACAAGAAAGCTGAGATCACGACCGATTCATCCGTGAAATACGTCACCGGCGCAGGGGAGGTCGTATCGGTGGAAGCCGGTGAAACGGATCATTCCGATTCCCTGCCGGCGGATGGGGCGGTGCAAGTTGCCGATCTTGGCGACGGCTCGTGGAAGTACGCCTCGAAACGCGACCTGACCTATGAAAACAACAACTTCGACACGGCGCGCTACCCGGGCGCATTCCGCAGCGCGATCATCGCCGACTCCGCCCACGGCAAGGTCCTGGCCTCGACACTTGAGCCGCAGCCGAAAGTGCATGAGTTGATGCCCTGGTACAACACGCTGGTTCCTCGAAGGCCGGTCAAGTTGAATGGCGCGCCCGCGGCCATCGGCCTCTGGGTGAAAGGCGCCAGCGATTGGGGCCGCGTGATCTATTGCCTGCGCGACGCCAAAGGGGAACGTTGGATCAGCATCGGCACGAAAGACCAGTGGAACTGCGACGACATGCGCTCATGGTGCAGCTTCAATTTTGACGGCTGGCGCTATCTGCGTTTTGAGATGCCGGGACACACAGGCTTCGACAACTACCGCAAACACGGCACGACGTGGTGGCGTTCGGAGGGCGGCCTGCCTGCCGAAGCCCCTGCCTGCGCCGTGTTCGGCGCGGCAGGCAGGTCGGCGCAGGCAGGCGACGGAGTGGTGGACCTGCCGCTGAAGTTGGAGAGTCTCATTGTCGAGCAGCGTTCCCATATCCTCTATGTCAACGACGTCCAGCTGGTCGCTTCCGACACGGTCTGTTTCGGCCGGATGAACGTCGAGTATGATTCGCCGGTGGATGCCACCAAGGAGGCCGTGCGAATCAGCCGGCTGCGGATGCCCTTGCCGAAAGGCGTGGCGGATTTGCCCAATCCGATCATGGAGATGGCTCGGAATGGAGTGGGCGCGCCTCCGGCGATCACGAAACTGGAACCGCCGTTGGAGCACAACGACGGAACGACGGTCCGCGTGCATTTCGACGAAGCGCCCGAAACCAAGGCCAGCTTTGTCTGGTGCAGTCCGCACGAGGACGGACGCGGGGCGGTGAATATGACCCCTACCGGCGCCAAGAGCGGAGTCCTGATTGCCGGATTACGTCCTGCAATGGAATTTTACTTCTGGGTGGTTTGCCAGAATGCAGGCGGGCAGATGTCCCAACCCTCTCCCGTGGCCAAGACGGTCCTCGTGGATCAATTCAAAGAAAAATGACCGTTTTGAAATACGCCGAAGCCGCCGAATACTTGTCGCGACCCGGCAAAAAACGAATTGAACACGCGAAGCAAATCAGCAATCAGTCATCAGTGATCAGTCTTCCATCATGAACGATTCACAAGCGAAGCAAATGGGTGGAACGATGGAGTATTGAACGGGTTTTTCTATAGTTGGGGTCAGCCCCAAATGTATCCGCCGTGAGAGCAGGCATGCCCGAGTTGAAGGCGGACTTTTCTCGCAACCTGAACCGACGATGGGTCGGGGACTCGCGATCTGGCATGGCAGAATTGGAGTTCGGGGCAACGTGACAGCTTGCAGATGTCGGGCGCGTATGCTTCGCTGCCTGGATGGGCACGCGACATGAAAGCCGGGAACTGGCGCTGCAGTTCCTTTATCAACAGGACGCGCAATCGAAGTATCCGATGCCGGTCCCCCAAGCGTTTGAGGCATTCTGGAACCTCCAGGAAGACAAGGAGGCCCATGCGGCAAGCCGCCAGTTTGCCGCGGACCTGGCCCGCGGCGTGGTGGAACATATTGAAGCGGTTGACGCCAAAATCAAGGCCTGCACCCAGAATTGGGAGTTCCATCGCATCGCCGTGGTGGATCGCAACATCCTGCGGCTGGCCGTCTATGAATTGCTCTTTCGGGAGGACATCCCCCCGGTGGTTTCCATCAACGAGGCCATCGAGCTTGCCAAAAAATTTTCAACCGAAGATTCGGGGCGCTTTGTCAACGGCGTCCTGGACCGGGCGAAAGAAAGCCTTTCGCGGCCTTTGCGGACCTCTTCGCCAAAGGCCGCCCCCCCGAACCTTTCCGCCGGGAGAACCTGAACCGGCGCCACCATCATTCCATCGAAACATATTCTTGAAGGCCGATTTGCATTTGCATTCCAATTACTCGGATGGCACCGAATCGCCGGCGGAAGTCGTCGCGCGCGCCGCCCGTTTGCGGATTGACGTTGTGGCGGTGACGGACCACGACACCGTCGCCGGCACCGCGGAGGCCATGGAAGCGGGACGGCGTCTCGGCGTCCGAGTGGTGCCCGGCGCGGAAATCACGGCGCGATTTCACAATCAGGAACTTCATCTGCTCGCTTATTTCCGCGCCGAGAGCCGGGACGACGCGGGTTGGCGGCATCCCGATTTGTTGCGCGAGCTGGAATATTCCGTTCGCCAGCGCGCGCTTCGCGCGAGGAAAATCGTGGAGAAACTCAATCATCTGGGCGTTTCCATGACCATGGAGGAGGTCCTTCAGGCAACAGCCCGTCTGGCGAATGCCCCGGAATCTTCCGGTCAAAGGGTGACGGCGGCGCTGGGACGGCCGCATATCGCCGCGGCGTTGCTTGCCGCGAAACACGTTTCGAGCATGGAAGAGGCCTTTGCGAGGTACCTGAAAAAAGGCCGCCCCGCATGGGTGGACAAGGAACGCGCGGAAGCGGAAGTCATCATCGCCCTCGTCCATCGCGCCGGCGGCATCGCCATCCTGGCGCATCCCGGTTTGTTGCGCGACGGAAACATCCCCCATCGTTTGCGCGAATGGGGCATGGACGGAGTGGAGGTCTATCACTCGCGTCATAGCGCCGCCCAGGCCGCGCATTTTCGCCGCTGGACGGTGGAAAACGGTCTGCTTGTCACAGGTGGATCGGATTGTCACGGCATGCTCAAGGGCGAACCGCTCATGGGACACGTGGAATTGCGGGGCGAAGAACTGGAACGTTTTTTTGCCCGGCTTGGAGGCGAAACGGCATGAGTCTCTTCGACCGATTCAAGCGATCTCTTGCCAAGACGCGCGCGGCGATTGTCGCAAGGTTTGTCTCGCCTCAATGGAGCGCCGAGGAGATGGAGCGGGCGTTGATCGCGGCGGATTTCGGGCCGCGCCTTGCGTCGGAACTCGCGGCCGGCGTGCGCCGCCGGCTCGAACTCAACCCGCGCGCAACCGCCGAGGAGGCGATTGCCGCCGCCAAGATCGAGATCGAATCCATTTTCGGCGCCGACGGAGCGGCCGCGTCCGTTCTTTTCGACGCGCCGGCTTCGCCGTGGGTCCTGCTGATGGTTGGCGTGAACGGGACGGGCAAGACCACCACGATCGCGAAACTGGCCAAACGTCTGCGGGATCGGGGCGACAAGGTGCTGCTTGCGGCGGGAGACACCTTCCGCGCAGCGGCCATTGACCAATTGAAATCCTGGGGACAACGATTGAATGTGGATGTGGTCTCCGGCAATTATGGCGCGGATCCCGGATCAGTCGCGCACGACGCGGTGAAACGCGCGCAGGCGGGCGGTTACCGCCGCTTGATGGTTGATACCGCGGGACGCCAGCACACGAAATCCAATCTGATGCAGGAACTCCAGAAGGTGCGCCGGGTGATCAGCAAGGCGCACCCCGGTGCGCCCCACGAAACCTGGCTGGTTGTTGATGCGCCGACGGGCGGCAACGCGCTCGTTCAAGCGCGCGAATTTCATTCCGCGCTGGCGCTGACCGGCGTGATTGTCACCAAGCTGGACGGCACCGCCAAAGGGGGCGTGGTGGCCGGCATCCGCAAGGAAATCGGGTTGCCCATTCGGTTCGTGGGATTGGGTGAGGCCGCCGAAGACCTGGAGCCGTTCGATCCAAAGGCTTTTGCGGAAGCGTTGTGGAACTCGTGATTTGCCCTTGAGCGGCGCGGGCGCCGATGGGAAAATGCCCGCGCCAGTAATTTTTTCGTCATGAGAAACCGTTTGCATCGCGACCGCTGGATCACAGGGTGCCTGGGTCTGTTTTGCGGGATCATGACCTGGCTGCTGGTGCGCAGCGAATACTTCCCGGAATCGTCGCCCTTCCATCGTCTGCCGCCCGGATATGTCGCCGAGCGATTTCTGAAAAACGAAAGCCTCTCTTCCATGAAGGTGACCTGGAAAGGGGAGGATGTGGGTTCTTTGACGGTCCGGGTGACGCCCGGTGAGCGTCCCTTGGTGAGCGGCGCCACCAGCCTGGTGCTCCCCGTGTTGGGACAAAAACCCAGGCTCCATTTGGACCTGGAGTGCCGCCTCAAGCACAACCGCGAGATGGAACGCGTTCGTCTTCGCGGCAAGCTTCACGAGATGAACTTTGATGTGACCGCCGACACGGCAACCGATCGTTTGCAGCTTGAAGCGCGCGGCCCCGCCGTGGACGTGAAACGCGAGTTTTCGCTCAACGACATGAGCCGAAGCGGCGGGCGCAAGGTCTTCGAGGAAATGCCCGACCTGGCGAATCAGGCGTCCCTGCCTTCGCAGGATGCGGTCGCGGCCATGGCGCGCGGCTGGCAGATGACGGCCTCCAGCTCGCGCATTCATCGTCTGGGCGATTGGATGGAGGCCTATCTGGTGGAAGCCCGGCTCGACGCCAATTCATGGGCGAAGTTGTGGATCAGCCCCACCGGTGAATTGCTCAAGCTGGAATCCAGTTTCGGCCTGAGCGCGATCAACACCGATTTCTTTGAGGGCGCGCCCGCAGATGGCGTCAAGGGTTGATCCAATTGAAATTCCCCATGAACCCGATGATTCAGATCGAACGGTTGACCAAGCAGTTCGGCAGCCTGACGGCGGTGAACGACCTCACCTTGAGCGTGGCCGGCGGCGAGTTCTTCGCCTTCCTGGGTCCCAACGCGGCAGGCAAAACCACGACCATCAAGATGTTGGTGGGCCTTCTCAAGCCGACTTCGGGCCAGGCGCTCCTCGACGGCCACGACATCCAGCTTGCGCCCGTGGACGCCAAGAAGGGGTTGGCCTACATCCCGGACTTCCCATTCCTTTACGAAAAACTGTCGCCGCAGGAAATCCTGGCGATGGTCGGCGAGCTTTTCGGCATGTCGCGGCAAGACGCTGAACGCGAGCGGGATCGTTGGTTTGATTATTTCGATCTCAACGAATACCGTCATGAGTTGACCGAAAATCTTTCGCACGGCACGCGTCAGCGGGCGGTCTTCGCGATGGCGTTCCTGCACTCGCCCAAGGTCCTCGTCGTTGATGAGCCCATGGTCGGACTCGATCCGCATCATGCCCGCCTCGTCAAGGATGCCCTCAAGAAATTCACCCGCGAAGGCGGCACGGTCTTTCTCTCCACGCACGTGTTGAGCGTGGCGGAGGAGCTGGCCGATCGCATCGGCATCCTGTCGCACGGTCGTCTCGTGGCCTGCGGCACACTGAGCGACCTCCGCAAACAGAGCGGCCAGGACGGCGATCTGGAACGCGCCTTCCTGGCGATCACAGAACCGCAGGCATGAACGCCGCCCCTGAAATCGACCCAAAATGGCCATAATGAGAATTTCTGGCGCGTTCGCCAACCCGGTGGATGAAACCTGCGCCCGGAACCGTTCTGCGACACGTCCGCGATGACATCATCGCGATGCCAAGCAAGCCGAGATTGCTCTCAGTATTGCAGACCCACGGCCTCCGATGCCTGAAGTTCCATGGTGGCTTTGCCTGCTGAAACCGGAACCTCCTTGCCGCCATCGAGGCGTTTCAAGGAGGAACCGGCCGCGGGGACCTGCACGTTGACGGTCCTGTTTGAGACCGATGTGTTGGCAAGGAGGAGGACGCCGCCGCCCGCATGCCGGATCGCCCGCAGCTTGATATCGGGCGCCCCATCCATGAGCTTCACGCCCGCATCATCCGCGCCATCGGCCAGGTAAGAGGCGATGACGGTTGCCTCAGCATTGGCGGCGCGCACGGCGTTCCAGAGTTCCGGTTGCTCTTTGTCAATCGTCGTGTTCGTCTTTCCCGCCACGTAGCCGTAAGCGTAATAGCCGAAACCGTTGGCGCCGTGGATGAGCGACAAATAGACCATGCACTTGAGTTCGGCGGATGTCGGATACCGATCTTTGGCATCCCATACAAACGTTTGCAGGAAAGGCAGGACCGGCTGCTTGCCGCCGCCGGCCGCTTTGGCCCGGGACACCGCCTCGCCCACGGAAGCGATGGGTTGATAGGGAACCGGATAGAGATAGGGCGACGCCACGTCAATGACCTGGACCAGATCATCGTATTTTTCCTTCGGGAGGACCGTGTTGGCCTTCACGCCCGCCGGTTCGTTGTCCCAATATCCGATGACATACATTGCCATGCGGTTGGGCACATTTCCGTGCACCGTTTGCAGGTCGGCCTTCACCTTGTCGAGCAATCCGTCCTTGAACGCAAGCGCCGGGCTGTCGAGGCCGGCGCTCAGGAGGATTTTGTCGGTTTTCTCCGTCTTGGTGGTTCCGTGCATGATGGCGTACATTCCGGCGCCGAACGCCAGGTCCGCTTCTTCCGGTTTGGTCGTGGCGACCGTGTTGAATCCAGCCGCCCGCAAGGCCTGGAGCGCCGCCAGGTTCATGGGGGCGTCATAGAGCATGATGGGGAAGAACGGTTTGCCGTTCACCAGGATGCGACCGCTGGCATCGCTCGCGGCGGTTTCAATGGGAGCAAGTTGTCCCCGCGCGGAAGACGCGACGAGGACGAGGCACAGACCGAGAAGGGTTGATTTCATGGTAAAAAGGCGGCGATGTCGGCCCCGACGCGGCCGTACATTAACGCACAGTTTATCACGTTTTTTCCGCATGCGAAGCATAAATGATCGGAGAATCATTCCGGGATTCACACGGAGAGAACTTTCAGTATAATCCGAGCTTCACAACGAAATCCAGGATACAACTCATGAAATCACGCGACGACTTGATCGAGGCGGAATGCGCGGTGGTGGGCGGCGGCCTGGCGGGATGCGCAACCGCGCTGGAACTGGCCGACGGCGGCAAGCGCGTGGATTTGTTCGTCAAGGAAACGCTGGTCAAAGGCAGCGCCAGTTACCTCATCGCGGGCGGACTGGCGGCGGTGCCCCTGATCGAACAAAAACCGCTGGAAGGCGATTCGTTTGAGTTACACGTCCAGGAGACGTTGGCGGCGGGCAAAGGATTGAACGATCCGGATGTGGTGCGTTTCTGCATCGAACGTTTTTTTCCGGATGTGATCCAGTGGTTGATCGAGAAGGGCGTCCGGTTCGACACCGCCGCCGCCGGTTATCACTACTCGCTGCACAAAGAGGGCGGGCATTCGCAGAACCGGATTTTTCATATCCAGGATTCCACCGGCGTTTCGGTCATGGAAAACCTGGGAAACCGGGTGCGCGAACATCCCAATATCCGGCTCCACGAAAATCATATTGCAATTGATCTGATCACGCGCAACAAGCTCCGCCGGTCGCGCAAGCCGGATGCTTGTTTGGGATTGTATGTCTATGACATCACCAAGGATCGCGTTCAAACCGTCGCCTGTCGCGGCGTCTTTATCGCGACCGGCGGCCTTGGCAAGGTGTTTTTGTACACCACCAATCCGGACGTGGCCACCGGCGACGGCCTGGCCATGTGCCATCGGGCGGGACTGCCCCTGGTCAACATGGAGTTCGTGCAGTTCCATCCGAGCGTCTTCTACGACGCGGCGGCGGCGCACGAAAACGAACGCCGGTTCCTGCTCACCGAGGCGCTGCGAGGGGCCGGCGCCATCCTCAAGCTTCGCAAGGAGGACAAGACGGATTTCGTTCTTCAATACGATCCGTTGGGATCGCGGGCGACGCGCGACGTGGTGACGCGCGCCGAGGATATGGAGATGCGCAAGCACGGGCTGCATCATCTGTGGCTGGACTGCACGCCCATCGCTGCGGAAAAGTTGAAAACCAGCTTCAGGAATTCCTACGAATACTGCTTGAACAGAGGGTTCGATCTCACCTGCTCTCCGGTTCCGATCGTCTATGCGGTTCATTACTGCAACGGCGGCGTCCTGGTAGGGCGACACGGCGAAACCGTGTTGCACGGCTGTTACGTGATCGGGGAGGCCTCTTACACGGGGCTGCACGGCGCGACGCGGCTGGCAAGCAATTCCAGTCCGGAATGCGTCCTGTACGGACGCCTGGCGGCGCGCCATTTCCTGTCAAATCATGCGACGAACGCCTCCCACCCTTCGATCCCGCTGTGGAATGCCGGCGACACGACGGACGTGCGTGACAAAACCACGGTGGCGTATTATTGGGAGACCATCCGACGGACGATGACCTGTCTCTGCGGCATTTCGCGAAATGAGGAACGGCTGCTCGCGGCGGAAGAGGTGCTTTCCTCCGTCCGCAAGAACATCCACGAGTTTTACTGGCATTACCGCGTCAGCAAGGATTTCCTTGAAGTCCGGAACATCGCCGAGGTGGCCATGATCGTCCTGGAGAGCGCCCTCGCGCGAAAGGAGAGCCGGGCGTGTCATTTCCGGGAGGATTTCCCCGCCGAAAATCCGAAGTGCCGCGGATTGACCGTCATCCGAAAATGGGAAAAACCGACGATGGTCAAACTTGCCGAATCAAAACTGAAGCCATGATGAACTTCTCAAAAACCATCATCGTTCCCAAAATGAGCAAGTACGAATGGGACATGACGCGGCATCGGCTGACTTCCCGCCAGCTCATCGCGAAGTACCGGCGTCAGGGCGTGGACATCTCGCGGATTTTGGAAAGCCACGAACGCCAGCAACAATCCCTCCGCATCCTGCGGGAGATGTTTCCCGCTCGGCATTTCGTTTCTCGGGAAGGCTTTACGCGCGACATTGCCGAGCGAGCGCAATGGGTCATCGCGCATGGCGGGGACAATCATTTTCAGTACGTCTCCCATTTTGTCGAAAACGCCGTGATGATCGGCATCAACTCGGACACCGTACGGAGCGAGGGCGCGCTGACGCTTTTTTCCGCTGAAACCTTCCGTCAAACGGCGGCATCCCTTCATGCGCGGGACATCCCCGTGCAGGAATGGGCGCGGCTGCAAATCGTCATCAATCGGACCCGTGTGCGCAGTCCGGCTATTTCCGAGATTTTTCTTGGGGAATCCCTGCGAAGCCAGATGTCGCGCCATGTGCTTGTCCATGGAAAGGCCCGGGAGGAGCAGAAATGTTCGGGACTCATCGTTGCGACAGGCGCGGGTTCCACGGGATGGTACCAGTCGGCGTCATGCCGTTTGCACGACGCGCGCGCTTTTCCGAAAACGGAAAAACTCTTCAAGTTCGTCGTCACCGAACCGTATCAAGGCCATTCGGTGCATTGTTTGCATCCGCATGGCACGGTGCGCACGGGGGAGGAACTCAAGATCGTTTCCCTGAATGACTCCCGGGGCATCCTTTCGATTGATGCTCTCGAAGAACATCCTTTTCACGAAGGCTCGGTGGCGCGGATTCGCCTCGGCAAACCGCTCCGGGTCCTGATCCCCCTTCGGCCGAGATTTTTAAAATTACGAGCAGAATTAAGAAAATGACAAGCGATGCGCTTAACTTCGCGCCATTCCCCTCGGACCCGCATGAAAAAACGGCGCTAACCCGCATATTTCACACTCCCGTGTGAAGTATGCGCCGAAGGCAGCCCATCCGCTGGATGGGCTGGGCTACCCAGCACTTTGCCGCTCCCGCTTCGATTCCGGCAGTCTGCCGGA
>JACQHZ010000454.1 GCA_016198745.1 Verrucomicrobiota bacterium
GCTGTTTCTAGCGAGTTGTAATAAGGGACAATAGAAAAAATATCTTGAACAAACTCACAAGATGTTGCACAGCCGCCCCCGTCTGTGCGACAAAACAAACCATCCCGCCACCGCGAATGCCACACATCATCAACTTGTTCAACTTAATTTGATTTGAATAGCCTCATGCAAACGTCTGTCGCGCAGCGGCAGAACGGATGCCCATTTCCATGAATTACAAAGACACGTTGAACCTGCCCAAGACCGATTTTCCCATGAGGGCGGATTTGGTGCGGCGCGAACCCGAGTTGCTGGCTCGATGGGAACAGGAGGACCTTTACGGCAGGATTCAGGCCGCGCGCCGAATCGCCGGGCAAAAATTCGTTCTCCACGACGGCCCCCCTTTCGCCAACGGCGATGTGCACATGGGGACGGCCCTCAACAAGATTCTCAAGGATTTCATCGTCAAGCACAAGAGTATGTCGGGATTTTACGCCCCTTACGTGCCGGGATGGGATTGTCATGGCCTTCCGATCGAATTCAAAGTGGTCAAGGGCAACTCCGATCTTTCACCGGTGCAGGTGCGTCAGAAATGCGAGGCGTTTGCGCGAAAATATATTGACGTGCAGCGCCTCCAGTTCAAACGGCTCGGCGTCCTCGGCGATTGGAAGAAACCCTACCTCACGCTGGACAAGACCTATGAGGCCGACATCCTGCGGGTATTCGGCGAGATCGTGGGCAAGGGTCTCGTCTATCGAAGCAGGAAACCCGTCTATTGGAGTTCCGGCGCGCAGACCGCGCTCGCCGAGGCGGAGGTGGAGTACGCGGAACGGGAATCGCCCGCTGTTTACGTGAAGTTCGAGGTGGCGGGCATGTCGCCCAAGACTTCCGTCGTAATCTGGACGACCACCCCGTGGACCCTTCCCGCCAACCTCGCGGTGGCCGTTCACCCGCGATTCCCCTACGCCTTTTTCAACGCAGGCGGCGAACGGGTGATCCTCTGCGATTCGCTTCCATCCGCCACCTGTCAGGCGCTCAAGGCCGAGCGCATCCCCGGCCCGCGTCTCGATGCCTCGGCGCTTGTTCAGTTGAAATTGAAACACCCGTTTCTGGAACGCCAGGTTCCGGTTTTGCGCGCGGAATTCGTGACGTCCGACACGGGGACCGGCTGTGTTCATGTCGCGCCGGGACATGGCCACGATGACTACCATCTCGCCAAACATCTCGGTCTGCTTTCGCCCGTTGATGACTGCGGCAGGTTCACCGCCGAATGCGGCGTGCCCGAATGGGTCGGCAAGTACGTCTTCGATGCCAACAAGGATGTCATCCAGTTGCTTCGCTCCCGGGGCGTGTTGTTGTTGGATGAAATCATCCGCCACAGCTATCCGCATTGCTGGCGTTCCAAGACGCCCGTCATTTTCCGCGCCGTGGAGCAATGGTTCATCCGCGTTGACGCGATCAAGCCGCAGGCGATAAGCGCCATCAGCGCCGTGCGATGGGTGCCGTTGTGGGGCGAAAACCGCATTCGCAGCACGGTGGAATCGCGCTCCGACTGGTGCATTTCGCGTCAGCGTTCATGGGGCGTGCCGCTGCCGATTTTTTATCGGTCAAATGGCGAGGCGATTGTGGACCAGGCGGTGATCAACAAGCTGGCCGACCTGGTTGAACAACACGGGAGCAACGTCTGGTTCGAACGGACCGCCGACGAACTCGCCACGGAACTCGGCCTGCCGCCGGGACTGAACAAACGCAACGAGACCCTGGACGTGTGGATTGATTCGGGATCATCCCATCGCGCGGTGCTGACGCGACACCCCGACCTTTGCTTTCCAGCGGACGTGTATCTCGAAGGCAGCGACCAGCATCGCGGCTGGTTTCAATCTTCGCTGCTCATCAGCGTCGCCGCGAACAACGGCCACCCCCCCTACCGGACCGTGATCACCAACGGGTTCTTGATGGATTTGGACGGCAAAAAAATCAGCAAGTCATCGGCTTATCAAACGCCGAAGGACGCGGAATCATTCGTCAACAAATACGGGGCGGACATCGTTCGGCTGTGGGTCGCCAGCGAGAATTATCAGAATGACGTGCCGCTCTCGGAGGAAATCTTCACGCGAATCCAGGAGACCTATCGTTCCATTCGGAACACCCTCCGCATCCTTCTTGCCAATCTTTACGATTTCGATCCGCAAAAGGACGCCATGAACTTCTCGGCGCCAAAGGAACCGGCGGCAAACCAGGGCGCGCTGAATGCCCTGGCGATTGACCGCTGGATGCTGAGCCGGTTGCAATCCCTGATCCGCGAAGTGCGCGAGGCGTATGACGCTTTCGAGTTTCACAAGGTTTATCATGCCATCAACGCCTTTTGCGCCGTCGAAATCTCGGCGTTGTATGTGGATATTACCAAGGACCGCATGTACTGCGACCGACCGGATTCACCGCGCCGCCGCGGCACGCAGACTGTCATGCACGCCATGGCCGGCGCCCTCACGCGCCTGCTCGCGCCCATCCTTAGTTTTACGGCGGAAGAAACTTGGGGCTTTTTGAGCGCCGATGGTTCCAGTGTCCATCTGCAACTCCTTCCGGAACCAGCCCCCCGGCTGACGGACAAGGACCTGGAGGCGCGATTCGAACGGTTGTTGAAGCTGCGCGCGCTGGCGGCGGTTGAACTGGAGAAGGCGCGCCAAAGCAAGGCCGTCGGCAAGAGCGTGGATGCGCGCGTGATCCTGGAAATCCCCCAAGAAACCGAACTGGCTTCGTTGCGCGGGTCGGAGGATGCGCTTGCGGAATGGTTCATTGTGTCGCAGGTGGAACTCCGGTCCGGCCCCGAACTCCAGGCGCGGGTGACGACGCCCCTCGGAAAAAAATGCGCCCGTTCCTGGCGATGGGACGCGACGGTGGGGCAGGACAAAGAATATCCCGATCTCAGCGCCCGTGACGCGGAAGCCGTCCGCAATCATCCTCTCTCGAAGCAGGATCAGCGTCCACGCTGACCGCCACTTCCATCTTTTCCCATAGCCCAACGGAAAGCTCATCGGCGTGGAGTCTAGCCCGCATATTTCACACTCCCGTGTGAAGTATGCGCCGAAGGCAGCCCATCCGCTGGATGGGCTGGGCTACCCAGCACTTTGCCGCTCCCGCTTCGATTCCGGCAGTCTGCCGGA
>JACQHZ010000457.1 GCA_016198745.1 Verrucomicrobiota bacterium
GGTGGTGACCGAGCGCCTTCCGCAACAGTTCGGATACGACCTGCCCGATGAGCTTCTTTTGGGACCGGGCGAGTTGTTTCGCAGCGGCGTACAATTCGGGTTCAAGATCAAGAGTCGCTTTCATGCCATCATGATAGCCCATCTTCCTCAGCCCGGCAATCCCCCGGTGATGCGCGGAAACGCCGTGCGCTTCGTCCTGCGCTGACCAGTGAGTGGTCACAAGGCGCTTCATTCACCCGAGGTCTTTTTTGCTTCACCCACGTCAACCCGGACTGCAAAATCCGCCTGGAGCCGGAGAAAAGCCTTGAAGCCGCCCAACGCGCCAGCGCGACCGGGCAGCGCATTGATGAAAGCTTTTTCTACAAAAATGGAATAAAAAGGCGGCTGGCGGCTCTCATCCTTAACAACAGGAGTCCAAAAATGAATTCATTGCTCTCAGAAGCCGAAGTCCCGGCCAAGGCCAGACAAATCTACGGGGAAATCCAGCACGCCTTCGGGATGGCGCCCAACTTTTTCAAGGCCCAGGCGGCGGTGAGCGCCGACTGGCTGGAGTTGAACTGGCAACGCGAAAAGCAGATCATGCTCACACCGGGCGCGCTTGACCGCAAGACGAAGGAACTGATCGCGCTCACCGTGTCGCTGGTCAACCGCTGCCAGTATTGTTCGCTCGCCCACGAAGCGGCGGCGTTGATGGCGGGCGCCACCGAACAGGAAATCAACGAGACGAAGCAGGTGCTGGAACTGTTTGCCAGCTTCAACGCCATCGCCGACTCCCTCCGCGTTCCCTGCGATTTCACGCCCGAGATGGTCCGGAAACCTGCCGCTTCAGCTTGAAATCGTCGCGTCATCACATCATCATGGACTTCGTGGCGGTTCATCCGAGCGTCATTGGCGCGGTTCGGGGAAAGGTTCGCGGCGTGGGCACGGGCTTGTTTCACGGATTGGTTTGCATTGCGGACGAACTGAAGGTGGGCACGATTTGGGGCGAGGCCACGGCCAATTCCGCCCCGTTCTATGAAAAAATTCTGGGCGCGGATCGCAGCCTCGACCATTTCTTCATCAACGGTGAAACGATGGAACATTGCCGTCGCCAACTCGGCGGAATGCACATACGCCGGGCTTGACAAAAACCAGGCGCCAGATGATTTTAATGCCATGAAAACGAAGCGGCGTCTTTTGAGTCGCGAAGAACTTCTCGCGTTGGAAGACCAGCATCCCTGCGTGCTGGGCAATCTTCTCAGTCTCGGCGCGGCGCACTTTCGGCAATCGAACCGCAAGAATGGCCGCCGCTGCGCCCATCACAACGGCGCTGCGCGCCGCCGCAAAACCGTGGCGGGCTGACTTTCGAGCGCCATGCGCATCTACATCGAAAGCACGATACCGAGCTACGTGGTTGCGCGCCCGGCCCGCGACCTTTTGCAAGCCGCCCGCCAGCAACTCACGAAAGATTGGTGGGACTTGAAGCGCGAGAAGCACGAGCTTTTCACGTCGCAAGTCGTTCTCGACGAAATCACCAGTGGCGAAGCGGCGATGGCGCGGCAGCGACTGGATGTGATGGCGCAAATCACACTCTTGGACCTGACGGACGAGGCGAATTCGCTGACGAAGGACATTCTCGGTTCAGGTTTGCTGCCAGCCGACGCCGACCGCGACGCAGCGCACATCGCACTCGCCACGGTTCACGAAATGGATGTACTTTTAAGTTGGAACTGCCGCCACATTGCCAACGCGGCCATTCAATCGCGCTTGCGCCGTGTGGCGGAGAAATCGGGTTTTGCGCTTCCCGTGCTTTGCACGCCGGATGAACTGAGTGGAGAACTATATGAGTAACGCGACAAAAGAACTGAAGCCGAACCAGAGCGCCGATTTGGTGTTGCAAGAAATCTGGCGCATCAAAGACACCCTCTCGGCGTCCTACGGACACGATGTGGATCGCCTTTTTGCCGACGCCCGCAAACGGCAAAAACTTTCCGGCCATCCGATCGTAAACCTCCAGAAGCGGAAATCCAGCCGCGGTAAGGCGTGAAGAAGTCCCGTCCATGTCTCTGCAACTTGAAACCGAAGCGCGCGCCGCCTACGAAAAGATTTTGGCGGAAAGCCGTGCTGCGATGGGCGGGTGTGTGGCCGCATTGCCGGATGCCGACGAACTTCAAGAGTATCTGACGACACTGCGCACGGCTTGGTCGCAAGGCTGGTGCAACCAACCGGGGCGTTATCCGCCTCTGCTCCTTCGGCTTTATCACTGCGTTGCTTTCTTGTGCTACGAGGGCAATGCCTTTTGGGCGAGTTTTGGCGAGGCTGTGGGCGATCCAAGAATCGTTTTCGCTCCACACCGCCAAACTGAAATCAACAATGTCTTTGAAAATATCGCGCGTCACTTCGGCTTGGAGATTCTGACAGGCGCAGGGGGCAGAAAACTCTGTGTGCAGTCTGCGGTGCGGCATGTGGGGATTCCCGTTCGGATATGGCCAGGTTTTATCGAAATATGCGAGCGGTTGTTCGTTGAGCCAGAGGACTGGAAGAAGTGGCCTGACGAGCGATGGGAAGGCGCGATTCAGATCTGGCTTGGCGGTCGAAGGAATCTGCGGGACTTTTTTGTGGAGAACCGCCGAACTGCTCTCAAGTGGCTTGATGAGATGCTCGAAGCGCGCCGTGTTCTCGAAAAGAATCCTGACTGGACGCTGGATGACGTTGCGCAAGTTTCACACTTGCGACCCGAATACTTCGATGAAGTTCCGGAGACGGCGATCTTCCTCCGGCCAATCAAAACAGAAACTCTTTTTCGCGACCGTCCCCGGCTGCGCTTGCGCTGGCAACCCGGCGTTGCCGCGTTCCATCTTGAAACTCCGCGTTTGAAAGACGAAGGTTTGCTGCCGTCGGACTGGCTTGTTCTTTCTCAGCGAGTCGCGGCTTCCACAAATCCGGTTTCGATTCCGTTGCACGGCGGAGCTTTCACGCAAGACTTGGCGCTGAAGCTTGTTCGTGCAGAAAACGAACTTGCTGCTTATCGGCTGCGCGGTCTTTGGCCTTGGGGATTGTGGTCTGAATCCAGCGGTGCATTCATTTCCTTACAGGCACATGAACTCCCGATGGACGATTATGTTTTGGGAATAGAATCAACGCTGAAAACTCCTACTTCTAAATGCACGGCCTCGATTTCCAAAATCTGGTGGATTCCTTCTACGCGCCGCTTTACCGTTTTGGGTTGAGCCTGGCGCGCAACGAGGCGGATGCCTGCGATTTGACGCAGCAGACGTTCGCCTTGTGGGCCCGCAAAGGCCATCAACTGCGGGATTCGACCAAGGCGAAGAGCTGGCTTTTCACCACGCTTTACCGGGAGTTTTTGGGCGCCGCGCGCCATCAAACGCGGTTTCCGCATCAAGACCTCGAGTTGGTGAAAGGCGAGATTCCGCATCTGGAGCCAGGGATTGTTGACGAACTCGATGCGCAGACGATCCTGCAGGCGCTCGGCCAGCTCGACGAAGTCTATCGAGCGTCCCTGTCGCTGTTCTATCTCCAAGAGCACTCCTACAAGGAAATCTCGGAAATCCTGGATGTCCCCATCGGGACCGTCATGTCGCGCATTTCCCGCGGCAAGCAACAGCTTCGTGAGCGGCTTTCACTCGCCGCCAAGGCGCCCGAGACAAAAACGATCCCATTCCCAGGAAGGGAGAGTCAACATGGATAATCAACAAGCCAGGTTTATTTTGCAGTCGTACCGTCCGAATGGGCAGGATGCCGCCGATCCCGCCTTTGCCGAGGCGCTTCAACAAGCGCGGCAAGACCCGGTTCTCTCGGAATGGTTTGCCAAAGAATGCCGGTTGGATGCCGCCATCAGCGCGAAGGTGCGCGCCATCCCGGTCCCCGCCGATCTCAAAGGCATGATCCTGGCCGGACACCAGGCATCCGCTGTTCCGGTGCGCTGGTTTCCCTTGCGCACATGGGCCATCGCCGCCGCCGCCGCCCTGCTCGTGGGACTGGCCGCCATCTTCTGGCCGCGCACTCCCCATCCATCCATCGCTTACGCGGCCTATTGGCAGCAAGTGATCCAGCTCGTTTCGGCGAAAGATTTCAAACTCGAATTCAAGGCCGTGAAATTGGAACAGATGCAAGCGTGGCTCGCTTCCCGAGGCGCTCCGAGCGATGTGAATCTGCCTTCAAATCTGGCTCAATTGCCCGGCATGGGGTGCCGGACTTTGGTCGTTGATGGCCACACGGCCTCGTTCTTCTGCTTTGTTGCGGATGGAAATCAAATGTTGCATCTGATCGTGATCGAGAAAAGCATGCTCCGCGATCCCCCGCCGGAAGCTTCGCCGCAATTTGCCCAAGGCGGCGCCTGGAGCACCGCCAGTTGGAGCCAGGGGAGCAAGAGCTATCTTTTGACAAGCACCGCCGGAACCGGTTTTCTCCAACGATTCCTCTAAGCAAATGGGAACTACTGAGGTTCACGGTTCAGCGGTTCAACGGTTCAACGGTTGGAAAAGCATGAAAACCAGGCACTTTGAAGATGTTGAGACCTGCCTGTGCGTATCCGCACGCAGACAGGCATGGCAACTGGCACGCGAATTAACCCGCCTGCGTGACCGCAGCCACTTCGGCGTGGCGAAGGCCCGTCCCGCCACGGCGGGACGCAATGCCCGTGGAAAAGATAACCGTGAACCGTGAAC
>JACQHZ010000458.1 GCA_016198745.1 Verrucomicrobiota bacterium
ATATCGTAAAACGGTATTTTAGCAATTACTATTTCCCTAAGGAATTCCACCACGCGTAGGCATGGTGCGTTCGAGACAACCTGGTTTTTTGAAATTCCTAAATATCAAACAGGTGTGTTTGAATCAAAGCGGCGCGCCCGCGAAGATACGATGGATCGCCGCCAGGGGGCGGATCCGGTTGTAATGGTGCGTAACGCCCCTGCCCGGCAACCGGACGATGGCGCGAAATACCAGCATGGTTCAACGGTTCCGGGTTCACGGTTCAAAGGTTGGCGGTTTTCTGCTTTTATCCGGTTGTGGCAACCCACCTTGGGAAGGGGGCGTCAACCGTGAACCCCTGAACCGTGAACCGTGAACCATGCTAAATTTTGGCTGGCATTGTTGCGTGCTTGGATTAGTATATGCGGGTATATGGCAGCTATCGATGATTATTTCCGCGCAATGGTGGAGCACAAGGCCTCCGACTTTCACCTTTCGAGCGAACACTACCCCAGCTTCCGCATGGCGGGCACAATGACGCCGATCAGCGACCAGATTTCCACCGCGAACGATGTCAAAGGTCTCATCTACGAAATTCTTCCCGAACGCAACCGCAAGGAATGGGAGGAATGCCACGACACGGATTTCGCCTACGCGCTGGAAGGCGTCGCGCGGTTCCGCTGCAACATCTTCATGGATCGGAAGGGGATTGGAGCGGTATTTCGCCAGATCCCGACAAAAATTCTCAGCTTCCAACAGTTGAACCTGCCCGAATCGCTCAAGAAACTTTGTTTCCTGACCAAGGGGCTGGTCCTGGTGACGGGACCGACCGGCAGCGGAAAATCAACCACCTTGGCGGCGATGATTGATTTCATCAACGACAACCGCTCCGACCACATTTTGACGATCGAAGACCCCATCGAGTTCGTGCATCCGAACAAGAAATGCCTCATCAACCAACGCGAGGTGCATGAACACACGGAGGGCTTCAAACGCGCGTTGCGCGCCGCGTTGCGGGAAGACCCCGACATCGTCCTCGTGGGCGAGATGCGCGACCTGGAGACGATCATGATCGCGCTGGAGACGGCGGAGACGGGGCACCTGGTTTTCGGCACCCTGCACACCACAACCGCCGCGGGCACGGTGGATCGGTTGATCAACCAGTTCCCGCCCGAACAGCAGCAACAGGTGCGCGCCGGCCTGGCCGAGGGACTCAAGGGCGTGGTGGCTCAGACGCTTTGCAAGAAGAAGGGCGGCGGACGAATTGCGGCGCTCGAGATTCTCATGGGCAGCCACGCGCTTGGCGCGAACATCCGCGAGGGAAAAATCCATCAGATTCCGATGCTCATCCAGACGGGGCGCAAGGAGGGAATGTGCGCGTTGAATGATTCGCTTCTGGATTACGTGGCGAAGGGGATCATCGAGCCTCACGAGGCGTATCAGAAAACCGTGTCCAAGGATGATCTCATCAAGCGAATGGGCGCGTTGCCCAGCGTTCGTTCTCCCAAGGGACAACCCTGGACGGAAGACGAACTGATCAAGGCGGCGGCAGAGTGAAGCCATCGAGCCATCAAGGTCGCCGACACGGAACGGCGCAGGCGAGTGAACCGAATCCGTCAGAAGTGCTCGACGCCTTCCGGAAATGCGGCGCGTTGCTGGAAGGGCATTTCGTGTTGCGGTCCGGCCTCCACAGCCGGCAGTTTTTTCAGTGCGCGCTCGTCCTCCAGCACGCCGCGCTTGCCGCCGATCTGTGCGCCGCGCTGGCCCGTCGCGTCAACGCAGCGGAGGTGGACACGGTGATCTCGCCCGCCCTCGGCGGCATCATCGTGGGACAGGAGGTCGCGCGATCGCTCGGCAAACGGCACATCTTCGCCGAAAAAGAGGAGGGCAAACTGGTCCTGCGACGTGGGTTTGCGATCCAGTCGGGCGAACGGTTCCTGGTGGCTGAGGACGTGGTCACCCAGGGCGGACGGGTCAAGGAGACGATGGACATCGTGCGGTCACACGGCGGCGTGGTGGCGGCCGTTGCCGTGCTGGTGGATCGCTCCACGACTGCGGTGGATTTCGGCGTGCCCTTTCATTCGCTGGCGCGGATGCAGGTGGAAACTTTTCCCGCCGACCGGTTGCCGCCCGATCTCGCCGCCGTTCCCGCAGTGAAACCCGGCAGCCGGTAAAACGGAATGGAACCTCCATTTCACACGCCCCCGGCCGCAGACGAATGACCTCGCCTCAACGCGCTCGATGGAGGGTTCGTGTTCTGGGTGTTTTTGTCATCATCGCCGGCTTGGCAGCGTTGTTGATTGCCGGCGAGACGGCGATGCGCCGATTCCGACCCGACCTCAATCCGACCAATGGCCTGCGCAGCATCCCCGACTCATCCATCGGCTGGCGGTTTGAACCCGGCCAGGAAATGGACGGATGGACCGAGCATGGCCGGCCTCGTCATATCCGGACCAATGCCCTTGGATTTCCCGACCGCAATCACCGCCTGGAGACGCCGCCGGACACGTTCCGCATCGTGTTTCTGGGGGACTCATTCACCGCCGCAGTGGGTGTTGACGCCGAGGCGTCTTTTGTCGCTCAAACCCGGCGCACGCTTCAAGGAGGCGGGCTGGACAAGAAAATCGAGACGCTCAACTTCGGCGTGCCCAGCTTCGGGACATGCAACGAATATCTTGCATGGAAACATTATGCGGTCGTCTTTCATCCTCATATCGTTGTACTCGCCTTTTTCCTCGGAAACGACGTGGCGGACAACCTGCTGGAAGATTCGTCTGCAAACGTGAATGCTCCCAAATTCCAGGCGGTGGAGGGGACGCTCGTCCCGGTGCCGTTTCGTGTGACGGTGAACCCGGAGGCGGAAGAACACGCGCATCGAAGCTGGTTTTACCGGAACATCCTGGCGCCCTCGATTCTTTACCAGCAGTACAAGCTTCTGGAACGGGATTTGCGCGGGAAATTTGGGTTCCGGCGGCCGCGCAAGATTGAGAATCGCGATACGGAAACGCCCTTTTGGAACCGCGCCTATGCGCCGCGCGACTGGCGGGTGTACCTGCGCGCGCCGGGACCCGAATTGGAAACTGCATGGCGCGTGACGGAACTCCTGCTCCGCCAATTGCGCGACGAGGTTTCCGAGAGCGGCGCGCGGTTTTATGTGACGCTGATTCCGGGGCTTGAGAGCATGGACCCGGCCATGTTTCACGCCTCATGGAAGCGGTATCCCGGCATCGAACAATTCGAGTTCGATCTGGACGGACCGCGCCAGCGGCTGCTGGCCTACTGCGTGCAGGAGAAGATTGAGGTTGTGGACCTGGCAGCGGTTTTCACCGAGCACCTGCGAACGCATCCCGCGTCGGAATTATACTTCAAGTTTGACCTTCATTTCAGCGAGGAAGGCCATCGCGTGGCCGGCGAAGCCATCGCCCGGCGCCTGCTGGACGCCTCATCGTCCGGGAAATGATTGCTTCGATTGTTTTCCTCCGTGCTACAATGTTCAAGTGTCGTGCATTTTCGACAAGATTTTCCCGATGTTGTAGCTGCGCTTCTATGAAGCGCAGGTCCCCCATGGGATTCATCGCGGCGAACGATCTTCCCCGTATGACGATCAGCGAAAACCCCGTTCGAACAGCAGAAACAGCGTGAGGGAAAGGGCGTTGAAACCCGCGTGCATGATCACACAGGCGGCCAGGTTGCCTTTCCACTCGTAGAGGAGAGCCAGCGCAACCGCCAGGCCGAACAAAGGCAGCGCGCTCGGGGCATGACAATGAAAGGCGGCAAACAGCGCCGAACTGCCCGCAAGGGCGGGCAGGAAACCGCATTTCATTTTCAGCCAGGAATAGACCAGACCGCGAAACAAAATCTCCTCAATCAACGGTGCGCCGATGATCGCCACAAAACACAGACCTGCGAGAACCCACGGCTCTTCAACCTTGAGAAAAAGCTGGAGAATCGGCTGCGGTGGAGAAGGCCATTTGAGATATTCAAAAGCGCGGAGCGAAGACCAGGACAGGATTTCAAGCGGCACCCAGGTTGCGATGAGGCCTGCGCCTCCTGCCCAGAGCGCCTTCGTCGCGTCTGCGGCATGAAGACCAAATGCGTCCTTCCACGAGATGTTCCTCAGCCGCAACAGCGCGTGAAGCAGGAACAAAAAGAGCAGATAAAGGACCGCCTGCGAGAAGATCACGAAAACTGCTTTCTCCCGGTTTCCATTCAACCATCCGCGGCCCTGAAGCAGTCCCTGGATCAGGAACAACTGGCTGAAACCCAGCAACATCAGGAACACAAGCAACAGCCATTCGCGCAACGCCAATGGACAACACCCGACATTTCGACCCAGGGAGAATCCTTGTGCAACGCGGCGCCGCCACCGGAACAGGACCCACGCGAGCATGCCAAGACTCAGGACGTCCAGCCCGATGGCCGTCCACATCAGCGGAAGGGGGATTTGGTCGGGAGCCATCAAGGTGAAATGTTTCGGTGCGAGCTTGAACCGTTGCGCGACGAAACCCAATCCCCGCTGCAAATCACCCCAATCAGCCGGCGCGCCAGGCGCCTTTTCGTCATCCTCGGCAATGGAATGATGACGCCCTCATGATTGAGAATGGTCGCCTGGTTGTAATCAGACTCAAAACCGGTCCCCGCGACTCCGACGCGGTTCGCCACAATCATGTCGAGGTTTTTGGCCTTCAGCTTCTCTCTCGCGCGTTTCAGGAGACAGGCGGTTTCCGCGGCAAACCCGACCAGAATTTGCCAAGGCCGTTTGCGACTGCCCAACTCCGACAAGATGTCCGGCGTGCGTTTCAAGGGAAGCGTCATGGAAGCGTTGCGCTTCTTGATCTTGTGTCGGGCGATCCTGGCAGGCTGATAGTCCGCGACGGCGGCGGCCATGATGATCACGTCGGCATGGCCGGCTGCTTTCAGCGTTGCCGCGCGCATTTCCCGCGCGGTTTCCACGCGCTGCAAGCGCGCGCCGCGCGGCGGCCGCAGGCTGACGGGACCCGATACCAGCGTCACCCGATGGCCGGCGCGCAGCGCGGCATCCGCCAGGGCGTAGCCCATCTTGCCCGATGAACGATTGGAAATGAATCGCACGGGATCGATGGGTTCGCGGGTGGGTCCCGCGGTGATCAGCAAACGCAGTCGAGGCATACCGGCGCAGCATAACGTTGCAGGGGCAAGCGGACAATCAGAATGGGTAACTGCTCAGGTTGGCAGGTTCACGGTTCACGGTTCACGATTATCTGCATGGCAGCGTGGCGCTGCCGCAGCGTCAATCGCTTCAAAGCGCTTGACCTTCATGTCATTTGGTTGCGGCAGCCGCGCCGTGGCTGCCAGGCAGCTTTTCCAACCGTGGAACCCGTGAACCCTTGAACCGTGAACCTGAGTAGTTACTATTTCCGGCTCATTTCGGCGGTTCGGAGAGTGCCTGTTCCATATCCACAACCTTTCCCTCCTCGATGTCGCGCACGCCCTTCAAAAATGAATCGGGAACGTCCTTTTGATCTTCAAGTTTCCCGTGCCATTGGTGGAGCGCCTTCACAAGGTCGCTCAGCTTTTGGTCGATGAGAGGCAGGTACATCGCTCGTTTATCCGCCTCCAATGATGCCGAACCTTCCAACAGCTCAATGGCCAATGCTTCTCCTTCAGCGATCATCTGGCCATGAAAACGGCGATGGCACCGGAGGTTGATGTCCAACAGTTCCTCGGCATCATAAACCAGTTCTTTGGAAATCCGCTTAAGGTTCGTGGTCATCTTGAGCCAAGCCGTAATTTTATGCTCCAAAACCAACGACGCATCTTGCTGCCAATCCATCCAGGCTTGAACACTTGGGGGCGCCATTTCGCGCTTGAACGTAGCAGGATGTTTTTCGGTGGTAGCCATAAACAGATTACTTCTACGCCAGGACGCTGATTGTGCCAACTGAAATCTAGCACCAGTCAGGACGAAAGCAAATCATCCAAACTGCATCCCTGCCTGCGATGCCATGCGAAGAATCATCCTCGATCTTTCCCAACTCATCATCGTAGCGGTAAACGCCGCGCACGACGGATGGCAGGAAATGTCGGACGATGGGGTTCACATTGGCAGCGTTTGTTGAAAGTACAGTCTTCTGTTCAACCCGCGCACGGGTTTGGATTCAAGGCGTTGACTCTAACCGGGCTATGCCCTTCCGGCAAGCGAGACCGCACAGAGCGCATGGCCGTTCTGCCGGGTTTTTCTCATCGGACCGTTTCGGGCGACACCCTTGCAAACGGCGCCCAATCTGGTATTCTACCCTGGAAGGCTTTCCATGGTGACTTTGACACTTAACGATGATCAGATTGTGGATGCGGTGAGTCGGCTCCCCGCGCCGGTCAAGCGGCAATTGCTGGCCCGATTAAATTCGGAACGCGACGCCTGGTGGGAACAGGCCGCGATTGAGTGGGAAAAGGACCTGCGCCGGCTGGCGGCCGAACGGGGGCTGAATTGGGATTCCCTGAGCGAAAACGAGCGGGAAAAGTTGGTGGGCACCCTCATGCACGAGGACGCCGGGTGACTTGCAAGGCCGTTTGGACTTGTCTATGTGTCACAAAAGGCGGTAGTCTAAAAATTATGAAACGGAACGTTGATACGCTGTCTCTACGTCCATGGTTGCGTGCAATCGAACCCGCGCTTCCGATGCTTGCTACCCGGGCTGCGGTTGAACTCGATGCACAACGGCGCGGGGTGACTAACAATATGGAGGCTGTGCTGGAATTGGGCGCGCTTTTGAAGAACTCTCTCGACCAAAATGCGGATGCCGAACCCTCCCAACAACCCACTTCGCTCCTTGACCCTAGCACGATGGTTTTGGTCGGCAGAGCGTTTGAGAAAATTCCGAACAAACAGGTGACGAATGTGGCAGAGTTGCAGCAAAATTTGCGTGAGATTTCCGAATGGTTCAACCAGTCGGCGTCTAATGCTGATGCGAGCCATGCGGAAGTGTTGCGTGACTTCTGCCTGGCTTTGGCTAGCGGCGCCTCTGCTCACCATCGGGAGTTTCGCGACGAGCAACCAACCAACCGCTATCGCCGATGAGAAGACGCAATGCACCCGTTGTTTTTTGCCAAACAGAGGCTGGCTGCCTTTCGTGAGGAATTGGAGAGGCTTGAGCGTTCCGAGTTCCCTTACCCGGCAGCGGAAGCAGCCCTGCGGCGAATCAAGGAAGTTTGCGCTCAACAAGTGTCGGCACTCGAATTACTTGTTGAGGGCAGTGATCCGAAAACGATCGCCAAATACTGCAAAGAACAACTTTTATTTTTGTGGGATTACCTTCCTTTCCTGGGGTTCATTCTGCGTTCCACGAATGTCCGCAACGCTTTCGAGATTTACACACCTTTGCAGCGTCTGGCTTGGCGCATCTTGGGACCCGATGCGCAATTATTGCTCTCTTCCGAATGGTATTATTCGCCTTTCATTTATACCCAAGTACCACTGTTGCCGAGGTTCGTCTTTATTGGCGTTCCCGCGCACGAATCGGGCAACCCATTGATTGTCCCGGTGGCGGGACACGAATTGGGACACGCTCTTTGGGCTGAAGAGGTTGAAAAGTCTCTTTGGAACGCTGCCTTCAACCGCCGGTTGGAGGCTGCCATACTCGGTAAGATTCGCGCGCAGTGGTCTGGATTCCACAAGCTCCATCCTGAGGTCGTAAAACCAGAAGACCTCAATGCCACATGGGTCGATATCGCTACATGGGCTCCCGCCTTCACTTGGGCTAAACGACAGAGCGAGGAATATTTTTGTGATTTCGTTGGCTTGCGTTTGTTTGGGGAGTCATACCTTTATGCTTTTGCCCATCTCCTGTCTCCGGTTCTCGAAGGCAGGCGCACACTGCATTACCCGAACATGCTTCGTCGTGTGCGCTTCCAACTTCAGGCCGCACGGCAATACGGGATTACTCCGCCAGCGAATTACGAAACGTGGTTTCAAGACCAAGACGAACCTACTGACGACGACCGGCACGAGAAATTTCTTGTGGGTTTGGCTGATTCGGCGGCAGATGAGCTGGCCCCGGAGTTGATCACTCACGCGAGTTCTCTGCTGCACCAGCCGGGTTTGCCGG
Source organism: Verrucomicrobiota bacterium (assembly GCA_016198745.1). Taxonomy (GTDB): domain Bacteria; phylum Verrucomicrobiota; class Verrucomicrobiia; order JABWAM01; family JABWAM01; genus JACQHZ01. The sequence goes on from JACQHZ010000458.1 coordinate 8,064, forward strand.
ATTGGAGAGACGAAGAACAACGTCAAAAGCATATCGCCATCGTGCAGCGCATTAACGATGATTTCGCGCTCGTAGCGCCAGCGGAAAGCACAGGAAACATCGCCCATATTCTTAATGCCGGCTGGAAGGCCGCTTTGAGCGGTATTCCTCAAGTCGTCAACCATTCCTCTGAGAAAGTTCTGCGTGAGTTGGTGCTCAAATCGCTCGACGTTCTCGAATTCGAGTCCAAAAATCCACCTTTCCCATGATTCTCAAGGCAGATGAAATTGCAAATTTGCTGGAAAAGCCGCCAGATGATTCTCACGAGCGGCTTCTGGTTCGTCCCACTCCTAATTTCAAGCAGGTGCGTGAGAGTGGATCTGCTTCCTTGGATTTACGTCTTGGCACTTGGTTTGTGACGTTGCCGCGCACTCGTTTTACTCACTTGGATTTACTCGACGAACTGAAGCCCGGCGAAGGCGATGCAACAAAATTGGAGAAGATGCATTACGTGCCTTTCCATAGGCGATTCATTTTGCATCCAAAAGATTTCGTTCTGGCGGTCACGCTCGAATGGCTTCGCATGCCCAACAAATTGGCTGGTTATGTTGTCGGGCGCTCCTCATGGGGGCGACGGGGTTTAATCATTGCGACGGCGGCTGGAGTTCACCCCGGCTTCACTGGATGTCTTACCCTCGAATTGAGCAACGTCGGCGAGGTTCCGATTGCATTGGTTCCAGGCATCACGATCTGCCAAATCTTTTTTCATAGGGTAGAAGGAAGGTCCTTAAAAATTGACCAGAGCGTATTTTTTGGTTCACGCAAGCCTAGCGTTGGAATAATCAAGCGAGACGAAGTCGGGTTGCGTTTAGCAGAGCTTCCGAAGCCCTGATGTTCAACTGGCTTTCCCGCCCTTCTCGCGCATTCACTGATGGGAATTTTGATTCCTGGACTCGATTCGGTGTGAGCGTGTCGAGTGGGGCCTGACCGCGGCGGATAATGTCCAACAACTGGGGTGCACCACAAAAATGAAGATCACAGAATCAAGCACTGCACTCAACGGTCTAACATCCGATGTCATCGCTTGGCGCGAGCCGGGACAGAGGGTTGACGCGGCCTATCTTCGCGATGGGGCTTTGCGGTATGCGGCGGAGGACCGCGAGATCGTCGGACGCAACGGGACGTGTTTCAACAATCGCCCGCTCCATTGCGAACAAAACAGCGAAGGCGCGGTCCTGGTCGGAGACCGCCCCCTGGCGAGGTTGATCTCGAAGCTTTGCGCGCATGGCGCGCTGTCGGTGGCAATCGCGCGGGACGGAGCGGGCCGGTGGCTGCACGAATATCAAGCGGTGGAGTCGCGCTACCGCTGCGGTCGGATGATGTGGCGGTGCGGCGACCCTTCGCTGCCCGGTGTCGGCGTGACGCTCGATGTTGTGCCAATGGAGAAGGTCGCCGGTTTTGCGGCGCGTCTTCGCGCCACCGGGCTGCGCGCAGGCGACAAGCTGATCTGGGCCTTTGGCGGCGCGAAGTTCACCCAAGACCCGCACTTGGAATGGGACCCGATTATGCGAGGAAACCCCGACATTTGCAGGTCGGGCGATCCGCGCAAGCCGCTGCTGGGTTTCGGCATGGTCGCGAAGTGGTGCAAAGGCAATGTCGCATCGGTTGACAACCAGATGTTCCGCCTGTCTCCGTCTGCGGGTGCGACGCGGTTTGCGGTCGGAAGATTGGATCGCGCGGGACTCCTGCGCGTTGCCGACGCGTCGGTTTGTGCGGACCCGGTCGCGTTGGCCGCATCGCCGGCGGACCAGCTTTCCATGATCTGCGGGACGACATTTCCCATGCAAACGCGGATTGCCAATGCCGAGTTTCGGTTCCGCTACGCGGATGGCCGGGCGGAGAAACTCGAATTGACGCCGCCGTTCAATTTCTGGATGCTCTGTTCGTGGGGCGGCTCGGATTACAGTTATGAACTCGACGCCTATTGCCTGCCCAAACAACCGCCGCCGCAGGTGCAGCTTGGGAACAACTGCCGCGCCATGGTGCTCTCGTGGAAGCTGCGAGCCGGCGTGAAACTGGTGGATGTGACGCTCGAAACCCTGTCTCAGGACGTCGTGATCGGCCTGATGGGCGTGAGCCTGAGTCGAGCGAAGTTTGCCGCATTTTGAATTGGATACCGCATTGAAATTTGGAATCATACAGGTTCAAATTCCAACAACACCATGAGAAAGACCAATGACATTCGAGTTGGCATCATCGGCTCCGGGTTCGCAGCCAATTTCCATTTTGAATCCTACCGCCGCGTTTTCGGCTTGCCCGTCCGGGTGGTTGGCGCGCATTCCAAGACGCGGCAGAAACGCGAGGCGTTTGCGAAAAAACACGGGCTGTGCGCCTTTCGAACGGTCGAAGAACTGATCGCAGCATCGGACGTGGTGGATATCTGTTCGCCGGGATACACGCACGAACGCTTCGCGGTTCAGGCGTTCACCGCGAAGCGACATGTGATCATCGAGAAACCGTTCACGGGGGCCTACGGTGCGGCCGACGATCCGAATTTCCGCGGCGATGTTGCCCCCAAGGCGCCGATGCTCCGGGAAGCAATGGCAAGTTGCGACCGCATCCTGGACGCTGCCCGCTCCAGCGGCCGCAAGTTGATGTACGCGGAAAACTGGGTCTATGCGCCTTCGATCCAGAAGGAACGCGAAATCCTGGTGAAAACAAAAGGGCAGATTCTCTGGATGCTGGGGGAAGAGTCGCACAGCGGATCGCATTCATCGAGTTACGGCGTCTGGTCGCTGTCGGGCGGCGGCTCGCTCATCGGCAAGGGGTGTCACCCCCTGACCGCCGCGCTTTACCTGAAACAGGAGGAGGGAATGGCGCGCGACGGAAAACCAATCCGGCCCGTCGCGGTCAGCGCGCGGACGCACGGGGTCACCCGCAATCCCCGCTATCGCGATGAGAAATTCCTGCGCGCGGACTACCGCGACATTGAGGACTACAGCCTCATGCACGTGGTGTTTGCCGACGGTTTTGTGGCGGACATCTTCGCCGGTGATATCGTTCTGGGGGGCGTGCACAACCGTCTGGAGGTCTGCGCCAACAACCATCGCACCACCTGCAGCATCAACCCGATTGACGCCGTCACCACCTACAATCCGCGTGAGGAACTGTTTCGCGATATTTATGTCGTGGAAAAGACCGGCACCAAACAGGGATGGAGTCATCCCGCGCCGGACGAGGATTGGATGACCGGTTATCCGCAGGAATTCCAGGATTTCATGGAAGTGGTTGCGCAGGATCGCGAGCCGCGTTGCGGCGGCGGGTTGGCGCGCGACTGCGTGGCGGTGATTTACGCCGCCTATCTTTCCGCCGAACGCAAAGGCGCCGAGGTGGAGATCGCAGCGGAATCAGCCTGAATACGGAAATGGGTTCAACTTGAAACCAAGATTTCCAGGGCGGGAAGTCATGGCGAAATTTTGTCGGCCACCATGAGCGTCAACAGCAGCGGAAGATAAGCGATCGAAGCCAGAAAGAGCTGCCGGAAGGCCGGCCTCGTGCGACAGCGAACCGCATTCGCGCCCACTGCAAAAAATGCGAGACTCAAGACCAGGGCGCCCGCAAGGTATGATTTTCCGGTCAGCCCGAGGAAGGAAGGCGTCAAACTCGCCCCCAACAGCGCCAGGCCAAACGCAAGGATGTGGAGCGCCGTGCGATTGCCGCCGGCGTCCACCACGGGAAGCATCGGAAATCCCACGCGACCGTAATCGTCGCGATACATCTGCGCCAGCGCGAGGAAATGCGGTATCTGCCATGCAAACAAAATGGCGAACAGCGACCATGCGCCCTTACCGACCGAGTTCGTGGCGGCAACCCATCCCATCACCGGAGGAATGGCCCCCGGTATCGCTCCGACAAGCGTGCAGAACGGCGTCCGTTTCTTGAGGGGCGTATAAATCAGCACGTAACTGACCCACGCGATGCCGCCCAGAATGCAGGCACGGGCGTTCACAAGCGTCGCAAGATACGCCGCGCCCGACATCGAAAGAACGCTGGCAAAAACGCGCGCTTCGCCCGGATGCAATCGCCCCGCGGGAAGCGGACGCTCGCGCGTCCGCCGCATTCGGGCGTCCGTGTCGCGCTCCAGGATTTGATTGAATGCCGAGGCGCCTCCCGCCACGAGCGCAGTGCCGGCAACAACGTGGAGCAATGAAAGCCATTGAAACCCGCCGGCCGATCCCATGCAAAAACCGACGGCGGCGGTGACGAGCACCAGGGCGGTCAGACGCGGCTTGGTCAATTCCAGATAGTCCGCCATGACTGCGGAAGCGGGCATCCCTTTCACCTCTGGAAAAACCGCCTCCATCACCCCGTCATGTTTCGATTGTCTCAGAACCAGGTTGGTTTTCATGTGAACGCTTTCGTTGACGTTGCCGGGGATGAAACCGCTCCGACTCCGACGGCAAGAGAGGAGACAGCGCCATTTTTCAGCGGCAATCGTTTCGAGGTCAATCTCTTGAACGTCACCAGTGTCAAAAGAACACTGCAGGCAAGGATGAGGGCGCCCATCGCAACATGAGCGGTGGCGATATCCGCCGCTTTTCCGCTCCAGATGACAAACGCCCCCAGACCGATCTGCAGCGCGACCAGAATCGCCAGGCTCACGGCGGGATAAAAAATCGTTCGGTTGTGACGATGATGACGCCAGGCGCGTGCGAGAACGCCGAAAACCGCCAGGGCGACGAGACCGGCGCCCAAACGATGCGCGAGATGAATGCCGATTTGATTGAGCGAAACCGGTTCCAAATCCCATCGCCAGATGCGCGTCTGATTGATTTCGTCGAGCGCAGAAGCGCTGAGAGGGAGACGCCAGTGTCCGTAAATTGCCGGGAAATCAGGCACCGCCAGTCCCGATTCCGTGTGGCGCATCGCAGCGCCGAGCGCGAGCTGGCCAAAAATCAGAAGGGCAGTCCAAGCCGTCCAGCCTCGCAGGGACGCGGTGTCGCGCGATGGCGCCAACCCCTCCGACCGCCGCCACCATGGGGAGGTAAACATGGCAATGGCAGCCAACAGACAAAAAAAACCCTGCGCCAGACACGCATGAACAATCGCGATGGATTTATGCAGCAGGATCACACGCAACCCGCCCAGGATGCCCTGCGCGATCACCAGCGCCAGAGCAAGCCCTCCGAGGCGTCGCATCCATCGGCGGTCATCCCGCATGACGATCCAGGCAGTCAGGATCACCGTAAACAGACCGACCAGTGACGCCAGGAGCCGATGGCTGTGTTCGTAAAAAATGCCGCCCACCATCTTGGACCATGGAAAAAAGAACATGTTATAGCCCCAGGTGGTCGGCCAATCCGGCACCGCCAACGCGGCGTCATGACTGGTGACAAGCCCTCCCACAAAGATGAGAGGGAGGGTGACGATGGCGGTGAAGAGGACAAAGCGATGCAGCCAACAACTGCTCAGGTTGTCAGGTTTACCCGCCTTTGGCGGCACCGGATGTGACCAGGGTTCAGGGTTCACGGTTCAGGGTTCACGGTTGCTCCCGGTCCGGCTTGGAGGGGCGGAACCGTGAACCTGCGTGGCTATTCTTTGTTCAAAACAGATTTCGCATCCTATGGTGCGGCGCCATCGGATTGTTTTTTCTGCCATTCGTTGAAATCCTTCTCCGATTCAACTCCGCGGGCGGCCACAGACCGGGCCCGCGAGGCGGGCGGAAATCAGCGCCCACTCGGCGGGTGTCAAGGCGGCGGCGAATTTCTCGTCGATATCCGCGAGGATCGCCCGCAGGCGCTCCGGATCACCGGTCGCCTGCCGCAATTGCTTCACCTCGTTCGGCATCAAATCCACCTTGTGCCCATTTTCCCGCACGATGGAACCGATGCCGGTTTCCGGACAAAGTTCAATGTTCAATATGCTCATGATAAATAAGTGATTGAGGGTGATTACGGCTTAATTGATCTAAAATCATCAGCGCCGACAACGCCGGCAAATACAGGAGGGACCCCCGAAACATGCAACGCGCGCAACGGCCACTTTTCCAAGGAGATGGCAAGAGCCTTGGTCCGTCCCTTTTGTTCTGTCGGCATGTTCCGCCGTCTATGGGCATAAAAAATCCGGAGAGCAACCATCCCCACCAGGACAAACGGCATGACCAACAGGAAGATAATGCCGTCGTTCATGCCGCTGCTCAGGCGTTGCCCTTCGGACGAGTTCACCAGCGCCGTTTTACACATGGAGCACTGGGAAAAACCCGTATTGCTGACAAGCAGTCCCACAAGCCCGCCGACAAAACGGATGATGGTGGTCATGCGCATAACTTTTTGTTCAGTGCAACGAGAGGGCGAAGGTTCGAACGCCATCGAAAGCGATGAGAAGAAAGAGCGTTCCGCCGGCAAACAAAGTGCACCCAATGATGGTCACGGTCAAACCCACATTCTCGTCAGCAAGAGCCATAAAGCGAAAAGCAATAATCCACGCCATCAAGAGCATGCCCAGCAGCAGAAGCGGCGTCTGGAGATTTCTCGAAAGCGAAGCCGACCCGATTATTACCATCACCAGATTCAAGCACAAAAGGAAAATCCAGCTTGTCCAATAGCGCCTGTATCCGCCGTTTTCGTCGTTTTTCGTCATAGGCGCTCCTTCAAATCAGGTAAAAGAGGGGGAAGATAAACACCCAGACCAAATCCACAAACGCCCAATAAAGGCCGGCCAACTCCAACCCTCCCGCCCGCGAACGCCCGGTGGCCGAGCGGACGGCGGTAATCAGCAGGATCACAATCCCGATGGACACATGCGCGCCGTGGAAGCCGGTGATCAGGAAAAACGACGCGCCAAACGGCGGGACGCCCCACGGATTCGACTGCAGCGTGGCGCCCGCGGCGATGAATTGGCTCCATTCGTACGCCTGCATGCCGAGAAACGCCAACCCGCCGGCCAGGGTCAGCAGAAGAAATCGCACCACCATCCGCCAATGGCCGCGGCGCGCGGCTTCCACGGCCGTCGCCATGGTCGCGCCGCTGGAAATCAGCGCCGTCGTCATCAAGGCGATCAACTCCAGATGGAAGACTTCCGCGCGGTTGGGCCAGGACGGACTGGCGAGACGAACAAAGCCGTAGATTGCCAGGAAACCGGCAAAGAGCAAGGCGTCGCCAATGATGAACAGCCACATCATCAACTTTTGCCAGCTTGTCTTGAACGGCGAAACACCGCCCGCCCATGGCGATTCAAATGCCTCCGTTCTTTCAATGGTCTGAACTGTTTCCATTATTGTTTTTCGGTAACTGCCCGGATTTTCACAGAGCCGACAGCAAAACCAACAGGCCGATCCACAGCGCCGCCAGGAAATGCCAATAGGTCGCCACGCCATGGAGGGCGGCGTCATCCCGTCCATCCGAGTGAGCGCGCGCGGCGCGGTTGAGCGCATGACCGAGGAACAGAATGCCGCCTGCGAGATGCAGCCCGTGCAAGCCGGTCAGGACGTAAAAAAATGAACCCTGCGGGTTGGTGGACAGATAGACCCCGTGCGCCGCCAATTGCCGCCACCCCAGACCCTGGCCAACGAAGAAAATGATCCCCAGCCACGTCGTGATCGCCAGCCAGCCGTTGAATCTCTCGCGACGCCTCCGCGCCAGTTCCATGGTCCCGCTGCTCGACAGCAACACCATGGTGTTGAACCAGAGAATCCCGGGCAAATCTATCGGCTGCCAATCGGCGCCCGTCCGGCGCACCAAATACGCGCTGGCAAACGCCGCAAACAACATGGTCACCGTGGCGAGAAAAGCCCACAGCGCCAACTCTCCCGTGCTCAAAGCCCAGGGCGGGTTCGCGTCGCTGCCCTGATTTCTCTCCAAGGCGCTGGAAGTTCCGCCGCTTAGGCCGCTGGTTTGAGTTAATTCCATTTGCATTTGCCAGGTCTCCCTGATCGCTTCCGCTACTTCGGCGCCATTGCTCCGTCGGGTTCGACGGTCTGGGGCGTGAAATCCCGCGCTGCATCCGGCGCTGAGTATTCGTACGCCCAACGATGCACCTGCGGCGGTTCCGCCTCCCAGTTGCCGTGTGGCGGCGGCGACCGGACCGTCCATTCCAAAGTAGTGGCCTCCCACGGATTCCGCGCCGCCCTGGAACCCCGCGCCAGGCTCCAAAAGAAATTGAAAAGAAAGAGAAACGACGCCGCCGCAAAGAGGAAGGAACTGATCGAAATCCAAAGGTGCATCCCCTGCAGCGGTTTCAGGATCTCGAACTGGGTGAACGCATAGTAGCGGCGCGGCAAGCCGTTCAATCCCAGAAAATGCATCCCGAGAAACATTCCATAAAAACCAATCAGACTCAGCCAGAAGTGGATCCGGCCCAGGCGCTCGTTCATCGAGCGTCCGAACATTTTGGGAAACCAGAAGTAGGTTGCGGCGAACATGGCAAACAAGGTCACGCCGCCGATCATGAAGTGGAAGTGTCCGACGACAAAGTAACTGCCGTGCAAAAAGATGTCCGAGGTGGCGTTTCCCAGGAAGATGCCGCCAAATCCGCCGGTGCCAAAAAGAGCGATCACGCCAATGGCAAACAGCATCGGCGTCGTGAGCCGGAGGCAGCCCCCCCACAAACTCGCGATCAAACACAGCCCGATCACCGCCGACGGCACGGTGATCAGCATGGTCCCAATGGTGAAAAATTCGCCGAGGTAGGGGCTCATTCCGCTGACAAACATGTGATGTCCCCAGACGACGACGCTCAACGCCGTGAGCACAATGAGCGAAATCACAACCAGGCGGTAGCCGAAGACCGGCTTGCGGGTGAACGCCGCCAGCACGTCGAACGTCATGCCCACGGCCGGCAGGAGCAGCACATAAACTTCGGGATGGCCAAGGAACCAAAACAGATGTTGCCACAACAAGGGCGTTCCGCCTTCGTGCGGCACGATTTCTCCGCCAACGAACAATCCTCCTGGAACAAAAAAACTCGTCCCGAAATGACGATCGAACAACAGCATGATGGCCGCCGCCGTCAACGCCGGAAAGGTCAGCAGTCCAAGGACCGCCGCAAAGAACAGCGTCCATACCGTTAGCGGCAGGCGCATCATGGACATCCCTTTGGTCCGCAAATTGAGGATGGTCGTCACATAATTCAATCCCCCCATGGTGAACGAGACAATGAAAAGCGCCATGGCCAGAAGCCACAGGGTTTGTCCCCAACCGGACCCTGGAACCGCCTGTGGCAGCGCGCTCAACGGCGGATAGGCCGTCCAACCCGCCGCCGCGGCGCCGCCCTCGACGAAAAAGGAGCCCAACATGATCAGACACGCCGGCACAACCAGCCAGAATGACAGCATGTTGAGAAAGGGGTAAGCCATGTCCCGCGCTCCGATCTGAATCGGGATGAGGTAATTGCCAAAGCCGCTCACCAGCGCCAGCGAGATCACAAAGAACACCATGAGGGTGCCATGCATGGTGATCAGGGAGAGATAAAACTCAGGGGTCATCACCCCGCCGGGCATGCCGGCCGGAAACAGCTTTCCCAGCCATGACAGCCGGATGCCCGGCCAGGTCAGTTGAATGCGCATCAGCAGGGCCAGGGCGCCCGCCACCAACGCCATGGCCATGGCCGTCAAATAGTACTGGATGCCAATGACCTTGTGGTCGGCGCTGAAAATATATCGCCGCCAAAAGCCGGTGGCATGGGGCGTTGCATTGCCGATAGGCGTTGGAATCATGGTTCGTTCCGTCATGAGTGGTTTTGATTCAACCATTGCTCGAACTCCCGCTCCGGCATCACCTGCAGGAGGCCGCGCATCATGTGGTGGCCCAGACCGCACAACTCCGTGCACAGGATCTCAAATTGACCCGCCTGGTTGGGGACAAACCAGACCTCAATCAGCATCCCCGGCACAATGTCCTGTCTCACGCGCTGGCTCGGCAGAAAAAAACCGTGGAGGACATCCTTGGAACGGAGCCGCAGACGAACCGGACGATTGACCGGAAGACGGAGTTGGCCGTTCACAATAAGGTCATCCCGGCCGGCCGCATCCGTTGGATCCAGTCCCAGCACATTGTCATCGTCAATGAACTTTACATGGGTGCGGCCAAACAAACCGTCCTTGCCGGGGTAACGAAAATGCCAGACAAACTGTTGGCCGGTTACTTCAACGGTCAGTGCGTTCGCGGGCGCTTTGGCGACGTAAAATTTTTTCCACACCGGCACGCCGAACACCAACACTCCGCCTTCGGCCACCAGCAGCATCAGGACCACCGGCACCAGCGCCCATTTCCATTCGGTCCTGACTGTCGCCAGACGGAAAGTGACGCGATCCTGGCGGCTGAACCGCCAGACGAACCAGGCCAGAATCGCGTGACCGACCAGCAGCAGACCTCCCACGGCCGCCAGCAGGTAGTTGATCATCAGATCAATCCCCGCGCCGTGCTCCGAGGCAACGGGCGGCGGTTGATGTTGTTTCCAGAACAGAAAACAAAGGAAAGGAACCAAAAGGCAAAACAGCGCCAGCAACAATCCATGCGACCGGCCTTGCAAGGGTCCGGTTGTGGCGGCCGCCAGAGTGGAGGGATGGTTGCGCATGAGAATGTTGAATATCACCCCCATTACAACCTGACGGCGGGGAAGCGGCTACGCCTGAGTTGTCAACTTCTTGTCCTCGTTTTTCCCCATGGCGCCGACGCGATATTGCGACGGAGAACAACCGGCATGACGGCGAAACGCGCGGTTGAAATAAGGGATGGATTCAAAGCCGGCCTCGAACGCCGCCTCGGAAATGCGGAGCTGTTGATTCAACAATAATTGCTTGGCTCTCTCGATGCGCCATTGCAACCGGTATTCGGTAAGCGTCAAGCCGGTTTGCTTTCGGAACAACTTGCAGAAATAGCACGGGCTGAGGTGAACCCGTTGGGATATTTCTTTCAAGGAAATGGGCGCCTCGCGATTTTCCGCAAGGTAAGCCTCGATCTTTTGAAGCAGCGGCGAAGTCCGACTCGCTTCCCGAAGCAGAAGCCGCTGGCCTTGTTCCGCCAGATACTGTGCAAACATGTTGAGCAGGGTGGCCACGGCCCGGCCCCGCTCGGTCGTGAGGATGGGACTGTAGCGCCACGAAGCGCGCAAACCCGCCACGCGGTTTCCCAGACCCCATTTCTTCAAGCGTTTGGTCAACCTGCCAAGGTATCCAACGCTGAGCGCCTCCAACGAGAACGGACCCGCCAGCAGATTGCCGATGTGCCGCTCGCCGGCAATCACCGGCACAATGATTTTGATCAACCCGGTGGGGCAGCGGAACTGGACCGGTTTGGAGATGCAAACCGAGCGCCGTTCCGCGTTTCTTAACATGCGATGGCACCGTTGCCCCCCCCGTTCCCCCAGGCAACCTTCCCCGCAAAATATGCCATCGATCTGCGTTGCGCTGCCGCATTCGCGGGTTGTGCCCGCAGGCAACAAGGTCACCGGCAATCCAGTGGCGCAGGCAAAGGCCGCCTGTTGTCGCCGAACCGCCTCCAATGCCGTCAACTGACGCCAACCGTCTCCTCGATCAACCCGTACTTTCACCCGGCCACTGTAAATCTCCATTTCGATCTGGCGCTACACCGGGATTGGCAAAAGTTGACTGTCTTTTGTTTCCCGCGCAAAAATGTATCCGGCCGCCCGAAATACAATGCTGATGAAGCACGTGCTTCATTGTTATTGTAATACGCAAACTTCATGATCCCTCCGCGCCTTCATCAGGACGCGAAAAAAATTGGGGAAAATCATCGCCGCCCAGATCAGGCCGCCGGTCATCCGGAGCAGCGAGGCTGCATTCAGGAAAAGGTAACTACTCAGGTCATTCCATCGAAAGCGGAAATCCAGAGGCTATGCGGAACCGTGGCGAACGAACTGGATGAGTCTTCGACTGCATGCACCCGAAAAGAAGGAATTTTGTAACTACACCTTTTTGTCGGTTGTCATTCTCCGCCGAAGGCCGGTTGCGATTTCAACCATGCTGCATAGTCCTGCTCCGAATCCACGGTGAGAATGCCGCGCATCCGGTAGTGGCTGTTGCCGCAAAGTTGCGCGCAAACGATCTCGTATTGGCCGGTTTTCGTGGGAACGAACCAGACCGGAATATTCATTCCGGGAATCGCATCCTGGGTCACGCGCATCTGGATGATCTTGAGGCTGTGAATCACATCCTTGGAGGTGAGACGGATGATGACCGGCTTGTGAACCGGCGCGTGCAGGGAGTTGAAACTGACCACGTCGTCCCTGGCATGCGGATCGTTGGAATCCAGGCCGATGGGATTGTCTTCGCTGACCAGTTTCGGCGATCTCTTTCCAAAAATCCCGTCCGGACCGGGATAATGAATATTCCATGCGAATTGCTGGGCGATCACATGAATCATCACCGCCTCCTTCTCGTCCGGATACTGCGTCACACGCTCCGTCCAAAGCGGGATGTCAAAGCCGATCAACAGAACGGCGTCAAAAATGACAACGCCGCCGATCAGATAATAGGGCGCGAGACTGGTCGCTCCCACATGATCCGCCCGGGGATTCCTGGCCTTTCGGAACCGGACGATGGTGTAGATGAAGTAAATCAACCACCCGATGAAAAGCAGGGCCATGAACCAATGACACAGTTCCAACGAGAAATCGATCTCGCGGCCGTGTTCGGAAAAACTCTCCGGCATTCCCATCAAACGATTGATCATGTTCCGGCTCCTTTCTCGGTATTCAGCAATTTAAGAACCCGTTGCAAGCGTAGGGGAGGAGTTTATCTCCTCCCGCTCCGACCGTCCGCTGGGCGTAAAGTCTTCCCCAGCTTTCTTCGAGCGTCTTTTCAATTGCAATATGAACAAAGCGACGCCGCCCAGGACGCCGACCACAATCCCCAACAGGCACAGGATCGCCATGTTCATGGCGCGCGTTGTGGCGGAATCCGTCGCGCCATAACAGGCGGCGCAGGCAAATGCGGCTTGTGACAACAGGAGCCATGCGCTCGCCGTCAAAAAAGGAAGATATTTCATGGAATTGCTCACATCAGCTCCGGATGGTTCAGTTTTTTGAGAAACCATTTTCCGTAAAACAAAAGCCCGATCGCCGCGCCGAACGAGAGAACCGCCATGCTCACGCGCGCCGGCATGCCGCCGGAAGGCCAGGCTGCCAGACACCATGCGCCAAAGCCGAACGCCAGGAGAATGGCGGCTGAGATGAAGATGAGATGAAACGCCTTGAGGGACATGATGAGTTCAGCGCTGATCGTGCAGCGCCAGCAGGGTTAAAAACATCAATCCGAGAAAAAAGATGCCGGTGAACAGAAGAATCCGAAGGACCATCTTTTTTTCCGAGTTCAAGTGCATGAAATACGCCGAGGCCAGCACGGCCTGGATGGTCGCAATCATGAGCGCGATGGCTGTCGCCCGCCTCCCGCCGGGATACAAATAGAAAATGCCCGCCGTCGCGCCCGTCAAAGCCAGCAACACGACAAAAATCCAGCGGTAAATTTTCAGCCGTTGTCGAATGCTTTCAACGTTTTCGTTCATGAATCCTCCTCCTTAGAGCAGGTAAAGCACCGGGAACAAAAAGAGCCAGACCAGGTCCACAAAATGCCAGAAGAGGCCGGAGACCTCGATCCGGTTGGCGAAATGCTCCGGTTCCGTCTTGAACATCACGCTGCCGGGTCCCCAAAAGTATGCGTTCACCACCGTTCCGCCCAGCACGTGCAACAGGTGCATCCCGGTCAGGGCGAAATAGATGGCAAAAAACGGACTGTGCCACGGACCGAAATTGGTCAGCCGTTCGATGTTGCTTTTTTCGATCTTCATCGTCTCCGTGTGATGCCCCTCCTTGGCGTCCGGGATCAGCATCATCGAATCCTTGCCCTCGTCCCTGATGTCCGCTGCGTTCTCAAGATGTCCCGCGACCACGCTTCCGTCCTTGAGGATCACCTCGTAGTGCGTGAATTTCCCGCGGTACTCGAATCCTTTGATGCCGAGAAAGGTTGCGCCCAGCAAAACCGTAAGTCCCATGTAAAACCTGAATCCGTGGATATCCCTGAATTTGACGGATGCCCATGCCATGAGCATCATGATGCTTGAGGTGATCAGGACCGCTGTGTTCAACGTGGCAAGGGGAACGTTGAGAAGGCCGTGAGGCCAGGTCGCCGCTCCCATGCGCAGAAAGACGTAAGCCGAAAACAAACCGCCAAACAGCATGACCTCCGACGCCAGAAACAGCCAGATGCCGAGCTTGGCGTTCCACAAGCCCGTGTCAGGACGTTCCGTGATGGTGTAAGGAATTTCCATAAACGTTTCCGCGCGCCTTCATTTGGTTTGCGTCGGCTTGATCGGATTCATAGAGCCGTCGAGTTCGGGACCCGGTTCGCTTTGAGGAATGAAATCCCTCGGATGACCGGGCACGCTGTATTCATACGGCCCCCGATAAACCACCGGCGGCGTCACAAAATTCCCATGAGGCGGCGGCGACGGCGCCGACCATTCGAGAGTGACGGCTTCCCATGGATTGTCCGACGTTTTTTCGCCATGTTTCATACTCCAAAAAAAATTGATGATGAACGGGATTTGAGAAAGCCCAAGCAGCCAGGCGGAGATGGACATCGGCTCGTTCCAGTGAAGCACGCCCCTGGCCAGATCGTAGGATGCGCCGGCGTCGTACCATCGCCGCCCCACGCCCGCCATCCCCATGAGAAACATGGGCATGAAAATGCCGTTCATGAATACCAGCGACAGCCAGAAGTGCGCCCTGCCCCAGGCCGCGTTCATCATCCGACCCGTCGCCTTGGGATACCAATGATAGATGCCCGCAAAAAGAGCAAAGATGCTGCCCGGCGCGACTATGTAATGAAAATGGCCGATGACATAATACGAGTCGTGCAGATAACTGTCGGTTGCGTTGGTCGCCAGCGGGATGCCGGTCAAACCGCCGATGCCGAACATCGGCAGGAAGCCCAGGGCAAAAAGCATCGGCACGGTGAAACGAATCGTCCCGCCCCAAAGGGAGACAAGAAGCGCGGTGAGAATGACGACCGATGGAACGGAAATCATGATGGTCGTTGTCTGAAAGAAAGCGCTGATCTTCGTTCCCATGCCGGTCATGTACATGTGGTGCGCCCAGACAATGAACGAGAGGAACCCCAGAACGAACACCGAATAGACCAGAAGCCGATACCCCCAGATGGGTTTGCGGATGTTGCAGGCGATCACCTCGCACACAATGCCCATCGCAGGCAAAATCAACACATAAACCTCGGGATGCCCGAGGAACCAGAAAAGATGTTGCCAGAGAAGCGGCGTGCCCCCCCCGCTGACCGCGCCAATCGCGCCCTTGATCGTCATCGTCAGCGGCTCGCCGCCGACCACCAGACCGCTCGGCAGAAAAAAACATGTCCCCGCCACACGATCCATGAGCTGCAAAATTCCCGCCGCTTCCAATGGCGGAAACGCCAGCAGCAGCAGAAACGACGTCACCAACTGGGACCAGACAAAAAACGGCAGGCGCATCCAGGAGAGTCCCTTTGTCCGCAATTGGATGATCGTGGTGATGAAATTGATGGCGCCGAGCAGCGAGGATGTGATCAAGAAAACCATTCCGATCAGCCAGACAGTCTGCCCCTGGGTGGCGAAATCGGCCAGCGGCGGATAGGATGTCCAACCGGAATTGGCTGCTCCGCCCGGAACAAAAAAACCGATCAACATGACCGCCCCGCCTGCGAAGTAGGTCCAGTAACTCAGCATGTTCAATTTCGGAAACGCCATGTCCGGCGCCCCGATTTGAAGCGGCATCACGTAGTTGCCGAACGCGCCTACCGCCAGCGGGACCACGCCGAGAAACACCATGATGGTGCCGTGCATGGCGCCCAGGGCATTGTAAAGATCGGGTGACATCACGCCGTTGGTCATCAGGTTGGCAGGCAAAACCTTGTCCAGCCATCTGCCGAGCACCGGCAGTTCCTTGGTGGGATAGGCCAGTTGCCAACGCATCAACATCATCAGACTGAATCCAAAAAGCAGAAACACCAGCGCCGTCAGCGCGTACTGGATTCCGATGGTCTTGTGATCCGTGGAGAAAATATACCGACGCCAAAAACCGGGTTCATGATGAACCGCACCGGGCGTTTCGGTCTGGTGAGAATGTCCCGATTCAACGGGCGGCTGGCCTTTGAGCAATGTCGTCATACGTTTGCCGCTTAACATGCTTTTGTTTTGACCTGCATTCCTTGCACGTGCCGACCACGCTGACCGAACACCCGGTGGCCGCACATCCCATTCGCTTGTTGAACGCCGCCAGGTCGGCCAAGGCCAAACCGGGGTTTTCCACATCCGTGATACGGCCGCACATCGTGCAGGTGAAATGATGATGGCTGCTGATGTCTCCGTCAAAATGGGTCGTATCCCCAAAACCGGCCACCCTCTGCGCCTGGCCAAGGTGAGTCAACAACCGGAGCGTCCGGTAAACCGTGGTGCGCGATGTCCCCGGCAGTTTCCGCCGGATCTCCTGGTAAATCCGATCCGCCGTCGGATGATCCGTGCGGCACAGCAAAGCCTCGAAAATCAGCCGGCGCTGGGAAGTGAGCGGAATGCCGGATTGCTTGCACGCCTGCGCAAAGGTCCTGACCCGTTCTTCAACCTTATGTTTGTGATCCATAGACATGGCTCGCGATTTCCCGGTTTATTGGATTGTGATGAAATTATAATGCAGTTGCAACTTGATGTCAAGTGATAATTGTTCACACATAAGGACCCTCTTCATTGATGCGGAAATCCTAACTATTCAGGCCATTCCTTCATTCACCGTCATTCCCGTCCTGCCACGGCTGCCAACGGCATCTTAAAAGTCCCGAATTATGCCGATCCCGGCAACAGCTGGCACCAACGGTACTGCTCGGAGGCTGCGTGTCGCAAAGCCAGCAAAATCGAGAGTCAGCGGCGATGGTTGGCCAAGCCCGGCAACGGCGATCATTTAGCAGGGCTACACGGCGGTCAAAGATTTGGTGCGCCAGTTGCGACCGCCTGCACCCGCCGCCTTCTTGACGCTCGCGTTCGCACCCGGAGAATGCGCCCAGGTGGACTGGGGCACCTGGGGGTCGGTAACGGTGGGCAGTACCCGCCGCCAACTCTCCTTCTTCGTGATGGTGCTCTGCTACTAATTATAATGACGGCCTGCGCCCTCTGTTGGCAAAGGTCGAAAATCCCGCGGTTTTCCGAAAACCGTCGGCAAATTCTGCCGCCCAAAGGCCGCTGGACTATCACAGCTGTGCCACATGTCATGAATTAGCCCTGGCCCCTGACTCCAGATCGGATTTTGATGTTGACAACCAACATGTTGGTTGTCAGCATCCAGTCCTTTATGATTCAAACAACTTGCGACCCGGCCATTGGCAAAGCGACGGAGTCTGACCGTTGCACCGCCGGCATCCTCGACCGCATCCGCAAGCGGGAGATTCGTCCCGGCCAGCGCCTCGGCGAGGTCGCGCTCGCGCGCAACCTCAAGACGGGACGCGCCGCTGTGCGCGTGGCGCTGGATCGCCTTGGCCAGATCGGCATCCTCGACCGCATCCCCGACACCGGCACCTTTGTTCGCAAGGTGAGTTTGGAGGAGTATTGCGAACTCATGGACATCCGCGCGGTTCTTGAAGGTCTTGCCGGACGCCTTGCGTGCGACCGCATGAACGCCGCCGCCGCGTCCGAATTGATGCGTCTGGCGACCGAAGCGGACCGCGCCAACGATGCCCTGCGAAATGCAGCGGAACAGGACTGGACAACCTTAAGAAAAACAGAAACCGCGTTTCACGAGGCAATCATCCGCGCCAGCGGGAATCAGCGGATCATAAAAATTCTTTTTGAGCAGCATCTTTTTGAGCATGCGTTTGCGGCGGCCCTCAGCTTTCCCATCTGCCATCCTCCGGGGCGGGTCTCCTCCCGCGGTTGCCGGCTTCCGAACCACCGGGCGATTGCCAGGGTTGTTCGCGCGCGCAAACATGACCGGGCTGAGCTGTTGTTGAAACAGCATGTGCTCGTGACCAAAGAAGAGCAGATCGCGCTCATCAAAGGGGCTGGACCCGTCGTTGGCGGCCCCCGGAATTCATGAAACGGGACGCCATGCTTTCCCGCCGGATTGAATGCAACCAGTGTTCCGAACAAAGGCGGAAGTCTTTATCGCGCATGAACAATCCTTCCAAAAAACGGAACGCCAATTACTGGTCGCTGGTCACGCGCCACGCCTCCTCCTTCACACTCATTGAATTGTTGGTGGTTGTGGCCATCATCTCCATCCTGGCGTCGCTGTTGCTGCCGGCGTTGAGAAAATCGCGCGATTCGGCAAAACGAGCGGCATGCATGAACCATCTTCGTCAGATCAGCCTCGCCACCTTCATGCTGGCGGATGACAACAACGGCTGGATCAACGGCACGGGCGATCCAAACACCTATCCCCCGGCTTCACAGGAGTGGCGCTACACCATCACCAATTACCTGGGAAAGAGTGACAGACTGTTGACCTCCGGCTGTCCTGACAAGAAGGCGAACCC
The DNA here is from genome assembly GCA_016198745.1 of Verrucomicrobiota bacterium. GTDB lineage: Bacteria > Verrucomicrobiota > Verrucomicrobiia > JABWAM01 > JABWAM01 > JACQHZ01. The sequence continues at coordinate 26,566 of JACQHZ010000458.1, forward strand.
GGGTTTTCCGGACAATCGACTTTCCTACGGAGCCTATTGCGCGTTCTATGGATTTGGCGGCTTTCCAATGCATTCGCTGTATGAAGTGAAAAATCCCAGCCGGGTTTTTCTCGTTGCGGATTGTTTCAAGGGATATGCCACCACGCCTGGTGATTTCGATAATACCTGTTGGGGCGCGGCGTTGGGCGTCATGCCTGACATCCAGCAGCGTCATCAAGCGGGAGGACTAAACTTTGTTTTTGTTGACGGACATGGCGAATTTGGAAAGTCCGCGGGTTATTCGACAGGCGGCGCCTATGGAAAATGGTACGATTACAACCCTTCGGATCTTCCCAATGCCGTTCAATGGCCAACCTATCCATTCGCTGATATTTGGGGCGAGCCATAGCCCGGCCGCATCACCCATCCAACTTTGTGCGCATGAATATGATCGAATACGTTGAAAGCCACATTCTCTACGAGAATCCGAGGCCGCACGTTCGCAGCCGGCACGGCTATTTTCCGGGCGTCGTTCAGCTTCCCTCCCCCGCTGAAGGAGGGCCGGCCGGCGAACTCCTGGCTCTGCTGGTCATCGGCGAGGCCTTTGAATCAGCCGATCAAACCACATACGTATCGCGTTCCAAAGACCTGGGCAAGACGTGGGAATTGCAGGGACCGTTGTATGACAAATCTGTGGACACGGTCCGAACCAGCGATTATCTCAAGCCACAGATCCTGCGCGACGGAACACTGATTGCGCTGGGCTATCGGTTTCATCGTCATGATCCAGAGCAACCGATTCTCGATGATAAAACGAATTGCTGGTTGTCCGGAGACGATATTGTGTCTTTTTCGCGGGACCATGGCCGCACCTGGACGGTTCCGCAGGCCATTGCGCGCAGCATCCCCGAACTGCTGGAGATTCCGAGCCGCTGCCTGCAGTTGCGCTCCGGCGACATTGTGGCGACAGCGGGTTTGTTTCCCATGCCGGACGGCACAAATCCAAGCGGGCAGTTCGGCGTCTTGTTGCGCAGCGTCGACGGCGGCAAAACCTGGAACGACAAGACGCATTTTTTCGAGACGCCCACGAAAACCGTGGCTGCGTATGAATCGCATATTTGCGAGATGCAAGATGGCCGGCTGGCCGCCATTGCCTGGGCGAACGATGTTGCCGCCGACAAAAGCCTTCCCAATCAGGTCGCCGTTTCCCATGACAATGGGCATACCTGGTCCGAACCCATCAATACGGGCCATAAGGGACAGTCCTCAAATCTGCTGTGGTTGGGAGGGGATCGCTTGCTGAGCATCCACTGCCATCGAGGCGAGGAGGTTGGCCTGTATGTCCGGGTGATCGATTTCAGCAAGGATCGATGGAATATCATCGCAGAAAAGGTTGTTTGGGGACCGTCCGTGGGACCGCAAACGGGGAGAGAACAACCGTTCGTCCCGCTTTTGAAATCCATCCGCTTTGGTCAGGCCTCGTTGTTGCGGTTGAGCAATGGAGAAATTCTTGCCACACATTGGAGCATCGAGGAGGGGCAGGGGAAAATCCGCGTCCATCGGCTTCGTGTGAGGGATTCATAATCAATCGGCATTTGGCATGGTTCAAAAGTTCCAGGTTCACGGTTCAACGGTTGCC
>JACQHZ010000456.1 GCA_016198745.1 Verrucomicrobiota bacterium
CAAAACAAGATTCCAAAGGTTAGTAGTATAGAGGGGCAGTGCGCGGACATTCTTAACTTTCATGATGTTCACTCCAACACCCAGCCCCCGTCAGCCAACAGAACGCTGCCGGTTATGTACGAAGCCAGGTCACTTGCCAGAAAAAGCGCAGCATGAGCCATTTCTTCCGGCCGGCCCAGCCGACCCATGGGGATCATCTTATCAATGATTTTTTGGGTGGCTTTCTTGTCCTCGTAACTGAAGGCAACCCCTGCCGTTTGAATCCATCCAGGAGCGATGCAATTGACGCGAACACCTTTGGGGGCACATTCCAACGCAAGCGCCTTCATCAGATGTTGCAGGGCGGCCTTCGATGAACAGTATGCTGAGGCATTTGGAGTGACCACTGAGGCAAGGGCCGAGGCGACGCTGACAATGTTTCCCTTTGTTTTTTCCAGAAGGGGAAGCGCTGCGCGACAGCAGAGCATCGCCCCGTGAAAATTAACGCTTAGGGTTTTATTCCACTCCTCCAGCGGCTGCTCCAAAAAAGGCCTGTACATTTGCGGATGAATCCAGGCGGCGTTGTTGACCAGAACATCCAGCCGCCGCGAACGTTTCTTCACTTCATCGAACAAGGCGGCGACCGCCGCTTCCTTGCTGACATCGGTTGCCCAAAACCAGGCCTGGGTTCCTTCGTCGGCGCATTCCATTTCCACCCGTCGGCCGGTGGTTTCGTTCAGATCGGCGATGACCACCGTGGCCCCGGCTCGTCCGAACACTTTTACCATCGCTTCGCCGATTCCGGACCCCCCGCCGGTCACGACGGCAACTTTTTCGTTCAATGAGAGGGGGATCGATTTCATGAAGCGGTTTAACCGCTTTTTTAAGATTTCAATTCCCATCTACATTACTCCTTCGGCAGGCCGAGCGCATAACCGTTGCTATAACCGATGTAACTGTCGAAGGCATTGAAGACATCCTCGGACATATAGCGAAAGGTGACGAGGGTCGAGGGGGGGGCCGTCCATTGGTTGATAATAATCTTGTTCGGGTCCCTGGCAAACCGCACATGACCATCGGAATAGGCCACATTGTAGCCGCTCCGGTGATGATAGAGACCTTGGGGGAGAACCGGGCCGGTGGTGTCCAGCATGAAGGTGTCTGAGATCAGCGCGATGACGTTATGCGTGCCGGAACACCACCCGCCGGCGCCCCCGCCGCCGCCAGCGCAGCGCGGACGATCAATTTTTTCGTAAAGCTGCGTCCAACCGCTGCCGGCGGCCGGCGCCGGTCCGTGGGCCGGGGTGACGCCGCTCCAGACGGAATCATGGGTCGGCATCCCCCGAAAACAATAGGCGCTTCGAAAGTCCGTGCTGGCGGCATCAACCAGTTGCTTGAAACCGGACGGACTGTCTTTCCCATAAGATAGATACTTCGCGAGCTTGGTAGGCGGATCAACGCCGGGGAGTTCGGTCGGGCAATAATAAATTTTACCGCTGTTGATATAGCCATAGTAAAGCAAGAGACCCAGCCCGTGCGGCCTGCCGTCGCCATAAGCACCCAGGTTATTGAGAAAATTCCACCAACCGCCGCCGACCGTGCCGCCATAGGGAATCGAACCGTCATACTCGCCGGCATAGAGGTGGACTCCCATGATCAGTTGCTTGAGGTTGCTCATGCAATGGGTGCGTTTGGCAGCTTCTCTCGCGTTTTTGAGCGCAGGCATCAATAGCGAAGCGAGAATCGCGATGATGGCGACCACCACGAGCAACTCAATCAAGGTGAATGAGTGCCGAGTGACGAGTGACGAGTGACGGGTGACGAGTGGCGCGAGGCGACTTCTGGATTCCGAACCGTGAACCGTCTCGCCTCGCCGAAGCCTACGGCGTAGCGCGGGGAACCGTGAACCTCGATCCCTGAACCCTGAACCCTGAAACCTGAACTCTGTTTTTTGTCTTGTTTTCATTGCTCACTCCTTCGGCACTCCCAACACATAACCGTTGTGTCGGCCCGCGTAGCTATCAAAGGCGTTGAAGACATCTTCGGAAAGGTAATTCCCTTGCGCTACGGTGTAAGGAGGTCCCGGCCACTGGTTAATAATCACCTTGTTCGGATCCCTGGCCCAGCGGACGCGCCCATCCGAATACGCCACGTTGTAGCCGATCTGGTGATGATAGCGTCCCTGGGGAAGTATCGGTGGGGGGCCTGCGTCCAAATTGAACGCGTCGGAAATCAGGGCAAAGGTATTGTGCGGCCCACCGCAGGTGTCGCCCGTGCACGGCGGCGGGTAAAGCTTCGTATAAACCGGCACATAGCCGGTAGTCCCACCGGGTGGAATCGGTCCGTGCGATATCAATGCACTGTCTCCATAGATCCCCACCCCGCGAAAACAATAGGAACTCCGGGAATCAGTGCTTCCCGTGTCAATCATTTGCTTGAAGCCGGTCGGACTGTCTGCCGCCCCATTGTATTGTAACCAAAATAGATAACGGGACAATTTCGAGTAGCCATCTATGCCGGGAAGTTCGGTTGGGCAATAATAAATTTTCCCGCTCTGGATGTAACCATGGTAGAGCAACAAGCCCAATCCGTAGGGTTTGCGGTTCGGGGGGGCGACCCAATTATCAAGCGTGTTGAGGAAAACAGAGTACGAATTGCCTGCACCGCCATAGGGAATCGATCCGTCATTCTCGCCGGCATACAGGTGAACTCCCATAATCAGTTGCCTGACATTGCTCAGGCAGGCGGTGCGACGGGCGGATTCGCGCGCGTTCTTGAGCGCGGGCATCAGCAGGGCGGCGAGGATCGAGATGATGGCCACCACCACGAGCAACTCAATCAAGGTGAATGAGTGACGAGTGACGAGTGGCGCGAGGCGACTTCTGGATTCCGAACCGTGAATCTTGAACCGTGAACCTGCTTGGCAGCGCGACGCTGCCGCAGCGCCAAGCGATTGAACCCTGCCTTCCGCCTTCTGCCTCCTTACTTCTATCTTCTGCATTCTGCATTCTGCATTCTGCATTTCCTTCATGGTTTTCCTCCTGTTCCGGTCTGCGAATCCGCAGGCGCGTTAAAGCATGATTCCGCCGTGGCCGCGACGTAGGGCGGCGCGCCGATCAATTCGAGTTTCGGGGTTGGCAGATAGGGCGGAATTTGCAACTGCCAGACTTTTCCATTGTCTCCATCTGAAATCGCGGCGGTCAGGCTGATCCACTGGTTGGTGCGGGTTGTCTGCCAGATTTCGCTGTTTTTGTTGCGATAATCCAGTGTCGCTACGGTCTTGCCTTCCGGGTTTAAGATGGCCCCCTGACTGGGCGGATTTTGATAATAGAGCATCTTGCCGTTCAACTCGGTCTTGAAACCGAATTCCTTGGCGCCGGCGGCAGGCATGACATAATATCGTCGCCCCAGGTTGCTTTCGCCATCCGGAACCACGCGGCTCATTACTTTTGCTGATGTGCAGTCCAGCGGTTTGAGCGCCAGTTTGAAATTGGGAACCTTGCTCTGAACCTCGACCCGATACACACCCTTCATGGGTTTTTCAGTGTCGGCCAGCCGCGCGATCCAGCCGCCGTAGAAGAACCATTTATCCAGATTGCGCCCGCGCGGATAGGGCGAGCGGGCCACGGTTTCACCCCTGGGATTCCGCAAGACCACCGCCAAGTCGCCGGCCTTGAGCGCGGCATCGAGCGCCGCATCATCATTCGCGCCATCGCCAACGGCGACATTGATCTGAAACGGTTTGCCGTCTTCGTTCAGGGCGAGAATATCGCCTTGCGTCAGCAGGGCGTTGCCGTGAATCAAAGGGTCTTTGATGTCGCCGGCCGCTTTGACGGACGCCAGCAGCATGGGCGTTTGATACATCCACCAAACGCGGGTGCCGATAAAGCTCCGCACCTTATCGAAAACGTCGTCGCCCGTCACCCGCAGTTCATCCACAATGCCGCGCAAGTCGAGCCAGGCGGCGTCCAGATAACGCGGTTCGCCGGTCAACTGATGCGCATAAGCCAGCAGGTCGTAAAACGAGAAACTGCCGCCGCCACCGACGCGCTGAACTTCCGCCAGGTGTGCCGCCTGATTCACAATCCAGTTCGCAACCTTTGGATCGCCCGTGAGCGTATGATAGCGGATCATGGCTGGTCCCGCATAGGCGAGCGTGAAGTCCGATGGATGTTCGGGGTAGTAACCGATCGCCAGACCTTTGCGGACGTTCTTGACATGCAGATCCGCGAGATGATCACAGATTTTTTTGAGTTCCGGGTCGCCCGTCAAGTTCCAGAGTTCTGTGACATTCCATAGCGACATCCCCGACGCGCGGTGCGAGTAGGCCGGCATCGCCCGTTTGGCCGCCCATTTCAAGGCGTCGGTCACCTCGAGTGCCACGTCGTAAGCGCGTTCGTCGCCCGTCAGGTAATACATCCAGGCCAGATGCGGCCCGTAGTTGCTGGTGGTTTCCAACGGACAACTGCAAACCGCCCAGTGAATGATCCCACTGTCGTCGTCGTTCCAGGCCCCGGCGCGCCAGCCCGATGACGGATCAGCGGTGAAGTGGCACATATCCACATCCATGCGATGACGCGAATTGGCTTCCGCCAGCCGCCGCGCTTGTCGGTCGCCGGAACGGAAATACAAACACCACGGCATGGTGGGCGCACAGTAAAAATGCCCGGTGTAATAACGATGGCAATACTTGTTCTGATGCAGATCGTCGCCGAAATCGAAAATGCCGAGCGACGGGCCGTACGCCTTGTTGTCGATGATCTTGTCATCGCGTTGATCCGCGATGAATCGCCGCGTGTATCGTTCCAAGGCGTCGTCCACATCTTTGAATGACGGATCGCCGGCGGGCAAACTTCTCTGGAAAACCTCGGTGGTTGTGGTCCACGCCGGGTCCGCATAAGCGTAGATCGGGTCCTGAATTGCAAGCGCCTGTTCCGCCACAAGCGATTCCTGATTTGGGTCGTGAAGGATCAGGGCAAATTCGTGCGTTTTAGCGATGCCCGTTCCGTCGGCATCCATGGTCCCGCCATCCTCCACGGGCAACTGGTGCATCCGTTTGCATTGTTGGATAAACGGGACATTTTGCGAATGCCAGATTTCGTAGTTGCCGCGCGCGGTCAGCCACGGTTTCGGCCGCAGGTCCATTGCCTGTGGAAATCGCGGCGACCAGAAGTGATAGGTCAATTCGCCGCCGGCGGTCAGTTCGATCTCATCGGGATAAAGTTGCGAGAACCAGCGCGCAACGAGCGCCAAGCCGGTTTTTTTACCAATGAGGTCCACCCAGCCACCTGCGCACTCCCCTTGCGCGGCAATCGGTTTGTCGCCATCAAGGATCGCGGCTTTGCGGTGGCCAAACTGAGCGACGGAGAACGTTTCTCCAGTGATATCCATGCTCTTGCGCAATCCTTCCTCGAATGAATCGTACGCAATCGGCTCCGCCGCACGCCGTTTGACATCGCGCGCGGCCTTTTCGAGCGGGAAGCTGACGCTAAAATTCTTGAATTGCCGTTTCTTGCCGCCATCGGTGAGGACAAAGGTATGATGAATTTGCACCATGGGTTGTCCCGCAGCCAAATAAAGACGCGTGACGCTCTGGTTGCTTCGTTGGCCGGTTTCATCGGCAAACATCGAATCAAGCTTGATGACGGCGTGGAGCGGCCCGGATTGTTCGACCGCCACTCTGTAATCCTTTGCGTCTTTTGCGGCTTCAAATGATTTGCCGGATGAATCTGTGAACCACGCCCCGCGCCGGCCATCCTTGCGGAACAGCGGGATGCCTTTCCACCAGAGTTGTTCGATGAGCGAGTTGCGTTCGCGGCTGACCTGAAGTTTGAGATCGCCGGTTTCCACCGTGATGGTTTTCTTGTCGTCTTTGACGCGCACCGGCTGCTTGGGATCGGCGCGCGCGGCCTCCACTTTCGAGCCGAACTGCAACGCGCAACGCTCCGCGGTTCCCGCGTCAAAAGCGATCAGCAGCCACCGAACGCTTTTTCCCGAGCCTGCCTGCCGCGGCGGCGCAGGCAGGTCCCATGTTCCCAAGGTTTTCGATTGGAAGGGGACCGCCTTGCCGTCGGGTCCGAGCAAACGGACGTTCCTGGCGTCGGGCAGCGCGCCGCGCGGGAACGGAACGCCGCAGCGCACCGGCCATGAAGCAAGCTTGGAAATCCCCTTGGGACGCGAGATCAGAATCGGAATCTCACCTTTTTCCGCCGCCGGACGAACGGCCACGCCATCAAGTTGGTCGGGTTTGATTTCCTTGCGGATGAACGGGATGAGCGTTGCTTCGGTTGTGGAAGCGATCTCGGCCTCCAGCCTCGGCGCGGCGGCGCCCGCAAACGACCTGCCGACGCCCTCTTTTCCGAAGGCAGCCGTCACCAGCGCCTCCGGATTTCCGAAGCCGCGTTTCGGAGAAAAGCTCCAGATGCTCAGTTCTTTGAGGACCGGGTTCCGCGTGCGCGCGAAATTCACCGCCCATTTCGACGCCGCGTTTGGTGAAGGAACGCCGATGGTTTTGAACGGAATCCGGATTTCGGCGGTCCATTCCTTTGCTTTTTCATCAACGCGAACGGCGCTGGTCCATTCGGCGTTCCAGGTCACGTCATGCTGCTCGACCTCGGCGTTGGCCGGCCATCGGTTGCGCGCGTCGTATTGCGAGTTGGCGGCAGTGACGAGGAACAGGAATTCCTCGACGCGAGTTCCCTGGACGTCGAGAAACACCTCGACGGAGTCATCTTCCCATTGATCGGTGTCGCGTTTATTCGAGAGACGCCGGAGTTGGCCGGGCTTCTCCTCTTTGCAACGAAACGCAACCAACAGCGATTCATCGGCGCAACCGATCTTCACCTCGGTTTGCTGGATGGGGGCGGCGGTGACGCCGTAAGGCTGAAAAGGCGCCAGCGTGGCCGCCTCTTTCCAAACCGGATCATTGAGGTCGCCGTCGATAGCAGGCGCCGCCGCCAGCGTCGGAATCACGAGTGCAGGGATGGGCTCGGCCGCCGGCAAGCGGCTTGCGCCTAAAATGAACGCGAGAAGGAGCGCAGCGAAAAATGCTTTCGCAAAAAATGGTCCTGCCGTGCCGGGATCGGCTGTCTTAGAACCTGTTTTGAAACTCCTTCGAAAGACCGTTTCCCGGAGGGCAACGCGCCGTCGTCGCCGTACGGAACCGTGGCGCTGACGAAGCAGCGCCCTCCAGAAAAAGAACGCCGTCATCAGCAAACCCATGCGATGTGTAACGGCGGAGGGGAGGTTTCTCATAAATTTCGGGTAATGGCCTTCTTCATTCTTCATTCTTCATTCTGCCTTTCCTGTGTTCATTCCTTCAATTGCGCGTTGTAGCGCTCGATGATTTCGCCGGCGTCCAACACCCGACTGAAAATCCGCAATTCCTGGACAATGGCATTGGAATGCTGAGCGGCGAGGCTGTTGATGCCCGGTCCCACATAAAACGCCCCGGCCTGGGTGCGCAAAAACGGCGCCTTGCTTTTGCCATAGGCGCGCCCGTCCACAAAACTTGCGCAGCCGCTTTCGTCCCAGGTGAACGCCAGATAAGTGGGAACGGCCTTGTTCCAGTTGTCTTTCTTAAAGGCGCAACTGTAATCCACTTTGCCTTCGGCATCGGGGGCAACCAGGTAGCCGCCGCCGTTGGTTTGCTTCCAAATGTAGAAACCGTTGTTGCCTTCCTCCTTGAAGGTGAAGAGAATGCCGCTCTCGACCGTGTGCGGGTCGTCCCATTTCGAGATGTCCTTGCCTTCCGGATACGTCACCCAGAATTCCAGCGTCCCCTGCTCCTGCCGAATATTGCGTTCCTCCAAAAAACGAATCGCCACATTCTGCCCCAGAAAAATCCCCTTGCCGCGAACGGTTTTGCGAAATTCAACGTAATCGCTTTTTTCGTTCTCTCCCTGTGCATCGCCGGCCGCGTATTCGGCCCTGAGCGTTTCATTGGTGAACGCGCAGAAGAAAAGGAGGTCCGGTTCGGGCGGAGCCAATTTTTTCGTCGCTCCCGCGCCCTGCGTCAAGACGCACGCGGCGTTGATCCAGAAACAAACGCTCAGGGCATGGCGCAGAGACGCGCAACTGCGCGCTCCAACGCGGCATGGATGTTGAAAAATGCGGATCATATCCGTTGCGTCGGTTCAAGATTCACTCGGCTTGCCGTTGTCATGATGCAGCCACGACATCGGAAAAGCCGCTTGCACATCGGGCAAAGACGCTGGGCGTTCCGCAGAAACGCGGCGAGGTGAAGATTGCGGCCAACGGTACCAGTGTTCGCGCAGCTTCCGCATCGTGGTTGCGCGGTCCTGGAAAAGTCGGAACCATTCGATGAGATCGTACTCGATCGCCCATGTGCGTTCGGGCACGCCCTCGTGAAGCGGGTCCAGACCGGTCTCAAGCCCTTCCTGGAGCAGCCCATGCACCTCCGGCCGTTGTTGTAAAAAACCGCGTTCGGACGCCGTCAAACCAAAGGGATACTCCGGGTTGCCTTTCACGTAACGCTGATAACAAAAATCCAAAAACTCCAGCGCCAGTTCCGGATATTTGCAGTCGCGGTGAACGCCGATCACCAATCCTTCCACGTGCTGGCGCTGCACGGGACCGAACCGCGGCAAAAGAAAATCCGTTGGAAACGGCGATTGACGGAAGAATTCCCATATTCCCAAACAGCGCAGCGCCGCCTTGCCCGCGTTAAACCGGTTGCGAAGCTGTTTGAGGTACATCTCGCCCTGGCCGATGGGAAATTCGAGAGGCAGCACCCCTTGGCAATGAATCAACCGCCAAAGATCGTCCAATGCCGCCAGCGACTTGCGGCTGAAGAACGCTTCCCGGTCGTCCAGTCTTCCTCCGCGTTGCCAGAACGGAACCAGCCATTCTTTCAACCGTAGATGACACCAGGAACCGAAACATTCATCGACGCCGTCCTTGTCGATGTCGGCGCGACATCGAACGAGGATGCGTTCGTATTGTTCCCAATCCAGATAACGTTTCGGCGGCGGAATGCCGAACGAACGCAGGAGGGCAGGGTTGAACTGGAACAGCGTCAGGTCCAGTTGCAGCGGAAGAGCGTAGAGATCGCCCTGCCACTCGGCGGTTCGCCGCGCGATCCGGGGCAGGTCCCAGGGGGGCCGGCCGAGAGCGCGCTTCAACCCGTCAATGGATCGCCAGAATTTCCCGCGCAGACAACCCACAACCAAACCATACGTATCGCCCACCAGGAGGTCCGTGTCGGGTTCCGTCGTGCGCATGATGCGGATATTGGGATGCGACTCATGAAACGCCTCCAGGGTCTCCGCCGAAAAAGGGGCGCTCAAGATGCTCACCCACGGCGCGCGCAACACCACGGACGAAGGCGTTGTGCGCACCCGGACGAACGTCCCGACGCCCTGGCGGCTGACCAGCCAGCCTTCACGCACCAGCTCATCGATGGCGCGCTTGGCAGTGAGGCTGCCCACGCCGAGATTCCGCGCCACGTTGTGAAAAGACGGCAGTTGTTCCTCCGCCTTCAATTTCCCCTGGAGGATATCGTTGCGGAGACGCTGCTTGACGAGGGGAAACTTTTCCGGTCGCCCGCGCGCGCAACAAAAAGGCCGCCGATCCGGTTTCATGCAAGACAATGGCCGGCTTGACGTCCGTCAATGGAAGATGCGCCATGAATTAACATACAAGCAACCATACAAGTGAAGGCGGGGCTGTCAACCTTAAAAATCCACCGGTATCGCACGAAGGCGCAGGACAAAAAGCGCACGCGCTCAGCAACGCGTGTTTTGCGTGGCACCTTACCAGAGGGATCGCTGGAGATCATCCGCCCTTTCGGGATCCAGTTTGCGCAGACGGTCAAGGGCGGCGTGCGCCTCGCGGTGTCGGCCGGCGTTATGCGCCACGCGTCCAAGCATGTGCCATGCGCCGGCATCATCCGGCTTGAGTTTCACGGTCTGTTGAAAAGCGCGGACGGCCTCCACATACTGGCCGCGTCCGCGGCAGGCGACACCCAGGCGATGCCATGCCTCCGCATCGTTGGGTTTGTATTCGACAGCCTGCTGGTATGCCTTCATTTCGTCATTGTATTTGCCGCGTTCGCGATAGACCAGCGCCAGGCGGCACCAGGCATCCGCGTCGTCGGTCTTGAATTTCACGGCTTGCTGATAAGCATTCACCTCCTCGTCGTATTTTCCCAGCTTGCGGTAGGTCTCGCCGAGCGAATGCCAGGCGCGCGTGCAGTCCGGCTTGATTTCGATGGCCTGCTGATAAGAGTTGATGGCGTCTTCGTAGTGGCCCTGTTGCTGATAAGCGACGCCGAGGCGGCACCATGATTCCGCATGATCGGGGCGGTACTTCACAGCTTGCTGGTAGGCGGACAATTCCTCCTCAAACCGTCCCTGTTTATGATGACATTCGGCCAGGGAATGCCAGGCGAGCGTCAAATCCTGCCTGAGCTTGATGGCATGCCCGAAAGACTCGATGGCGTTGTCGTACTTGGCGCGTTCGCGATAAGCAATGCCAAGACGGCACCATGCCTCCGCGTCGTTGGACTTGAACATCACCGCCTGTTCGTGAGCGCTGATTGCGTTCTCAAGCTTGCCCTGTTTCGTATAGGCTTCCGCGAGCGCATACCATGCCATGGTGTATTCGGGCTTGTATTCGGTTGCCTGTTGATAGGCGTTCACTGCGTCCTCGTAAAATTTGAGGTGAACATAGGTGTTGCCCAGGGCAACAAGGGCTTCGGGACAATCCGGCATGTCCCGCACCACCTTCTTGATCCACTTGAGCGCCTCAGCGTGGTTCCCCGTGGATGTCATCTCGAGATACGCCTTGAAATCCGGGTGATTGACTGCAAAAGGCGGTGATGCATTCTCCGGCACCGTCTCCGTATCCATTCCGCCCACGTGACTTGAAAACGACGGCGCAGTCGCCGCGTCTTGCATTTCGCGCGAATCCACCGCATCCGTGGCCGGCAACACTTCAAAAGCCACGGTCACGCCGAGTTTTGCGGCGACCTCGCGGATGCCCTGGGGGCGATCTTCCGGATACTTGGCCAAACAAGCCGCAACCGTTTCCTCCCAGGCCTTCGAGATCGGGGCGCCCGCGATTCCAAGCTCCTGCCGTCTCTGCGCCATGGAAGGCGGAATTTTTTCCATCAACTGATGGACGATATTGCCGGAATGAAAAGGCGGTTTGCTGGTCAGCAAGTCGTAAAGGGTGGCGCCAAGACCGTAGATGTCGTCGGTGACCTTGGTCGGATCGCCGGCCATCTGCTGGGGGCTCATATAGACCAGAGTGCCGCTGGTTGCGCGATGCACGGTGATGCGATTGAGGGTGTCGCTCATGCTTCGCGCGATGCCGAAGTCGGCCAGTTTGAGTTCCCCCTTGGAATTGACCATCAGGTTCGACGGTTTGAGGTCGCGATGCACCAGTTTGATCTTCTCGTGCGCATAGCTCAATGCGTCGCAGAGCTGGACGATCCAGGCTTTGATTTCCTCAATTTCAAAGACCCGATGCGGTCTCTGCAGTCGTCGTGTCGCAAGCGTGCCGCCGTTCACTGCCTCCATGGAGATGGCCACATATTCGCTTGATTCGATGAAATCATAAATCCTGACGATATGATGATGGGTAAGTTCCAGGCTCTTGCGCGTTTCGCGTTTGAGATCATCAATGGCCACCGGATCGTGGAGAAGCGTTTCCGGCAGGAATTTCAGCGCAACCTTGCGGTCCAGATGTTCATCGTGCGCCAACCAGACCACCGCCATGCCTCCGCGGCCCAACAGTTTTTCGAGCCGGTAGCGGGTCAGGATTCGCTGGCCCACAGCCAGGCTTCGCACCATGGGACCAAGATCCATGTCGTCCTGGGATAAGGCTCGTCCCTCAGTGGTCATGTCGGCTTCCTTCCTGAAAAGCATCCGCCCGCCATCCAATAAAACGCGGTTGGATTTTCCCGATCTCGGGGCGACGCACGGTTTGCTCCATGCTGTGATCAAACAGCATCATGGGCGGAATTGCGAGAAAAAACGCTTCCCACACGGGGCGGGCGGCTGGCGCTGCATCCATGCGCGTCTTCATCATGATGCGTCTTGGGGGTGTCGGCGGCTGCGAATTGATCCTCAAGGTTTTAATCGGCAGACAACCAGCGGTCTTGAGGAGGACGCCGCAGGATGTTGACAACCTGCGATACGACTGTCATTGCATCATAAGCAATTTTTCGCATGTTCAGCCTGCATATTTCATTCGCCGCGGCGGAGGAAATATGCAAATTAGCTGGAATTTTTTCGGGATTCATGGCCATGTTCAAAAAATCATTGATGCATGTTCGAATTGCCATCCTGGGCGCGTCAGGCTACTCGGGCGAGGAGCTGGTCCGCCTGCTTTTGCGCCATCCCCGCGCGGACCTGGTTTGCGTCACCTCGCGCCAGAACGCCGGCAAAGCTCTGGGAGAAATTTTTCCAAAATTCGCCGGCCATCCCGCTGCGCGAAGCCTCCGGTTCATCGAGCCTGAACTCAACAGCATCCGGCATCTCATTGGTTCACGATCCCGGTTGTCGGCGGTTTTCCTGGCGTTGCCTCATGGGGTGGCCGCGGAATGGGCGGTTCCTCTTGTCAAAGAAGGTTTCCGTGTCATAGACCTCAGCGCGGACTTTCGATTGACCGACGCTGCGTGTTACAAGGAATTTTACGGTCATTCCCATCCTGCGCCTGGATTTCTCGGACGCGCCGTCTATGGTCTCCCCGAAATTCATCGCGCCGCGATTCGCAAGGCGCGTTTTGTTGCGAGTCCGGGTTGCTATCCCACCAGCATCCTTGTCCCTCTGGTTCCACTCTTGCGCGCAGACCTGATTCAACCGCACGGCATGATCGCCGACAGCCTGAGCGGTGTGAGCGGCGCCGGACGCAAGGCCGAGGATGCCTATCTCTTCTGTGAGTGCAACGAATCCGCCCGCGCTTATGGGGTGCCCAAACACCGGCATCTCTCCGAAATCGAACAGGAACTCAGTCGGGCCGCCCGACAACGCGTGGTGATCCAGTTCACCCCGCACCTCATTCCCGTCAATCGCGGCATCCTTACCACGCTTTACGTTCAGCCGCGAAAAAAAGGCGGAGACATCTCTGCAGCCATCGAGCAATGTTATCAGAAGGCTTATGGCCGCGAACCTTTTGTCCGTTTGCTTGACTCATCCTCGTTGCCCGATCTCAAAAACGTGGTCGGAAGCAACACCATCGAAATCACGCATCGCGCGGACCCCCGCACCGGCAGAGTTCTTCTCTTTTCCGCCGTGGACAATCTGACCAAGGGGGCGGCGGGTCAGGCGGTGCAAGCGATGAACATCCTCTGCGGGTTTCCGGAAACGGAGGGGCTTTGCTGAAAGATAATGATCCGGGTTCAAGATTCAGAAGTTCAAGGTTCATCCGTAACAGCGGAGAAACCCCATGAATGCCTGTTTCCGCCACGATTCGTCCGGCATAGAATCCGCAGCGGCGGCCCCCGGCGAATGGCAAACAACCTGAGCGGTTGCGCTGAAACGCAAGATATGAAACAAATTCAAATGCCTCGAATGACGCGCCTCAATCCCGCCATTCGCCGGCTTCAAGGCGACGCATGCGTTCCGCGAGGATTTCTGGCGTCCGGCATCGCCGCCGGCATCAAGAAATCGAATACCCGTGACATCGCCATGATCGTCTCGGAAACCCCTTGTTGTTCGGCGGGCGTTTTCACTGCCAACAGCGCCAAGGCCGCCCCGGTGCTGATGGGGCTGAAAATGGCGCGCCATCCGGTTCGCGGCATTGTGGCCAACAGCGGCAACGCCAACGCCTGCAC
>JACQHZ010000475.1 GCA_016198745.1 Verrucomicrobiota bacterium
GCACTGTGTTCCTTGCGCACCTTGCGGTTAAGAGGTCATTTTACCGCAAAGAACGCAAAGAACGCAGAGAGGAAAAAACCGTCAGGTTCTTTGTGTTCTTTGCGTTCTTTGCGGTAAAAATCTCATCTTTGCGCCTCCCCGAAGAACGGGGCGGCCATTTTCTGCGGTTCTTGGTTGAGGCTACGGCGCGCTGTGACCAACGCCTCCCGAACCAGCGATCAGACTACCGTGAACGGTTACGAATATTGTTCATTGATGCAGATGATTTGGAGTTTTCGGGTTCTTTTTCACCACCTTTTTGACGGCATTCTCAGAGCGAAACTACTTTCTCGGACAAGCTCTATACTAGCGATGCAGCGCTCTGATGTTGGCCAGCCAAGTGGTCACAATCACGAGGATCAAGGAAACGCTCAACGCGGGAGCGGTGAGTGTTGCGGGGAACGGTCGGTGAAACAACCCGGTGAAAAACACCACGACTCCGGTGCCCACCACAAAGGTGGCGAAGGCGCCAAACATCCATGAACCGATTTTTGATTCATTGGTGAAGGTGTAGGCCCATGGAAAGGCGGCCCCCAGAAGGCTGACGCCAAGAACCGCCGTTCCCATTCCCTTGAACATGAAACCGGTCAGGATGAGCGCGATTCCCAGGACCACCCCGCCGCCGACCCCGCAAGCTTCCAGCTTTTCACGCGGACGCAATGCATGACGGGCAAAACGATCAAGCAGAAGAAAAAAATTGCCCACTCCCCGGGCGACATGGACCCAAAGGACCATGAGAAAATATATGGCGACAATCCCAAGATAAACCGGTTTTGCGCCACCCGTGAAGATGATGCGGGAGAATCTCACGGTCAAATACAGCCCCAAAATAACCCCCCAACGCGCACCATGACTGAGACGTTGCATGAAAAAACAATACGCCAGATAGCTGCGATAAATGGGTGATCGCGCCTTGAAGGACTCCAACAGCCCCTGTCGCGCGCCTTCGAGTTCGGGATCAAGGCGGAGGGACTCAAGAAAATGGCGTTCCGCGGTTTTTCGATCGCCACGCTGCATGGCGGTCCAACCCGCGTTTGCATGAGTGCAAGCATTCTCGGGGTCCCGACCCAGCATGCCCCTGATTTGCTCGGCATTTTCCGGCATCTTGTTCTGAAGGCGCAACGCATGAGCAAGTTGATTGGCAGCGACCGAATTGTCGGCATCAAGGGCCAGTGCCTGGCGGGCGGCTTTTTCGGCTTCGGCCCACTGTTCCAAGTGGAGATGAACAGAAGCCTTGGCGATGAAGGCGAAGCCGCACGAAGGATCCAGTGCGATGGCCTGTTGGGACGCTTTCAAGGCTTCGGGTGGTCGTTTGAGGGCGCAGAGGATGTAGGACCTCAAGGAATGATGGTAGGCGTCCTCCGGTTCGAGACCGATGGCGCGATCGATGGTCTCGAGGGCCTGTTTTTCCCGCGCGGTTTGTTGAAGCTGACAGCCGGCGAGCTGGTGAAGTGCGGCGGCGTTCCGAGGATCCGCGCTAAGGACTTCCATGAAATAATCCTCCGCCTCGCGATAGCGCCCCTGTTCCTTGAGAATCAAACCGCGTTGAAGCTGCCCATGGGTGGGTGGTTCCGTGTTCATTGGGTGATCCCAAGGAATGTAAGCACATCGTTGTAGAAACCGCTTTGGTTGGAATAAAGGGCATAGTTCCTTGCGCTCTCAAACCACGCGCGGGTGGATGGCTTGAGGCTTTTCACTGTTTGCAAAAGATCGTTCGTGGAAAGCGGGATCACCCGGCCCTCTTTCATGGCCACGGAAAGACATCGTTCAATGGTCATGTCAAAGACGGATTTCAAATCGGCGCCGGAAAAGTCCCTGGTTTTGCGCGCCAGAGATTTTGCATCCATGTTGGTGACCGGCTTGTTTCTGGCCAATACTTCAATGATGGCGGCGCGCGCGGTTTCGTCCGGCGGGGGTACAAACAGGACCCGATCGAAGCGGCCCGGACGGCGAAAGGCCGGGTCAATGTGCCACGGAGCGTTGGTGGCGCCAAGGACCAGAATTCCCTCGTTGCTGCCCACGTTGCCATCCAGTTCGGCAAGAAACTGGTTGATCAGGGTACGTCCGGCGCTTTTCCTCAAATCACCGCGGTCGGCCGCCAGGGCGTCCACTTCATCGAAGAAAAGGATGCAGGGTACATGGCTCCGAGCCATTTCAAAAATTTGGTGCAGATTCTTCTCGCTGTTGCCAAGGTACAGGTCGAGAATTTGGTGAATGCCAATCGAGAGAAAACCGGCCTTGATTTCGCCGGCCGTGGCCCGGCTGAGAAGGGTTTTGCCGCAGCCGGGTGGTCCGTAAAGCAGGACTCCCCCTCCGATTTTTTTTCCGTAGGCGCGGAACAGTTCGGGATTGTTGAGGGGGTAAAGGATCTTCATCCGAATCTCCTCCTTGACCGCTTCCATGCCGCCCACATCCGCAAAGGTGACCTGCGGTCTTTCAAATTCACCCGGGCCTTGAGAAGCGTTCTCGGTCTCTTCGGTGTCCTCCGATTCCCCGGAATGCCATCCCTGGCTAGTAACAGGGACCTTGGGTGATGCCGAAGGCGGGGATGGCCCGAGGGGACGATGACCGGAACCGTCATACAACTCTTTTTCCAGAGCGGGATCCTTCAATCCCCCTTCGAGTTGCTGGGATTTCTGATAGTGGTCCC
Source organism: Verrucomicrobiota bacterium (assembly GCA_016198745.1). Classification (GTDB taxonomy): domain Bacteria; phylum Verrucomicrobiota; class Verrucomicrobiia; order JABWAM01; family JABWAM01; genus JACQHZ01. The sequence continues at coordinate 2,690 of JACQHZ010000475.1, forward strand.
TGGCTTGCTCGCGATTGCCGTCGCTGAGAAGGATGCGGCTCAAAAGCAGCCAGGCGGAGGCATCTTTCGGGTGTTCCCCAACAAACGCTTCGGCGCGAACCGCCGCTTCTGAAAGTTTTCCGTCAAGGTAAAGGGCCCTGGCGATGCCCAGTTTGGCCTCTTTTCGACCGGGTTCAATCCCCAGGACCCGATCATAGATTTCCCTCGCTTCCTCGGGAGAAAACTCGTCAAGACAGGCCTGCGCGAGGAGCAAAAGCAGGGGGACGTTGTTGGGTGAAACCGCCACCGCCTGTCGCAATGTCTCCAGTTGGGCCATGAGGAAAAGAATAAAGCAGAGGGGAAGAAGGTAAATCAAAAAATGATCGGTTGCGCCACTCCACGTTGCCCAACACAATCTCGGAAATGGAATCCAAGCCGCTCATCAAGATCGGTCCGCGTTGGTCGCAGGTGCCGTCCAGGTTTGGGGCGATTCAAAATACAGGATCAGCAGTTCGGGGAACAGTGCCGGCAGGACGCGAACCGGCTTGATCGGATCGTGTCAGCGTGCGGCAGATGGGACAGCCGCCGGTCGGGCTGAAATCCACAGTCAATGGCGGCCGCGAAGGAGCGGGTGGCAGGCGGCGTCGACGCGGTACGGACGGTTTCCTGGCTTGAAATTCGGCTTGTCCGTCGCCGCACCCTGGCTGCTGTAAGCGGCCAGGACCACCTCGACTGCAGCGCGGCCATCCGCCGCCGTGATCGGCGGCGCCCGATGATGACGGATCGCTTCAAGAAAGGCGTGGACCTCCCGTTGATAGACATCGAAAAAGCCGGGATACGTGCGGAACAGAGACGGCGGAAATCGCGGATTCAATTTTCGGACGACAACGTCCGGCACAAAGACGCTCTTGCCGCCGTCAAGGATCATCACGGCTTCGTTCAAGCTGCGGCGGTAGGGATAAATCGTGAAGTCAATCCGCCCTCTGGCGCCCAGCAACCGCCCGCGGAGCAGTCCCTGACGCAACGTCCGATGGTTGGCGCTGACAACGATGGAGCCGATGGCGCCCGTCTCGAATTGCAGCAGGCAATGCGTGAA
>JACQHZ010000468.1 GCA_016198745.1 Verrucomicrobiota bacterium
AACCGTGAACCCCTCGCTTTCGCGGGGGCAGGCTCTGACAACCTGAGCAGTTACGAAGGACGGCACATCCATCGTCCCTCACCCCTCCATCATTCCATCATTCCATCACTCCATGCTTTTACGCTCATTGAATTGCTGGTGGTCGTCGCCATCATCGCCATTCTTGCCGCCCTGCTTTCGCCCGCCCTGAAGTCGGCGCGGGAATCCGCCCGTAGCGCCCAGTGCATCAACAACCTGCGCCAGATTGCGACCTCAACCGCGCTTTATCTCAATGACTGGAACGGCGCTTTCCCGTATTTCAGCGACTTCGGCCCGACCCAATCGGACAAATACTGGTTTCAAAAACTCATCAACGGCAATTATACCGCCTCACGCGAGATATTTTTTTGTCTCGTCACCAACAACAAGATCGCCCAAACGAAGGATTGGGCGATTCTTAACGGCGCCATCAGCTACGGGGCGAGTCTCGAGTTTGGTTACGACTCTGACCCCCCTTACCCGTTTCAAACCGTCAATATCGCCAGCCTGGGAGCGCCCGCGGCTACAATTTACGTTGTGGATTCTTATGTGGCCAATGGCCTGTACCTCAGTGGCGCACCTTATGACGGCTGGGGGTCATCCTATGTTTACCGCAACGTACAGACCACCAACGGCGACGGGATCGCGTATCCACGTCACCGCAACGCCTGCAACACGCTTTGGTGCGATGGTCATGTCACCACGGTCCGCGCCCCGAACGCCGACCCGAATTCGATTTACGACTCCAGCGCATTGACCTCGATCACCGTAAGTCCGAACGCGAATTACTGGGATCGGAAATAGGCTTCGCGCCGCAACATGAGCGCACCCTCGCATAATCCGAATTCCTGCTTCTGAAACTGCCTTATGAAAAACACAACCGTCCGTCGTCTTCTCTTCGCAACCGCCTATGTGCTGTTTACAGCCGGCAACGGCGCGCAAGCCGGGGTATTCTGCGACTTCGAGCCGCCTCTTTACATCAACGATGCCAGTTTTCTCGGCGTGGACGGCTGGACGGCAACCGTCGACGCGCCGTTTTCGGCCGTGACACCGCACGTCGGGAGCGGCTACCGGCAGACGCTTCAGGGGTCGCAATCCGCTGTCATCGGCGACGCCGACCACAGTCGTTACCGGAGTTTCAAGAACTCGCCGAAACTCTCGTTCCCGGAGGTCACCGTCATTTCCTGGCTGTGGCAGCGGCCCGATGGTCTCGGCGTGAGTTCGTTGTATGTCTCCGACAATGCGCGCAAAGGCACAACGCCCGTCGGCATTCAATTTGACACCACAGGCAACATCCTGCTCGTCGGCAACACCACGGGCGAATCGGACCGCCGGTATCTCCCCAAGAAAACCTATCTCATGGAAATCGTGATTGATTTTGACGCGCATCAGTTCGAGGCATTCTTCACCAACGTCACCGATGACGAGCCGCGGGGCTCGCTGGGAACAGGGGCGTTTGACAAAAAACTCGCGCCTGCTGATTTCCTCAGCGACGGTGGGATCATCCTACACGGCAACGGCGCGACGCTCATTGATGATATTCGCGTGGATGCTCCCAAGTCCAAGGCCGGCAAATGAACGCCCTTGCCGTCGGCTTCGCAGCATTCCTGTTGGCGGCCGCCTGCGCCGCTTCCGACCCGAACAACCCTCTGGTGTTATTCAGTCTGAAGAAAACGGCGCCGGCGATTGACGGCGACCTCAACGATGAATGTTGGAAGTCCGCCCAAGTCGCCACAGGGTTTATCATCCTGGGAAAAATCCGGAAGGCTTCTGCAGAGACGGAGGTCATGAGTTGTTACGACGCCGAACGACTTTACATCGCGGCGCGGGTGCGTGAGCCGCACATGGACAAGCTCACCGCGGACAAGGAGGAACCGTGGCGCGGCGACTGCGTTGAGTTTTTCCTCAACCCGGCCGAGACGGGGATTGGCTACCATCAGTTTATTGTGGATTCGGCAGGCAACCGCGCGGCGCTCACCCGCAATAACGACGGCATCCGGCGGGTCGAGTTGCCCGTTGAGGCCGGGGTGAAACGAGCCAACGATTTCTGGAGCGTGGAATTGGCGATCCCGTTTTCAGCGATCCAAACCGCCGCGCCGGAAGACAACCGGCAATGGGGGATCAACGTCGGCCGCGAACGTTATACGGTCGCGCCGCAGGAAAATTCGGCCTGGGCCGCGCTCAGCGCGTTTTCTCAAACGGACCATTTCGGCCGACTCGTTTTCTACAGCCGCGCGGAGGTGGTTGCCGACATCAATTACTGGAAGAACAGTGACGCCGATCCGCTCATGCGCCGACTGACGGTGTCGGGATTCGAAGTCGCAGCGGCGGGCGCGCAGAAAAAGATGCCCAATTTGTGGAGTGGCGACCCGTTTCTGCCCGACCGCCAGAAGGCCGCGCGTTGGAACTGCTACGGGGTTGCGGCAGAAGAAGCGTTCGGCCCTCGCGCGAAAGGCGAACCCTGCGCAGCGGAAAAGAATTACCCTGAGTTTTATCGCGTCGCCATGGGGATCAATCGCGGATTGTTTGCGCGGTCACGCTGCGCCGACGCCATGGGCCAACTGCGCAAGGCCGCGTACTACGCGGGACCGCTGCCCGCGGCCGCAGCCGCCGCGGCGTTGTGCGCGCGACTGGAGCGGGAATGCGTGGCGGCGGATGACGAACTGAACGCAGTTTTCCAAGCATACGGCGTGGCGTTCGAGAACGACTGCAACAAAAGCAAACTCGCCGGCTTGGCTGAGCGTTGCGAAACCGCGCTCACGAAAGTTAAAGGGCTGCAGGCCGAAGCCGGGCAAGGATTGTCATCGCTCGTCACGGCAATGCGCGAGAAAATGCCTTGGAAGAGTCCCGGCCGAGCGGAATTGCCGCCGGATGAGACGCGCTCGAACGCCGACGGCGCAAGCCAACGGTTGCAATTTGCGGGGATGCGTTTCTTTGGTTACGACGAAATTTTCGATCTGTTCGGCGCGTGGGATTCGATCAACGAAGACTGGAACTACGCCGTGGGCGAGATGACCGCGCCCGGGCAATACGCCTTCAGCGGACTGGACCATCATTATCGGCGCCTCGACGCCATCGGCAAGACGCGGCGCGGCAATTTTCACACGGCCTGCGGCGCGGAGTACATCATGCCGATGCCACCCTGGCTGGAGGCGAAACTCAAGAGCGACTCCGACCTTTTGGTGCGCAGCCAGGACGGTCTGACCGCCGCGCCAAGCTATGCAGGCATCGGCGAAGGCGGGAAGACGCGGCAAAGCATGCAGCCCGGTATGAACCCGCATCATCCCGCGGTAATGGAATTCATGCGCGATTACCTCAAGCATTGGGCCGCGCGCGCCAACCAGGACGATCGCGCGCATTTCTTCGTCTCAGGTTGGGAAGACAGCAATTACATTCAAGTTAAGACGCCGAAGGGCATGCAGAAACGGTCGGTCGGATACAACGCCGGCGGCAAGGCGGCCTTCCGCGCCTATTTGAACGAGCGATACAGCTCAATCAGCGAGTTGAACCGCAAGTGGGGCGCAGCTTATGCGTCATTCGACGCCATTGAACCGCCTGACGACAAATACATCCGCCCGCCCGAGAAGGCAACGGGGTTGACTTACGAATTTGAGCGTTGGGGGCGCGTCGAACACGCCCGTTATCGCGCAAAGCAGCGACAGTTCCTCAAGGAAGGCGCGCCGCGTGTGCCGGTCATGACCGATGATTCGATCACGATGCTGGAGATGAACGGTTACCTCAACTTCAGGGAGAATACTGCCGATGTTTACTCGTTCCATTCCAATCCGAGCGATGAAGAAGCGATGTGGATTTATTTGCGCTCGCTCAGCCGGCGGTTCGGCGACAAGCCGCTCGGTTACTACGAGAACTATTGGGCCATGTACACGCGCCCGCACCTGGCCGACGAGCGGCTGGCCAAACGCGATCTGCGCCGGTTTTTCTTCAACCTGTTCATGCGCGACATCCGTTGCTCGACCTGGTGGCTGCGTTACTCCACCGCGCCCACCGACTACCTTGTCGCCTACGGCGGCGAGACGTTCCGCCTCGAATACGACCAGACGACCGTCCGCTGGTGCGCGACCGAGTTGCCCGTGATGTTCGCCCGCGGGCGCGTGATTGAGCGGGCGCTGCTGGAGAGCCAACCGGAAACGCCGGCCGCCGCAATCATTCAACCTTGCGCGACGATCTTCAACCTGGCGAGCATGGGTCACACCTATCGCGCCTCGCCGCCGATCAGGCAAATGATTGACCTGCATTATCAATTGCTCGCGCCCGGCAACTTCCCACACGATTACCTGCCCGAGGAAATGGTGCTCGATGGGAAGGCTTCTCTGAACGAGTACAAGCTTTTGGCGCTTCCCTACGCGCCTTATCTGAGCGAGAAATTCAGCTCGAACCTCCAGGCGTGGGTCTGGAAGGGTGGGGTGCTGATTGCCGATGGCCCTTTCGGCTTGATGGATGAATTTGGCGCCGAACTGCCCGAGCAAGGTTCACTCTTCAAGACGGCCTTCCCGACGGGACGAAAGACGGGTGACGGTTTTTGGGATTATTCACCGGAGCGAGGCAGCGCGACGAAAGACCCGACCATCAAAGTCGTGCCCATCGGTAAAGGATCGCTGGTTTACCTGAACCAGCCAATTGATGCGTTTACGCGCAATCCAGATCTGGCGGAGTTGCTCCGCAAGATCCTCGCGGCGCGAGTGGTCCAGACAGCCTCATCGCCGTCAAGCGATCTCAAGCTCCTGGTGCGCGAAGGCAAACCGGGCGAGAAATACCTTTGTCTGTGCAACAAGAATGTCGAGGCCCCGCTTCAGACGACCGTCACGATCCAGGGAAAATACCGCGAAACGTTGGACGTGGTTTTTCCAAACGCGTTTCCCGTGCCGACGCGGATAACGGATGGACAAACCGATTTGGATATTTACCTCGATCCGGGCGATTGGACGATGCTTTTGCTGCGCCCGAAATAATCAAAAGAATCGAAACTGTAGGGTTCGCCGCGGCGAATGGCGAACAACCGGAGCAGTTACGATTCCCCATAGGAGCACAATGATCTGGCTACAGGAAATGAATGAGAAAACCACAGCTTTTACAAGAGGCAATCAAAGATGCCAACGTATCAATGGACAAAAGTGACGGGAAAGGCCGGATTCGCCCCGCGCGACGGCGCGGGCGCCTTGGTGTTCAAGAATCGAATGTGGTTTTTGGGCGGATGGAATCCGGGGGACAAGGTTCATTTCCCGAAGATCTGCAACAGCGAAGTATGGTCCTCGACCGATGGCGCCCAATGGAAGCTTGAAAACCCGCAGGCGCCCTGGGAAGGACGCCATGCCGCCGGCTGCGTTGTCCACCAGGGGAAAATGTGGATTGTCGGGGGCGACGGCAATCAGGGCCACTATCAAAACGATGCGTGGAGCAGCGCCGACGGGGCGCGATGGGAGCGGGTCAGCGAAAATGTGCCATGGGGTCCGCGCATGCTGCACCACACAGTCGCGTTCGACAACAAAATATGGGTCATGGGCGGCCAGACGCTTCCGCAGTTCGCGTCCGCGGAGGAGATTTTCTACAGCGACGTGTGGAATTCGTCGGATGGCGTGAAGTGGACGAAAGTTGCCGACAAGATGCCTTGGGGGCCGCGCGGCGGCCTGAGCGGTGGCGGCGTTGTCTTCAAGAGCCGCATCTGGATTCTCGGAGGCGGCACCTATGACACGCCAAAAAAGCCGAAGCGGCTTTTTTATAACGACGTCTGGAGCAGCGGCGACGGAGTGAAGTGGGAGCAGCATGTCAAGGCTGCGCCCTGGCATCCGCGGCAATTTCACGATGTGGCGGTGTTTGACGACCGGATGTGGGTGATGGAAGGCTACCACAGAGATGGAGGCAACCGGAAGGATGTCTGGCATTCCGCTGACGGGACGAACTGGACCGAAGTGCCGGACACGCCCTGGACGCCGCGCCATAGCGCCAGCGTCTTCGTCCACGACAACGCCTTGTGGATGGTCGCGGGCAACAACATGACCCCGGATGTGTGGAAGCTCAGGCGGATAAAATCCTCCAATTAGAAGTTAGAAATTAAAAATTAGAAATTCATGGAAAGCAGCCTGAATAAAAATTCCAGCCAATTGATCGATCTTTTTCACTTCTAACTTCTCATTTCTAACTGCGACTTGATGCACATCTTTATTCCACCCGGCAGCCCCATGGACGGCTCGGCTTATCTCGCCGAGATTCTGCATGCCTTCGGCCTTTGCTTTGCGGAACGTGTTTCCTTGCGCGACGCCCTCAAGGCGGCCAATCCGCACACGGATGTCATCCTGCTTCCTCGCGGAAGCGAGACGGCGGGTATCGAGTCGTTCCTGCAAGCGGGCGGAAGCGTCGTCGCGATTCAACCCGATGCCTCGGTCGAGCGACTCGCCGCCCTGTCGCGGAAGAAACAAGACGAAAATCCGTGCCGTCTGCGGTTCGTGAAGCCCATCTGCTACGGCGCGCGCGGTGAACCGCTGTGGACGCTCGGCCCGATTCACGTGTACGAAAACAAGCCCGCCTCCGAGGTCGCGGCCTACTTGTTCAAGCCAGGCGATTTCAACAGCGAGTCGATCGGGCTTTGGGACGGGGCCGTCGGTTTGGGGCAACTCGTGGTGTATGCTTACGACCCCGTCCTCTGTATGGCTCGATTGCGACAAGGCTTTCCGAGCCGTGCGAATCATCTGGCGCCGGGCGAAGCGATTCCGCGCAGCTTTTACCTTCATGAACCCCATCCGCCGCCCGACACCGCGTGGCGTCCGACCGCCGATCTGCACGCCGCGGCGCTGGGCGGGATCATCCAACGCTTGCTTGGCCGACACGCGCCCGTTCCGTCGCTTTGGCATATCCCCGAGGGACGCGCTGCGATCCTGATCTTCTCAGGCGACGAGGATGGCGGCACGCAAAACGCAAACGATCAGGAGATGCGCGACCTCGAAAGCTTCGACGGTGCGTTGTCGCTGTACGTGATTCCCGGCATAACTTCGATTACGCGGCAACTCATTGAGGAATACACTCGCCGCGGCCACACCATTTCGGTTCATCCCAATCTGACGTCGACTGCCGGCAAGCCGCCCGCCGAGCAATTGGCCAAAGCAGAACAAGAGGTGCGCGCCTTTCATGAAAAATTCGCCTGGCCTGTGCGTACCATCCGCAATCATAGCGTCATGTGGCCGGGCTACCTCGACCTTCCGGAACTGTGGGAACGGCTCGGCATCGGCATGGATGCGAATTGTTTAGCGGCTCTGTACGCGCAATCGCCCGACTACGGACCATACGTGAACGTGGACGCGGCAGTTCCGCTTCGGTTTGTGCGCGAAGACGGAAGCCTGATTGACGTGTATCAACAGCCGACGCACGCCAGCGACGATGTGACCAGCCATCCGACCTTGAGCTACTCGCAGAAGTATTCGCCGGAGCAGTTCGACTGGATCGCGCAGCGCATTTTCGACGATGCGGTGCGGTTCTTTCACGCGCCGATCTGCGTCGTCGTCCATCCGTGCAATTACGTCTCCTTTTCCGGAGGGCAGGGGCGCGCGCTCATGGCGCGCGCCCGCGAATTGGACATGCCGATCTGGTCAGTGGATCGTTGGCATGACTTCTGGCGCGCGCGCGCCTCATGGAGAATGAGTGGTTACACATCGGATGGGACGCGACTCCGATTCGTGCTGAAAGGTTCGCCGTGCGAATCGCTCTCTCTCACGTTGCCGCCCACCGCCGACGGTCACGCGCTGCGGTCGGTCACAATCAACGGAAGCCCCGTGCAGGTTGAGACGCAACAGCGGTATGGGCAGCCGACCATCCAATTGCCCCTCCCTCACAGCACGTCCGAGGTCGAGGTCGTTGTGCAATACGGGCAGGGTGTCCACAAAGAAATCGCATGAAACCGAGCTACAGGAGAGCCTCTTGCAAAACTCCGCCGCGAGATGTAGCCCCGATACCTTGTGTCGGGGGCTTCCGACCTGCCCCCCGCTTGGTAGGGGGGTGGACGGCGCTTCACAGAAGCGCCGCTACAAAGTTTTGCAAGCAGCTCAGGATGCTTGCTGGATGGGCCTTCCTGCTCTTGGCCGCCACCCTGGCGCCGGCTCAAAACGAAATCCTCAAGAACCCGGATTTCTCCCAGGCAACCGCCATCCCCCAACGCTGGACGCCGTCCTCTTCCGGCGGACAAATCGGCATCGGACGAGATCCGGACGGCAGCGGCTTCCTGCGGATCGAGAACGCAAATGTGGAGAGCCGCTCCGAAGTTACCCAGATTTTCACCCGCGGGCTGAGCCTTCCCAAGGGCGCCGTGGCGCGCGTGTCGGTTGTCTATCGCACGGAAGACCATGTCGCCGGTTCCGGCGCGGCGCTGGGCGCCGGCGCGCGGACGCTTCAAGTGGGCGCCGCCTGCGCTGATCTTGCCGGCGGAAGACCGTCGGCTGAACGGGGATGGGACCAGCACGCGCCTGGCCATCACGGGCATGCGGTTCTGGGGCCACGAGGAAATCTTCCAGCCTCTCGGCGCCTTCGAATCGGTCAACTTCGATTGGCCGATCACGATGGCGGATGGATCCAACGGACCGGAGCAGTACACTTATTCGGAAACCGATCAATACCTGGCGTTGCTTGACCAGCACGGGAAGGTGCGCAAAGGCAATTTCATCGCCACTTTCGGGGCGGGTTACATGGTCCCGTCGCCGGACGGGTAAACCGAGCGGAGTTCGCTCTTCAAGACGGCCTTCCCGACGGGACGAAAAACGGGTGATGGCTTTTGGGATTACTCACCGGAACTCCAGACGGCCTCATCGCCCAACTGGGTGGTTACCTGAATCGAAAGTGCGACGGTCATCCCGGATTCGAGAGTTTGTGGAAAGGCTACGCGCGCTTTCACGACATGGTGCGAATCATGACGCTTCGAAAGCCGGCCAAATCAACACGTCGATGACCACGCGCCGCGACATTTTTATGGGGCAAGGACAGGGCTAGCCTGCATTTTTCACAAGGTGAAAAATGCACCTGG
>JACQHZ010000469.1 GCA_016198745.1 Verrucomicrobiota bacterium
GAAGTCGCTTACGATCTTTACCATAGTTAAGGTTTGCGTTGCAGGGTCGAAACGGCCTTCGTCGCCCTGTGCTTTACAAGATGTGGGTAAAGATCAGCCTTGTACAGAGGGGGAATGATCGCGCCGTGACGGTCAAAGGGTTGGGAGGCAACGATTGCGTCCAATTTCTCCTTGGCGAGCATTTCCTCCGCGTTGGCGTACGTGCGCGACACTCCGTACTTGCGGGCGACGGCCTTGCGCAACTGAGGCCGCAACTCCGCTATCGCCGTCACCTCGCATTCGGGCACGGTGACGTAATTCTTCAGGTGGGCGCATTGTCCCATGATGCCCACACCCACAAAACCAATTCGAACCTTCTGGCTCATAGGCTTGTTTTCCCTCCCTGGATTCAATTTGTTTCGCGAACTCCAGAATGGATTATTTGATCAACGGGTTCAGCAACTGCCATCCGCGAACAAGTCCCTCGTCGAAGCGGTCGCCGCTGTAAATGGGGTCCTCGTGCTCGATGGCGATGCCGCCCTTGTAGCCGATCTCGTCAAGCGCGCTGATGAACTCCGCCCAGTTGATCGCACCGTAGCCGGGAATGCGGAAACGAAAGATGTCCGCGTTGATGCCCCACTGATACCGGACCTCCGGAAGCATCTCGGTGTCCTTGGCATGAACGTGATAAACGCGGTCCTTGAATTCCTTCAACGCGCGGACGTGATCAATGCCCTGCCAGTACAGGTGCGACGGATCGAACTCCAGCCCGAGCGCCTTCGACGGCGCCAGCGCAAACCACTCCTTCCACACGCCCGGGCACCCGCCCATGTTTTGGGGTTTGTGCGGCAGCCGCCCGTGCACCGCCATCCAGTTCTCGAACGCCACCCGCAATCCGCGCTTCTCGGCAATCTGCGCTACCGGCCCGAAACGATCGGCCCAGAACTGCAGGTTGCCTTTCCAGTCCAAGTTGGCGTCGAACCCGCTCATCGCCGTCACCACCCTGACCCCGAGCGCCTCGGCCGCGTCGAAGACCCGCGTGTACTCCGCCGGCGCTGTCTTCACGTCCTCGGGCTTCGTCGCACAACGATAGAACGCCAGCGCGGTGATCTCGATGCCGTGCTTCTCGCCAAGTTTTTTCGCCTCGGCGATCTTCGTCCTGTCCAGGTCGCCCTTGGTCGCGTCGCCGAACGCCGCCGAGCGCAGTTCGATTGCTGTAAATCCCAGCCGTTTCGCCTTTTCGATGTCGTGATAACTGCTTGTCAGAAATCCAAATTTCATTTTATGCCCATTGGTTGGATGGTTTTGAAGTTGTCATGATTCGAATCGGTTTCCGGTCAATTCGCTACGGAGATTCTCAGCCATCGCCTTGCAAAGCGTAAGTTTTGGAACCATCATGAGGCCAAAAGATATATCATTGGTTATAAAATCTGTCAATAAATTATCAAAAGATATATTTTTCTTGCATTTCACATCCGCAAACTCAAGTCTGCAATCATGAAATACTCAACTTTCAGCCTTAAAATCATCCAATTATGAAATTATTCGTAACCGGCATCAGTGGCAGGCTCGGTCGTGCGCTGGCATTTGAAGCGATCGCGCAAGGGCATAAGGTCGTGGGTCTGGATTCGCAACCGTGGCCGGCAAACAAAACGGCTGCGCCTGACAGGGTCGCGATCACCGTTGGCTCGTACGACGACGAATCGCTTCAAGAACGGCTGCTGTCAGGCTGTGATGCGCTCATTCATACGGCGGGACTTCATGGCGCTCACATCGGCAAGCGCAGCCTTGCCGATTTTCTTCACTGGAACGTTGAGGTGGTCGGGAGCTTGTTGGAGACTGCCGTGCGACTCGGCGTGCGTCGCGCCGTGCTTTCCTCGACGATGGATGTGTACGTTGGGACGAACTGGGATGCGAGCGGAATGTGTGTCATTGACGAAGAAGCGCCACCGCGAACCAACAGCGCCTACGGCATCAGCCGGTTCCTTGTCGAGCATCTCGGTCGTCACGTGGCGCGGAACCGCGGCATCTCAATCGCCTCGCTGCGCTACATGAGTTTTGGTGACTCAACCATCCACCAACTCGGGACCCAGCTTCTGGCGAGGGAATTGACCGCGCGGGATGTTGCGCGCGCGGCGCTGTGTGCGGTGACGAAGGATCATCTCGCAGGCGAATCATTCAACATCGGCCCAAAGATGCCTCTCACCAACCAGGACATCATTGCAGCGCAGAAAGACCCGGATGCCGTCGTTGAAAAGTACTGGCCCGGGGCGGTGGCGAGGTTGAAGGCAAACGGCGTCCAACTGCGCCCGCACGATTTCTGGCCGGTCGCGAACATCCGCAAGGCGCAACTCATTCTCGGATGGGAGCCACAGGATACATTTGAATCGTGGTTGATTGATCTCGGCTGGAAACCGACGTTTTCCGGCCGCGCAGCAACGGTTGACAATAATCCCTGAACCGCCGCGAATCCTTGGCGTAATCCTGAAGTTGGAGGAATTGTTTTTCGATTGTTCGCTCATCCTGTTTATTAAACTCCATGTGTGCGTATCCCAGGCGGACACGCTCTTACCCCTGCTTCCGGGGTTGCGCGCTTTTCCAGCGGGATAAAAAGTTTTCGTAGTCAACGATCTGGCCGCTGGTGATGGACTCGAAAATGGCTTTCTCCACCTGAAGCACGTGGCGGCCGTCCTCCACCGTCATTGGCGGTTCGGTGTCGTTGCGGATGGCTTCGCAGAGGGCGACCAATTGATCGTAATGCCCCATGTAGCCGTGCGGCCCGCGAACGTCCGCAAAATGCAATTGGGCATTGGGCGGACTGAAGTCCGGGCCGTTGAAAATGGTGGAGTGATCGGGCGCGTCCAGATTGGTGCTCAAGTGGCATTCCTTGAATCGCCGGGCCAGATAAACGCACCGGTCTTTTCCAAACAGTTGAAAGGAGAATTTTCCCAGAAGCGCATTATAGGCCGTCCCGTGCTGGAGGTAGCAGGCCTGGGAACCGTCGGCAAAACGCAGGGTGGCCGCAAAACTGTCCGCCGGCAGATGGGCGTCGAGGTTGTAGTAATGGCCGCCGCTCGCGTACACGGTGGCCAGAGGGGCGTCATGAAATTTATGAACGACGAGGTCCAGGTTGTGGCAGGCCTGACCCGCAATGGTGTCGGTGCATTGGCCCAGGGTCATCCAGGGATTGGGCAGCAGGTTTTTGGCGCGCTGCACGGCCGGGGCGAGGCGATTGCAAAACCCCATCAGAAATTTTATCCCCGCCCGGCGGACTTCCGTTTCGAGCGTCAAGGCATCCTCGACGACGACCGCAATGGGCTTCTCCATGAAGATGTGCTTCCCCGCTTTGGCGGCGGCGATGCCGAGGGCCGGATGATGCCGCTCGCCGGTCTGAATGAGAACGGCGTCAATCCGTTGATCCTCGAAAATCTCCTTTGGATTTTCCGTGGCATACGCGCCTCCAAATTCCTTCAAAAATTTTTCCGCTTTTTCCCTCTTGGCGTCGGCATAAGCCGTCACGGCCATGCCCGGAACATACTTGGAGTTGAGCAGGTGCAGCTGGGCGATCGCGCCGCAACCAATGCATCCGAAGCGCAGGGTTTTCAAAAAGTTACCTCCTGTTTTGCAAAACTCACGCCGCCTGAATTGGCGCGGTCCACTCGCAACTGCTGCGCGGGTGGTGGTTTGAGAAACGCCAGGCGCCGACCCGAAACCCCCTGGCTTGCGCGACCGGATCGCGGGCGGAAGCAAAGAGGTGGCCGCTCACGGGCTTCTTTCCGAGTTCCAATTCAACGTCCGTTGGCGCCGCAAACTCCATTTTGCGGTTTCCACCGGCGATTTGCCGCGCTCCGATGAGGACCAGTTTGTTCGCGTTTTCATCGGCCAAAACCGCCTCGGCCCGGCACTCGCAATTCAAAGCCCGGACGGGTTGCTGGTCCCCAAGACAAAACCAGGCGCCCTGCGGCGCGCAAATCCGATTTTCCCGCCAACTCACGTCGTCCGCCCCGGCGCTCAAGGCAAAAAGGAATGCGCCGCTTGAAACCGGTTGGGTGGCCTCCAACCGCCAGCGGCGGAACCGCGGAAGGCGGACGTCGCGAAAGGTTTCCTTGCCGGTAAAATTGATCCCGTAGATGTAGCCCGGAATCCAGGCCGGCTCTTCCTCCCGGACCCGTTGCCCGTCGCGCGGGTTCAACACCGTCACAAAAATTTCTCCTTTCTCCTCGTTGCTCAAGCGGTCGCCGCCGAACCCCGCGATCAAGCCGGCCTGCCCGCCCGTGAGACGATGCCGCCCGTTGCCCAGATCCGTAATGGACCCCGAACAATGCAGATGAGTTGCAAAGCGGATGGGTTTGTCTCCTTCAAAGGAATCAGCCAGCACGATGACGCCCGTGTGATGATCCATGATCATGATCCGTTCCGCCCGCCGGATTTTCAGTTGGGGGTGGAGCGTTTCGGTAATGACGGCGTGAACATAAACAAACCGCTCGTTCAGAAAGCAGCGCCGGATATGCCCGCTTTTTTCAGGGCCGATGTCGCCGTTGATGTATTGATGGTTGGTCAGCATCCCGCCGTCTTCAAAGCACATCGTGTTGGTGAGCGCGCTGTCCTGTTCGAACGTGCACATGTTGAGATTGATCAGCACGGGAGTGGAATCCACGGTGACATCCAGGGCCGCCATCGGCAGGGTGAATTCCCGATTGTGAGGCAAGAGACTGAAGCTGCCCTTGCCTCCCGTTTTGAGGCCCGCGCTGAACGAGCAGGCAATGGTTTTTTTGCCGCCTGTCTGCCGTGTTGGCACAGGCAGGCGCGCCACGCCGATGATCTCGCCGATGTCCCTGGCAAAAAACGGGGCGACCGGGAACGCGGCCGCTTTGGCCGGTTTGACAGGCGCATAAAGCAGGTCGAAGAAAGTGGGTTCCACGTCGCCCGCTGTTTTTTGCTCCTGTTCCACGAAGGCCTGATAAATCCCTTCGATGCCGTCGGTGGGATGGAACCGACTGAGGTAGGCCGTCACATAGCGGTACTCCTTCGTTCGCAACCCGCGCTGGAGTTCCTGGTTGTTGGGCGTTTCAAAACAAGCCAGCAAGGCCCGGCCCAGATTGTCCAGATAAGGGCTTGCGCTCAATTCCGGCCGACGCCCGCCAAAGGTATGCGCGGCCGCCAGATAACGCACCAGATGAAAAGGGAAATAGGTCGCCCACATGGTTTTGCCGCCGGGCGGAAAGAGCTTGAGGCTGTCGCAGAAAAGGCCGTGGAAAAAGGGCAGGGCTTTGCGGGCAATGGCAAGATCATCGTAAAAACACATGCAAGCCACCCCCAGGCCGTTCCAGGCGCCGGTCGAATGCGGTTCGATGGTGGGATGCCCCATGTAGGCGCGTTGGAGCACCGTAAAGTCATACATTTTCTGAAGATATTCCTCGGCCTTCCCAAGAATGACGCGGTGTTCTTCCTTGCTGAACAAGGAACCGAGATATTCGCAGGCGAGGCCCGCCCAACCGAGTTTGAAGCCGATGCCGCGATCATTGTCGCCCCCCATCAAAAGCGGATCCGGCCGGCCGCTCCAGGTCGGCTGGCGGCAAAACGCGACAATCTTCTCGCGGATCTTTCCGCCGATTTGCTTGTCCCCGGTCACCAGATAAGCCAAACATGCCAGGTCCACGTAAACCGGGGAATTGGGGACAAACTCCAGTTCATTTTGTTTCAACCGCTCGACCAGCGCCTTGAACCCCGGATCGGAAAGGAGCCGTTTGCGCAAACCCGGCAGTTCTTGCGCGGTGACATAAACGCGGGGGCGCCGTTTGCTCGCGGGCAAAAGCGGACAGATGGAGCGGTTGTCCTTGCGAAGTTCCATGGAACGGACCTTGCTCCAATTGATTCGTTGGCGATCGCGCTCGACAAATTCCAGCGTCAGTTCGGTTTCCTCGCACTCCGCCTCAAAACCAAAGTCGGCGGTCAAACGGCCTTCGGCAATTTGATCCGGTCCCGGCACTTCAAACCAGAGGCCGCCTTTCAGTTTTCCGTTCACGCAGGCGCGCGCCATCGGCACGGCCATGACGTTCTCGATGTGGTTGAGGTCCCACGGTCCCACCAGGACCTTTTGGCCATCCGGCGCGCGAACCATGGGAACCATCAGCGTCGTCATGTCAAAACCGCCGGCCGCGGTTTCGATTCGGCCGCAATAAAGGCCTTGCGGCAGCCGCGCGCGCAACGCCAAGCGATGTCCCTCAGCCCGGATGCTGCTGATCGAACCGCAAACATCCCGCCATTCATGGGGATTGAATTGATTCGGCGCCGGCTGCAAATAGGCGATCAGATCGTCGTTATACATAATCTCCCGCAAACGTAACATCTGCCCAATCGCTTGTCGTTGTTGTAATCCGCCTTCTTTTTGTCGGGATTCGGCCAGTTTAAAAATATGACCCGCTTGAAACCAACCGGCCTCTCCAGCAGGCTCAATGGTGGGTCTCGACAAAAAGAAGCCGTTCCAGAACAAAGACAACCGGCGCGACCAATGATAGTTTAAACGGCACTTTGTGAAGAACAATTTAAAATCCTGCGCGGGGCTTTCTGAAACTGCGGCGGATATCTTTCCGCCGCAGGCAGACAAGGCAGACAACAGAGCCTTCACCCTGATCGAGCTTCTGGTGGTCGTGGCAATCATCAGTCTTTTAGCCGCGATCCTGATGCCGGCGCTCAAAAACGCCAAGGCGGCGGCGGAGAAAACGGTCTGCGTCAACAATTTGCGGCAAATCGGGTTGGCCATCCAGTCGTATGCGTGCGATTTTGGAGACCGTCTGCCGGCGGCGAGCGACACCAGCAACCCGCCGGCAAACAATCTGTACAAATTCAGGGTTGGATCGGGTCCCATCACGACCACTTATTGGGGGACCTTGTTTGAAAACGGTTATCTTCCTCCCCGGACCAAAGTCCTCTGGTGCCCAGCCATGATCCGCAAGGGTGTGGTTAAAGACGCCTTCAACCGATATTCGACGTTGTCCTGGAGCAGCTGGTGGGCGAACGACGGCGGTTGGTACGAATGGACGGTTGGTTATATGTGGAGTCTGCATGTGGCCAACGCCAGCTACAACGGCAGAGGCGCCCTCAAGGATCTTCCCTACGAACTTTTCCTCTGGGAAGCGGCGGCAAGGAAAGGACTGAGCGCGTTGGCGGGCGACTGGGCTTCACAGGGGGAGAGTCTCGCGGCCGCACTTCCGCAAACGATGACTTACGCCCGGATGTACCATCACGATAATGGATTTAACATCCTGTTGTCGGACGGGAGCGTTCATTGGATGAACATTCAAAATTGCTCAGGATTCGTCGAGGCCAACATCCGATTCGGCGCGCAATAAACTTCAGAAAAAGGAAAGATTGTATGATGAAATATCCTGTCGAAAACGGACTTTTCAAACACGCTCTTAGGCTTGCGTTGATTTTCGGCATGGTCTTTCAGGGGGGCATAAGCGGCGGGGCAAGTTCGGCAAACGAGAGGATTCTGTACCAGACGAGTTTCGAAACGGGCGATGCCGCGCCGGAAGGCTGGACGGGCAGCGGTTCAGCCGTTTGGGCGAATTTCGCGCGCACCGGCAAACGCTCCCTCGAAATCCGCACCTGGCAGCCGGACGCCATCATGGACAAGCTCAACCCGGAACAGGCGACGGCCAAGCTGCCGATGGAGCAATTCTGGAAGAAGGCCGCCGCCGATCCGGAGGCCACCCGGTGGTCATCCGCGCCGGTCGAGTTTTCGGGCAAGCCGATCAAGGTCTCCCTCTGGGCGGCCAACAACATGACCTGGGGCAATGATGAATCGTTTCGCGCGGAGCTGGCGATCGAAAGGCTCGACCCGGACGGCAAACCGACGGGCGAGCCGCTTTCCGACAAAGCCATTCAGTTTCCCCAACTGCCGCGCGATAATTATCAGCTTTGGTCGCGCGCCGTGCCCGAAGGGATGCGGTGGGAATATCGCGAAGCAACGCTGGCCGGCCTCAAAGGCAAGGCGCGGCTCACGCTCCATTTTCAAAAGTTTCCAGCCGGCCAGGTTTGGGTGGATGACCTGATGGTTTCCGAAACCGAGGGCGGCCCGGCGGCCGGCGCGGCGAAGGCCGCGGCGCGAACGGAGAGGCTGCCGTGGGAAATGCAAATCAATTTTCCGGTTTCGTTCAACGTCTTTCGGAAAGGCGATCCGCTTGCAACCGACATTGTGCTCATTGATCCGGCGGGACTGCCCGAACCCAAGGCGGGCATGCAATTGCAGTATGAAGTCCGGGATTTTAATTATCGCTTCGTGGGGGAGGGGACCATTGCGCTCGGCGCGGGACCGTTCCCGGTGTGGCGCCTGCCGGCCTGGGTCAATGATTCCAAACGGCAATACGTCCTGGACGCGGCCGGTGGCAAGCTGATGAAGCAACTCGATGGTCACGTCCGGATCGTGCCGGTGGAATTGCCCAAGCCGGTGGCGGATCAAGTGGGCAAGCTTCTCTTCCTGCGTTGCGCGCTGCTGGACGGCAAAAAAAAATTGGCTGAAGACGAAGTCTCTTTCGCGGTCATCGCTCCGGCGACGCCCAACAAGGACCATCTCTTTCGCGGCGGCAAGGTGGTGGCCAACTGGCAGCCCTTTTGCGACATTGATCGCGATCTGGAAGGCAAAACCGTCCTCGAGTTCAACACCCTGGCCTACAAGTGCGGGGGCCAGTGGAACAGCATTCCTTATGAGACCAAGGACCGAAAGCCCTATGTCTATTATGGGACCTACCCGGAGCTGGCCAAAACTCCGGAAACGCCCCTCGAACTGCCCAAGGTTGAAAAATCTTATCCGGACTACGGCATCCACTTTGAAAACTATGTCTTGCAGATGTTCAAGAAAGGCGCGGACCCCAGTTTCCTCCCGGCGTGGGCCATTGACGCGTCGCCGGCAAGCATGGCCAAGTATGGCTACAAGACGTTCAACATCACAAAATACGCCGAGTTCATGGGCGTTGTCGCCCGGCACATGCACGCGATGTTTCCCAATGCCGCGGCGATTTGTCCGACGGCCGGGGAGGTTGAGCATGACCCATTTCGTTTTGATCTGCAGAAAGCCTGTTACAAAGCCATCAAGGAAAAAGCGCCGGAGGTCAAGGTGGGCGCGTGGTATTGGCAGCAGGACATGAGCGAAATCACGCCGGTGAGCGACAGCTTGGATTTCATTGACGGCGAACTTTATGGCGATCCCCAAGGGGAAATCGGCCAGAACGTGGGCGCCCTGGCCAAACATTTGGCCGGGAAAACCGGTCGCCCGATCTTCGCGGCGGCGCTCGAAGGGTGCGCCATGACCGGTTCCGATCGGCAGGAAGACCAGGCCAAAGGCGTGTTTGATTTTCACGTCCGCCTTTGGGAACGGGGCGTGATGCAGTTGGGGCAATTTGAGTTCGGCGATTTTTATCCCAAAGCCGACGGCGCGCCGCTGCTGCGCGAACCTTTGTCGGCGGCGGTCTTCAGCGGCACCGGCCACATGGGCGGCGCCAAACGGCTCAAAATAACGCGCGACAACGAGGCGATCAGCCCCACGATGGTCTATAAAGGCGGACATTTCCAGCCGGCGCTGCCCACTGTGGCGTTTGCCAACGCAATCCGCTTTCTCGACACCGCCGAATATCAACGGACGCTGAGCACCGGGTATCTGGTGGCGATTTTGTTCGAGCGGCTCGGCCACAGCCTTTTGTTTCTGGAAACCGCCGGCGGCGCCGGCGATCATACCGTGGAAATTTCCGGGTTGAAGTCGCCTTTTGAAACCCTCGACGTGTTTGGCTACCGCTATCGCGTGGAGCCAAGCGGCGGGAAAACGCTCTTGACCATCGGGAAAAATCCGTTGGTCCTGACGTTCGACGGCGCCAATGAAAACCCCGTCATCCAGGAGCTGGAGGACGTGCGCATCGGCATGGCGCGGCCTATTGTGCGGAAAAGTCCCGGCGAATTGAGAGTCGAACTTGGCAAGGGGCGCGCCGGCGTGTGTTCCGTGGATCTTGATGCCCGAATGAAAGCGCCGGACCAGGTGAAAGTTTCCGATGAACGCCCCGCCGTCATCACCATCACGCCGCTGGAGGAACGACCCAGCGGCGAATATCAAACCTACCTGCGGCTGGTGGAGGGCGGTAAAATTGTGGGGCTGCTTTCCTTTCCGCTGCAGGTGAAGGCGTCAGGCATCTGGGTTTCCACCGCCGGCGCGCCGATGACCTTGAAAACCGAACCGCAAATTCGGGTGACCGTTCACAACGCCACCACCAAACCGGAAAAGGGCAGGGTCCGGTTGACGGACTGGTGGACCACTGCGGAAGACCGCCCCAAGGCGGTGGAAAAAGAAATCGAAGTCCAGGCGGATGGACAGGTCAGCGTTGATTTTCCGATGAACCGGGAACGAACGCGGCTTAACGAGGACTACGACGTGACGCCCACCGTGATTTATCCGGATGGCCGCGAGGAGGTTTTTCCGGCGCGGATCAACTTTCGCGCCGTGCCGCGCGCCCGGAAACCCATCAAGATTGACGCGGACCTGGCGGACTGGGAGCTGGATCAACTGCTCCCGCTGTGGCCCAACTGGCAATGGGCGTTGCAAATGCAACAAAACACCGGCCCCGCCAAACACTACCGTCAGACCTGGGCCGAGCAAACCGGTCCCGAAGGCAAACACCGCATGTATCTCCGCTGGAATGAAGAGGGCCTTTATCTGGCGGTGCTGGCGAACAACAAGCATCCTTCGCGGCCGATCAAGAAAATGGAAGACATCTGGGCGCAGGATTGTTTGTATGTGATGCTTTATCCCAGCGAATATGTGCCGGGCGGCGGCACGACAATGCGGCCATTCAAGATGCACCTGGCCATGGACGAACCCGGCCAGCCGGTCCTCCTCGACGGAAACGGCGTGGTGCGCGCGCCCGAAGAATTGGGGGCCGAGTATGCCGTCAAACAAACGCCGGAAGGTTACATCTTCGAGTTCAAGATGGGCCGGAAATATCTCCACGATCTGAAACTCCAGCCCGGCAGCCGGTTTTCGCTTTCAACGCTTTGCTGGCGGGATCAGGACCCGAAATACGCCTTCTACCGTCATTGCGCCTCGTTCGACGGGAGCGTGGGCGACATGGCGCAGTTCACGCTGGTGGATGAATAAGGCGCAATGGTGGGATTCAATTGATGCGCTCGAAAGTTTCGATCTCAGGGCTGGGAAAGACGTGGTTGAAATTATTGGTCTCAAGGTCTGCGGGCTTGAAACGTTTGGCGTGGCCGTCGGCAAACGCCAGGTTGCGTCCGCCGTAGTGCCGATAGACGGTGCCGTAGCCCGGCGGCGTATCCGGCGGGTTATACTCCGGCGCGCAAAGATATCGAAAGCCGTCATATCCGCTGTAGTCCGCCCACAGGACGAGGGTGGCAGGACGGGGGGCGAGAAAAAGCCTGCCGATATAAGGTCCCCAATTTGAGGCGTGGTTGCCGGCATACCAGTTATTGATGGCCAGTCCGCCGCTGTAGGTGGCCCAGACATCCTCGTTGGGATAGTCCGGATATTTGGCGCAATTGTAACCGCTGTTATAAGCGGGACTGCTCACGCGGGTTTTGTATTGATGGGGCGGCAAGTATTTCAAATCAATCAACACGGCCGAGCCAAAATTTCCACCGTTCACGTTGTAACTCGGATTTGCATACCCCTCCCATTCGTTGGCATAAATCAAAGTGGCCTGCACCAGTTGGCGCAAGGCGGCGATGCACTGAATGGATTTGGTCGTTTCCCGCGCCTGTTTCAGACTGGGCAACAGCAACGAAGCCAGGATGCTGATGATCGCAATCACCACCAAAAGCTCGATCAGGGTGAACGACCGCCGCGCCGGTTTCATCCCGCAAATATAGCATGGCCCGCTGCGCTGGTCGTTGTCGCAATCCGCCATCTTTTTGTTCCTATCCGGCGACATTAAATGGTCCTGCCGGAATTTTGGGGCCGCCCCGCTGGGGTCCGTAAAACGTTCGCTTTGGGGCGAAAGATTCGAGGTGTCATGCTGAGTCCGCCGCGGCGGACGAAGCATCCCTTTCTCCGTTGGGAAAGGGATGTCTTTCGGACATTCAGGCAGAAAAGATGAGTCGAAGCATTTTACAAATTTTTTGATACACGTGTATCAAAATTTTTGTAAGCCGCGCCGAATCATGAGTCGCGTTTCATCCGTTCCACAAATTGCGCGGACAGGGTGGCCAGCGTGCGGGCTTGAGCTTCGCTCAGGCCAGGGTTGGCCGGGCGGTTGATCAGTTCGGCGGCGATTTCTTCGGCCCGCTGCTCCAGCCGTTTTTGGCCGGCGGCGTTCCATTTTTGCCGCCGGTTGCGGAATAAAATGCCCGGCCGATAAAACTCGGCTCGATAATTCCGGAGGGTATGTTCCTGTTCCAGAAAAGAGCCGGCCACGCCGACGGACCGGGACACTGCCACCGCCAGGGCGTCGGCGCCGGCGTCGAATCCGCGTTGATAGCGGCGGACAAATGCGATCATTTCGTTGTCAATGACCGCCTGCGCCGGGCAAATCGTGAGTTCCGATTCCAATTGGCCGACGCCCCAGATGTTGGTAACGCCGCTGGCGACATGCGTGTGGAAGCCGAACATTTTTTCCAGGGCTGCCTGCGCGTCGGGACACATGGATTCCGTTGAGACCCACGAAGCGGAGGGAAGATTGTAAAACCGCCCCATCCGCGCGGAAATTTTCGCCAGAAGCGCGTTTTCCGGTCCCCCCGTCACGGCGATGGCGGTGCGCATGTCAAAAATGTGCGCCAGCCCCAGATTGTACACGCAGGGGCGGCCCGGCTCCAAAAGCTGGTTGATGACGATTCCCGCCAGAATCTCCGCATTGCCCACCGCCGCCGAACCGGCCAGCGTGACCGGTCCAGTCACTCCGGCCATCGGCTCGCCGTTGACCGACACGGGGATGCCGTGACCGGCGGTCCGTTTAAAAATTTCCAAGGCAAGACGGGTCCACCGAAGGGGCCCATGCGCCGTGAATCCAATGCTGAACCACGGGTGGGTCCCAACCACCGGCTTTATTTCGGTCAACATCTCCGCGCCCTGGGGCGAAAAGCAGAGCACGCGGATATGCTTGGAACTGTTTTCCGCCATCACCTTCAGTCCCACCACGTCGCGGGCAGGAGGCGGGACGTCATCCAGCGCCAGGCCGAAAATTCCCTGCACGTTTTCCAGTTGATCCAACAGGCGGGTCAGGTCGGCCATGTCAGCGGATGTAAACGGACGATGAACGCCGTTATGATAAAGCGACATTCCGGGGCAGGACCAAAAGACCGGTTCGGTTTGGGCCGATAACCAGGTCTTCGCGCCGCGCCGATCCGTCAACGCGAAGCGGCGGGGACAAAGGCCCAGATATTCCTCCGCCATTTTCTTGGGGATTCTGACGATTGCCGCGCCGTTCCCCGGTCCGGCGCCCTGCTTCAGAAGCAGTTCCCGAATGGAATCATGTTCGAGGCGGATGCCCGGATCGTCGAGCAACGCCAGCGAGGCCGCATGAATTTGGGCGGCGGTATCGTCATTCATTACAAAGGTTTTCAGAATCTTATGCTTCGTATCATTCGACTCGCTCTGTCAAGCAACTTGGTGAATCCATTGGATGCCCGATGATCACGCCAGAGGGAATTTTCCCGAACGACGCCGGATTTGAACAAAAAGAAACCTGAACACGACAAAGACGGAAATCAGAATGAAAATTCTTTGGACTTGCGCAGAGAGCGCACGTGTGGAAAGTTTTAGCGCATGAGCGTGCAAGAGATCATCGAACGGGTCAAGGCGTTGCCGCCGAAGCAACGTCGTGCGGTGGAGACTGCGCTGCACGATTTCCGCAAAGAGACCGAAGACATCGAGACGCGGTTGAAGCGGGCGGCGAAAGCGTTGCGCGCCGATTATTGCGAAGATGCAGAGCTGACTGCCTTCACCGATCTCGACAGCGAGCCGTTTCATGCGTAGAGGCGAAATCTGGCTCATCAATCTCGACCCGACCGTCGGCGCGGAAATCCAAAAGACGCGCCCAGCCGTTATCGTCAACGACGACGCTTTGGGAATCCTGCCTCTCAAAGTCATCGTGCCTCTGACCGAGTGGAAAGACCGCTATGCGGCCGCTCCGTGGATGGTGCGGATTGATCCCGCTGCGGAAAATGGCCTGAGCAAACCTTCTGCCGGAGACGCCTTTCAGGTTCGTTCCGTTTCTCAACAACGGTTCGTCCAACGGCTCGGTAAAGTGTCTGACTCGCGGCTTGATGCCATCGCGAAAGCGTTAGCGGCTGTCTTGAAAATCCCAACCGCTCCGTGAGCGGCCCACGCAAAAAGAGGCTCTTCCGGTTATTTCATGGCGGCTTTTGGGCTGATAGGAATTTTGATTTTTGCGCTCGGCCGAGGCGAAACCCAGTGATGAGCAGAAGGGGAGCCCAACTCTGATCCCGGATGCCATGCCTGCCACTGCCACTGCGCGGGCAGGCCGCAAACCGACTTGCGCCCAGAGCCCGGCGCGCGGCGCGCGCGCCAGAGGGGATTTCCCGAACGACGCCGGATTTGAACAAAAAGAAGCCTGAAAACAACAAAGACGGAAAAGACGCTGAAATGATAGATTGCTGGGCGGATGGAAAAGTTGACGGAGACACAGCGAGGCATAGACACAACCAATGACTCTTCCATCTTGATAACATTTCTGGGTTCCCGCTTTCGTGGGAATGACTTTTTATGAAGCGCATCTTGTTTTTGGCCGCTCTCCTGGGATTGACCAGCCTGCTGGCCGCCGCGCCTTCGGCGCGCCCCGCCGCGGCCAAGTTGCCGGGACTGGAAGCGCTTTGGGTTCACTGGACCTTCGACGGCAACATCGAGCCGGCTTATCTGGCGGAAGGCGTTCATGCTTCCATGAGTTTCTCGCGCCGTTCCGAGGCGTTTGACAGCCAGGGACAAACGGCGGCGCCGATGACGCCGGTTTTCGAGGCCGCGCCGCATGGCAAGGCCATTTATTTTGGCCCGGCCGCCGTCAACCTGTTGAGCCGCGGCCAAAGCGGTCTGGAATCGGATCTTGCGGGAATCACCGCAATCAACGGTGCCCGCTTGGCGACGGGCGACGCGGCCTGGCAGGGCAAACACAGTCTGTCGGCGCAGGCCGGCGGCGATGCCCAGGGATTCGCCATCAACGGGATCGCCACCGGCCAATCGGCCAAGGCGCCGCCGCCGGCGGACAAACCGCAGGCCACCGAATATATTTTTTCCCTTTACGCGCAAGGCAAGGGGCGCATTCAGTTGGGAATCGGGAACGACGCTTCCCAGCAACCGGAACAAACTGTCGTGGCGGAGCTGACTCCCCAATGGAAACGATACGCCTGCGGTTTCACCGCGGCGCTGCCTGCCGAAAAAATCAAGGTCTATTGCCGCAGCGTGCAGGCGGCGAATTGGTCGGCGGACGGCCTGATGGTGGAAAGCCGTCCGGCCGTCAATCGGGAACGGGGCGAGTGCATTGACGACGCGCATCCCTGGATCGCCGGCGACGCTTCCCGCGAGGAGGAATATCAACGCTATCATGTCGGCTACAACGCCGAGGAAGCGCGGAGCGATCATGGTTACAAGGCCACGGGGCGCGACAGCGATTTTTTGACGGCGACTTTTAATCGGCCGATTCCCTGGGAGGAGGGTTCCATCAGTTTTTGGTTTCGGCCGGACCATGACCGGAGCGGGTTCTTGTGGGAAGCCGGTTGGATCACGCTGGGACTTTACAGCAGCGCGAGCGGACTTTCGCTTTACGCGGGGCAGGAGGAGCCGGGCAAACAATATATCAATGCCGCCGTCAAGTTCGGCGCGCCGGAACTTGATGCCGAAACTCCCTGGGGCGGCCAATGGCATCATCTGGTTTCCACGTGGGACGCGGCGGGCCATGCCCGCCAATATCTGGACGGGGAACTGGTGGCGGCGGCGGACGCGCCTGCGCGGCCCAAGAAAGATATTTATTCCATCTCGATCGGCGGCACCATCGCCCGCCAGTTGCAGGATGAGCGGGCGGCGGGCGGCGCGATCCGTGATTTTGCGATCTTCCGCAAGGCCCTGAGTCTGGAGGAAGCGCAAGGGTTGCGGCAAGCCGGTATGCAGGGCGGCAAGACGGCCGACCGTCTGGACGGCATGCGTTTGCTTCTGCCGCGAACCGCTTATCGGCGGGGCGAAACGGCCGAGGTTCAGATCATCGCGCCCATCGGCTGCGAATCGGTTGCGCTTTCGCTGGAGCCGAGTTCCGGCAAGCGAATCGCACTGGCCCGATTGACGCCGAAGGGCCGCCGGGCGACGCACGAGTTGGACACGGGTCTGTTGCGTCCGGGCGCCTACCGTCTTTTCGCCGAAACCGCCGGCCCGCGCTACGCCGCAGGCTCCGGCGAGGCGAGCAAAGCGGCGGCCCAACCGGTCGAGATCGTCGTGCAACCGTCCGAGCCGCCCCTTTGCAACCTTGGTTTCTGGATGGGACAGGAGGTTTCCGATGAGCAGCGGACGCGGGAGCGGCTGGCGCGGCTGGCCGGCATGGGCGCGGATCATTACCTGCGGAATGGCGGCCAGCCGGGGTGGGTGATGGATGCGGCTTATCGTCTGGGTATGCGCGCGATCAGCATCATGGACACCGGTTTTGGTCCGGCCTTGGCGCTGCCGCCCGGCTATCGCAACTCCAAGGACGGCAGCAGCAACACGGCGCATCAGGATGAAATCTGGCAAATTCTGCGGTCGGCGACTGAAAAAAAATATGGCGTCCTGTCCTCTTTCAACCCGTTGGTCCGGGAAGCGATGCGAAACAAAATCAGCCGCTACTGCCAGTCGGTCCGCGATTATCCGGGATTCCAGTTTCTTGCCACCGACGACGAGTATGGTTTGCGCGGCAGCGGCGCGTTGAAACCGGATTACAACGCGGATGCGATCGTTTATTATCAGAAGACAACGGGACGGAAGGATGTTCCGCTTTTCGAGTCAAAGCCGCCGGGCACGGTGATTCCGGACGACGAATCGTATCTCAAATGGCTGGCGGTCATTGGGCGGGAAGGTTTTACCGGGCCGGGCATGCGCCTGCATTATGAGGACCTGCAAAAGACCGCCAAGACGATCAAGCCGGACCTGCACGTCATCACCACCACCGGCGCCGAACTGGGTGAACTGGACTGGGTGATGGGCATGACCTACACGAGCATCATTTACAAGGAGAGTTTTTTTCGGCCGGCCACGCAGATTGGCAAGGTGGAAGCCTACCTGCAACATCGCGAGGCCAGCCAGACGGTGTCACCGAAAAAACCGCAGTGGCCGCTGCTGGGTTGGTGGGATGACAATCCCAATCTCCCGAAGATTGTGCCGGCGGAGTTTCGGCAAAATATGATGGTCACTCTGGCCAACGGCGTCAAAGACATGACTTTTTGCACCGACCGCATGTTCGACACGCCGCTGGACAAACCGTTGGAGGATGAAGCGCGCCGGTGTTTTTCGTGGACGCGGCAATACGGGCCCGCGATTGGCAAACTGAAACGGCCGCGCGCGCCGGTGGCTTATCTGTGCAGCGAGATCAACCAGGCTTATGGGAGCACCTTGAACGGCCACGGTTTTTATTCATTCGGCGCGTTTCGCCTGGCCGGCGCACCGATGGACAGCATTTCAGATGAGCAACTGTTGGCGGGCGAACTGAAAAACTATCAGGCCTTGTTTTTGTGGGCCTTCGATTACGCAACGGCCGCCGAGGTGGCCGCCATCGAAAAATTCGCGGCGCAGGGCGGCAAGGTCTTCGTGGATCAGCGCGGCGAAAAAGAGCAAAGCGCGCTGGTCCCGAAGGGCGCGACGGTTCTGGAATTTCATCTCGCGGCCAAACCCGAACGCACGGAAATGGTGGGCGGCGAAAACATCGTGCAAGGCATGGCCACGATGGTCCAGCATGAGGTTTTGCCCAAGCTGCGCGATTTGCCGATGAGTTGGGACAATCGTTGGGTGGCCTGCTATCGGCTGGATGGCGGCGAGGCGAATTATTTCTTTGCCATCAACACTTCCTACGAACAGGCGCAAACGGTCAACCTTGCCCTCCGCGGAGTCGGCGGCAACGCCTATGACGTGTTGAGCGGAAAATCCGTTCCGCTGAAAAAACAGGCGGACGCCTTCGCGCTGACGGTTTCCATTCCGCCCTCCGATTGGCGGGTCTTCGCGTTCACGCCGCGCCCGATTGGTTCGGTGAAGGCGGAGCTTCAGGCCGAAGGCGCCGACTATTTGTGCCGCGCTACGGTGATGGGCGCGGATGGGAATCCGTTGCGCGCCGTTTTGCCGGTGAATTTCACCGTGCTCGATCCCCAGGGAAAGCCCGCGCCCTACGGCCTGGATGTGGCGACCGAAGCCGGCGTGGCCGTCCATCGCTTTCGCCCGGCCAAGCTGACGGACCCGGCGGGGGAATGGAAGGTGGTGGCCAAAGAATTGATTTCCGGCAAACAGGGCGAAGCAACCGTGTCGATCACGCCATGAGTGTCAGCTGTTTTGTTGCCGCAGCCCATGACCGCCGCCACAGGACCCGCCTCGTCGGAATGGCAACATTCATTTGTTTGTTTTTTTCGGCGGCAAACGCGTGGGCGGAAACCAATAAAAAAATCCTGCCGATTCACGGTGTGCGCTCGAAAAACGGCTGGACGTATTATGGCGGCGCGATGTATTTCACCGGCTTTGCGAAATCATCGGACGGCAAGGCGCTGTGGGCTTCGACCAACCGGGGCCTGGCGCGTTTCGATCTTCAAACGCAACGGCTTGACCGCTGGACCGCGCTCGATGGCCTGGCGGACAGCGACACCTCCGGTGTGGCCGTGGACAAGCAAGGCAACGTCTGGGTGGCGACTTTCAGTGGCGCCAGCCGGTTTGACGGCCAACGTTTCACGACCTGGGGGGAAAGGGAGATCGGCTATTTCTGGCTCAATCGCATCGCGCTGGACCGTCGCGGCCGAGTTTGGGTGGGAACCCAGGGCCGCAACCCGCGCGGCGCGGCTTGTCTCTACGATGAACGGCATTGGGCGCGTTACAACACGGTGGATAGCGATGATGAATTTCCTTATTGGATTGACGCGATTGTTCCCGATTCCGCCGGCGGTGTGTGGCTGGCCGGCAGTTACGGAACGCTTCCGCCCGGCTCGGCGGGTTACTTTCAGCGTGGCAAAGCGCAGGTCGTTCACGTGGACGATCTCGGGGCGGTGGTCCGCACGGACCTGCCCGGTGACTTTCCGCAAGGAGGCGTGATTCACGGTCTGGCGCTGGATGCGCAAGGACGCCTCCTGGCAGCCACGACCAAAGGGTTGATGCGCTTGGAAACCGGCCAATGGAAAACATTTGGCGCGGAAAGCGGGCTGGATGCCAATGGCGTCTGGCAGGCGGCGCGCGACAAATCGGGAACGGTGTGGGTGCTTTCCGCGAAGGGAATTGGAACTTTTGACGGCGAACGGTTCGCGGTTCAGAAGCCGCTTCCGGACGATTGGGCGTATGACGGGGGCGGCGCCGTCGGCGCGCCGCGCGCGGAGTTGTTGGTCGCGGCGGGGCCGCGCATCTTCCTGGCCTCGCGCGCGCGACCCGGCTTTTACGAACTTCACCAGGGCGCCTGGACGCATTACGAAGCGGAAACGGACGGGCCGGCTTCTCCCTTCGGTCTCAGCGTGTGGGACATCGCGCGCGACGCGAAAGGGATCGTTCATTTTGTCGGCAACACCGTGGGCCATGTTTTGTTTGACGGCAAAACCTGGACGCAGGCGGGCCGACCGAGCGAAGATTACCGTCTGGGCAGGGATCGCGCGCAGCATTACGCGGGCTGGATCGGTGGCGGCGAACTGGCGGATGCCGGCGGCAAAATTTATTCCTTAAAATCTCTGGGATTGGACCCGCGCGAAAGCGGGATGTATCTCGACACACGGGGTCACATCTGGCTCTGGGGTTGGAAGCTCCAGGAATGGGACGGCGCGCAGGTGATTGATCATACGGACGACGATCCGCGCTTCGCGCGCCCCGGCCCGTATCCGGGCGGTTACGGCGGCCTGTGCTTGCGCGGGCTGGGCGAGGACCGCAGGGGACGGTTGTGGGTGCAGTCCAACTGGGGATTGTTTCGATGGGAAGGCGGAAAAAAATGGACTTTTGTCGGCGGCAAACTCCAGGGCATGCACGGCTTGTTCGGCTGGCACTCGAAGGTCAACGGCATCCTCGATCAGGCGATCTTCTGCGGTTCCTGGGGCGTGAGCGTTTATGATATCGCGAAGCAGCGCTGGAACAATTATGTCCAGCGCGGCCTGGAGATTCCCGACGAACAATCCGTGTTAGCGGGCAGTTACATCGAGAACTGCGGTTTCGATTCAAACGGCAACCCGTGGTATGGATCGTATGAAGGCGGCGTCTCGATGTTCGACGGCCAGGCGTGGCGCTATTTTACTACGCGGGACGGTCTGGCTTGCAACAGCGTGTGGGGCCTCGGCGGCGATGCCGACGGCGGGATATGGTTCGGCACCCAGGGCGGCATCAGTTACCTGGCCCCCTCGGCGATAAAATGATCGGCGCGCCGATTGGTATGCCCCAACGCCTTCTTCCAAGAGAAGCCCAGTGAATCGAGGAGGCGGAACCGCTCCCCGCTCAGTTCGCCGCAGTGGAACCTACGCCGCTGGGTATTGACCCAGTTTTGCAGGGATGGGGCTGGCGGATAGTGCTCAGGCACGCACAAATGACCATGTTGCGCCTTAAATTCTTTCAGGATCGCGTATTTCTTGTGCCAAAGGTCGTTGTTTCGAATGATGGTAGGATCCTCCCAGATGAATCCCACTGAATTCAACAAATGGATGCGGTCGGCAGACAGTTTGCCTTTGCGCCGTTGGTAGCGTTGGTGATCTGCCCATCGAGAGAGGCGGGGATCATGAGGGTAACGCGGGGGAATGAGCAGATGGCCGTGCCGTTTCTTGAAGGCCAACAGGGTCTCGATTCTCTGTCGCCAAAGTTCCCCAAAACGACGGGATTCATCCAGGAGCGGTCCCAGCGATTTGAGTTGCCGAACCTGCTCCGGCGAAAGTTTTCCGTTGCGGTATTTATGCCGCTGAACCACAATCCATTGCCTCAGCGACCCCGTCGGGCCATGACGTCCGAGGCCCCGCAAATGCCCGTGTTTTCTCTTGATCGCCCGCAAGGCCGCAAATCGTTCCTTCCAATGGGCATCCTGTTTAGCCTCGTTGACCCGTTCCCAGATAAAACCAATTGAGTTGAGGAGTCGGACCCGATCGGGCGGAACTTTACCCTCACGAAAACGTTTCCGTTGTTCATGGACCCATTCCATCAGATAGGGCGCGGGGGGATGACGCGAAGGCACTTGCAGATGCCCATGCTTTTGCCGAAAGGCCATCAGGGAAGCGAAGAATTTCTCCCACCTTTCCTGGTGACGGGCCGTGCGCGCATTTTCCCAGATGAAGCCCAGTGAATTCAGAAGACGGACCCGGCTCGATTTAAGCTTGTCATGGTGAAATGCAATTCGCTGAGTTTGAATCCACTCCGGAAGCTGAGGATGCGGAGGATAGGGGAGGGGCACCCATAAATGTCCGTGTTTTTTCTTGAATGCGAGCAGACCAGCGAAATGCCCCTGCCATTTATGTTCCGATTGAGCTACGTGAGCATCCTTCCAGACGAACCCCAGTGCATTCAGAAACCGAACACGGTGCAGCGCCAGAGTTCCCATGCGAAATGTCGTTCGTTGTTTCCGCATCCATCCGCCGAGAGGCGCAGTTGCCCTGATGTCCCTTACAAACAGATGCCCGTGTTTTTCCTTGAAGGCGGCCAGCTCGAAGAACCGGCTGAGCCAGCGGTTTTCGAGCGGCCCAAAATCGAATCCCAAATTACAAAGTTTTTCAACCTGATCGAGAGAAAGGCTGCCGAGTCTCAGGCGCTGAACGCGAACCCACTTTGCCAGTTCCGGATTCTCCCGCCAACCCGGCGGGACCCGCAAGTGGCGATGCTTGCGCTTGAAGGCCGCCAATGCCTGGAAACAGCGGCTCCATTCCCGATTGCGGAGTGACATGATCATCCAACGGGAAAACGTTTCCACCAGTTTGTCAAATTAAAAAGCCGAGGCGCTTCAACCACCGGAGTGAAGGACGTTGGCCGTGACATGTTTGATTTGAGCAAAAAAAAAGCCGATTCAAGCAAAGCACGTCCGCTCTTTTGCTGGTAGGATGAGATCAATCCACCCCTTCACCTAATCCACCTGAGTATCCATGGTTTGGTGAAATCCTCATAGACATGAAAATCTCCATCTCAACTGGCGTAGCCGAAACCAATACAGTGAAACAATGAAAACGATCCATGGGATTCAACAACTGACTGCGGGCGAGAAGGAACGCATCCACCGCGCTGTGCTGCGCATCTTGGCGGAGATCGGCGTCAAGGTCGAGAGCAACCGAATTCTGGATCGACTGGGCGATTTTGGCGCGGATGTCAACCGGCCGACCCAGATCGCGCGCTTTCCCCAGGCATTGATTGAGCAGTTTATCGGCGAGTCGGAACCCGTCGCGGAGCGCGTCGCGGAGCCGCGCGTGGAGTGCAGCGTTGGCATTTACATCGGGAAATACCTGAATCCAAGGGCCAATCAATTCGAGGA
>JACQHZ010000461.1 GCA_016198745.1 Verrucomicrobiota bacterium
GTCTTGGGCTGGCCATTTCCAGGCAACTGGCGGCCATGATGGGGGGCGATATCGGCCTTGAGAGCGAGCCGGGCAAGGGATCGTCCGTCTGGTTTACCGCGCGGATCGAAAAACAACCGGCGGCCGTGGAACCTGTTTCCAGTCAAACACACAATCTCTCCGGGCTGCGCGTGTTGATTGTTGATGACAACGCCGCCAACCGATTGATTCTTCATCACCAGATGCTGGCCTGGGGAATCCGCAATGACGGCGCAACAAACGGCAGCGAGGCGCTGGAAATCCTGCAACGCGCAGCCGAGGTTGGCGATCCCTACGCGCTGGCGATTCTGGACATGCAAATGCCCGGCATGGACGGTCTGGAACTCGCGCGGGCCATCAAGGCGGTCCCGTCCATCTCCGGCGTCCGTTTGATTCTTCTGACTTCTTTGGGGCAGCAACTTGACGCAGAAGCGTTGAGAACGACCGGCATTGCCGCCTGTATGGCAAAACCCGTCCGTGCGTCCCGTCTCCACGACTGTGTGGTCACAGTCGTGGCCGGCATTTCCGCGCAAGTCATCTGCACTCCGAATGCCACTTTGCCTTCCGCTGCATCGTTTGCCTCGCCGCCTCCTCCCGAGACTCACACGGCGCGCATCCTTGTGGCGGAAGACAATTCCATCAACCAGAAAGTGACCCTCGGCATGTTGCACCGGTTAGGCTATGGCGCCGACGCCGTGGGCGATGGGCAGGAGGCGTTGAACGCACTGCAACGCCGACGCTATGACGTGATTTTGATGGATTGCCAGATGCCCGGCCTGGACGGTTATGAGACGACGCGAACAATTCGCCGGCACGAGCAGG
The DNA here is from genome assembly GCA_016198745.1 of Verrucomicrobiota bacterium. Taxonomy (GTDB): domain Bacteria; phylum Verrucomicrobiota; class Verrucomicrobiia; order JABWAM01; family JABWAM01; genus JACQHZ01. Next base: position 841 of record JACQHZ010000461.1, read on the forward strand.
AACGGCATCAGGGCGCCGAATCCAAACCCGCGATCCACATCATCGCAATGACCGCCAACGCCATGCAAGGAGACCGCGAAAAATGCCTCGCCGCCGGCATGAACGATTACGTCAGCAAACCGGTGCGGACACCGGAATTGCGCGCAGCTTTTGAACGCTGGAAAGCCGGGGTTTCGGATCAGATCGCCCATCAAACGGGATCGGACGCATCGGTCATCATGGGTGAGCCGGAGACCGGAGCGGCGTCTTCTCCGCCCGTGGACATGGAACGTTTGCAGGAGGTGGCCTCCGGAGACCCCGAGCAAACGGGCATCATCGCCAGGCTTTATCTGGATCAGGCTCACCAATTGATCGGGAATCTGGATTCGGCGATCAAGTCGGGTTCCGCCCGGGACGTTGCGCATTTCGCGCACAAGTGCGGCGGCGCCAGTTCCACCTGCGGCATGACCGCCGTGGTCGCGCCGCTGTGCGAGCTGGAGCGGATGGGGCGCGAAGGGCGGCTGAATGGCGCCGAACAACTGTCAGCACAACTGAACCGGCAACTCGGTCTGGTCGAGGGTTTTCTGGCGGCCCACCTTTCAATGGCTTCATTCCATCCTGCCCGCTCCGCCCTGTGAGGTCCCGCAACCGCTTGAACGCCATGAAGAACACGGTGCCGATTGAAAATGATTTACCGCCATGGTTGCCGGTGGTGGTGGGCGCGGGGATCGCAATCTTCACGCTGGTGCTATGGGCGACGGTGCACAGGGAAGAACAAGTCCATATCGAGGACGCCATCCATTTGCACCTGACACGGGTGAAGGATCAGATTGAGGAACATACGGAAGAAGTGATTGAAGCGCTGGAACGAATCGCGAAACGTTGGGAGTACCGCAACCGAATGGACCGGGCGGAGTGGGAGGCTGATGCGACCAATTATGTTAAAGGCAGTCCCAGTTACCAGGCCATCGAATGGGTGGACGCCGCGTTCCAGGCGCGTTGGGTCGTGCCGGTGAAGGGGAATGAGGCCGTCCAAGAGACATTTCACGGCTTCGACGAGTCGAGGCGCAAGGCTCTGGAAACAGCGCGAGATCGGCGTAAAACGACCCTCACTTCGGCGCTGCAACTGCAGCAAGGCGGGAAAGGTTTCCTGGTTTGTGTGCCCATTTTCGTGGGCGATCGGTCCGAGGGCTTTATTGTCGGCGTGTTCCAGTCGCAGAAGCTGTTCGACTTCATATTGCGGAATGTTGCCACTGACTGCGGCGTGTCCGTGCTGCTTGGGCCTGACGAGGTGTTTTTCCGCGGGGATGATCCGAGAACCCACCAGAAGCGCTGGGGACAGGAAACCAGCCTGAATCTGCATGAGGCGCACTGGCAGATTCGAGTGTGGCCGACGCCCGCGCTGCTTTCAAAAGAGAGTTCCTTCACTGACGATATGATTCTCTGGACGGGCCTGCCCATGGCGGTCCTGCTTGCGACAACAATTTTTCTGACGCAAACGGCCCACCGCCGCGCCCGAGCCATTGAGTCGGTCAACCGATCACTGGAAGACGAGATCGTGGTGCGCAAACAGGTGGAGGAAACGCTTCGGGAAAGTGAAGCCCGTTTCCGGTCCATCGCGGAATCTGCCAGCGAAGCCATCGTGTCTGCGAATGCCGACGGGGCGATCATCACCTGGAACAAAGGCGCGCAAAACTTGTTCGGATACACGGAGAAAGAGATTCTGGGCAAGCCACTCACGCTCTTGATGCCGGAAAGACACCGCGACGCTCATAATAAGGGACTGGAACGATTCCGTTCCACCGGACAGGCCCGGATCATTGGAAAAACTGTTGAATTGCACGGAATGAGAAACGACGGCGCGGAATTTCCCATGGATTTGTCGTTGTCCGCCTGGAAAACGGAGCAAGCCATTTTCTTTGGGGCAATTTTGCGCGACATCACCGAGCGCAAGCGCAATGAGGAATTTTTAGCGAATCGCTCGCGCCTGTCGACTTTTGTTTCGGAAGTGGGAATCGCCCTCAACCAGAGAGGAACCATCCCGGAAATGCTGCGACCCTGCGCCGAAGCGATGGTCAAACATCTCGACGCCGCCCTTGCCCGGATCTGGACGCTCAACGCGGCGGAAAACATGCTGGAATTGCAGGCGAGCGCGGGAATGTACACTCACATCAATGGCGCTCATGGCCGCGTGCCGGTGGGCAGGTTCAAGATCGGGTTGATTGCACAGGAGCAAAAACCGCATCTGACCAATTCCGTGATCGGCGATCCCCGTGTTCCCGAACAAGAATGGGCGCGCAAAAACGGCTTGGTGGCCTTCGCCGGTTACCCGATGATGGTCGAGGACCGTCTGATCGGCGTCATGGCGATGTTCGCGCGCCAGCCGCTTTCGGAAATAACGCTGGAAGCAATGGCATCCATTGCCAATGAAATCGGCCGCGGAATTGATCACAAATGGGCCGAGACGAAGTTGGAATCCGTGCACAAGGAGTTGCTGGACGTTTCCCGCGGCGCCGGCATGGCGGATGTGGCCACCAACGTCCTCCATAACGTCGGCAACGTGCTCAACAGCATCAATGTTTCCTCCACATTGGTTTCGGAGAAGCTCCGAAAATCCAAGGTGGCGAATCTGGGCAAGGCCGCCGTGCTGTTGTGCGAGCACGCCAATGATCTGCCTGTCTTCCTCACGCAGGACCCGAAGGGAACTCAACTGCCCGGGTATTTGACCAGCCTGGCCCAGCACCTGGCGGAAGAGCAGGCGGAGGTGCTGAAGGAAATCGAGTCGCTCACCCGGAACATCGAGCACATCAAGGAGATCGTGGCCATGCAGCAGAGTTACTCCCGGGTTTCCGGGGTGATCGAGTCGCTGCCGGTCACAGATCTGGTGGAAGACGCGCTGCGGATGAACACCGCGGCCCTTGCGCGGCACGACGTGCAGGTGATCCGCGAATACATCGAGAAACCGGTGATTGCCGTGGAGAAGCACAAGGTGTTGCAGATTCTCGTGAACCTGATCCGCAACGCCAAGTATGCGCTGGACGACGGCAAGCGTCCGGACAAGCGGCTGAACTTGAGGGTGGAAAAGAACGGGGCCGGTCTCATCCGGATTTCGGTGAGCGACAACGGCGTGGGCATTGCGCCCGAAAACCTGACCCGGATTTTCGAGCACAGATTCACTACGCGAAAGGAAGGCCACGGATTCGGCCTCCATAGCGGCGCGCTTGCGGCCAAAGAAATGGGCGGAACGTTGATCGCGCAAAGCGATGGCCCTGGCAAGGGAGCAGCCTTCATTCTGGATCTGCCATGCAAACGAGAGAAGGGGGCAGATGCCCAGGTTCAAGGTTCAGAGGTTCACGGTTCAACAGTTGGGAAAGCATGAAGATCGAATTTTTTATAACCGTTCAGATTATTCACCCCCACCCACTGGAAAATGGACAAAGGGTTGGGGAGCACACGCGTCTCGCGTGTCAAAATCGGCGTCCCGCCGATTTTCGTGGAAGGAATCGGCTGGGCGGGACGCCCCGCCGGACACGCGGGAGGTGGGTGCTCCCCAAAGCCAAAATCCTTCGCGGGAATGACCTGAATCGTTTCTTCCAAACTTTGAACCGTTGAACCGTAAACCTGACCAACCACCGAAGGAGAGCGTATGAACCTGTCAACCATTCCCCCCAATCGCCGCATCCTGGTGATTGACGACAACCGGTCGATCCACGACGATTTTCGGAAGGTTCTCGGCAAAAACAACCGCGGGGCGTCTGCCTTGAATGCAAGCGAGGCCATTTTGTTTGGTGAACCCGGCGATCTGGCCGGGCAGGTTTGTTTCGAAATGGATTCTGCCTCTCAGGGCCAGGATGGTTTGGAACTCGTCCGGAAGGCGATTCAGGAAGGACGTCCCTATGCCCTGGCCTTTGTGGATGTGCGCATGCCGCCGGGATGGGACGGCATCGAAACGATTTCCAGGATCTGGGAGGTTGATCCGGATATTCAAGTGGTGATCTGCACCGCTTTTTCGGATTACTCGCTATGCGCGATCAACGAAAAAATCGGCCATTCCGACCGGATGCTCATCCTGAAAAAACCATTCGACCCGGTGGAGGTCCTGCAATTGGCCAACGCGTTGACGGAAAAATGGCGGTTGCTTCAGGAGAACAAACGCCGGATGGATGGCCTCGAAGAAAACGTGCGCGAGCAGTCCCTGTTGCTCGATCAAGCCGCGGAAGCGATGAGTCTGCGCGACATGGATGAGCGCATCCTCTATTGGAACAAGGGCGCTGAGACCTTGTACGGCTGGACGAAAGAGGAGGTGATCGGAAAAAGTGCAGCGGAGTTCTTCTGCAAAACCCCTATGACGGAACTCGCCGAGGCCAACCACAAACTCATCGAACAGGGAAGATGGAGCGGCGAGTTGCGCGCAGTCGCCAAGGACGGTCGCCAAATGACGGTTGAAAGCCGTTGGACCCTGATGCGGGATGAGCAGGGCATGCCGAAATCCAAGTTCGTCATCAGCATGGACGTCACGGAAAAGAAGCTGTTGGAAGCGCAGGCGCTTCGTTCCCAGCGGATGGCCAGCATCGGCACCCTGGCCGGCGGCATCGCGCACGATCTCAACAACGTGCTGACCCCCATCATGATGTCCCTTCAGCTTCTCAAACAACGATTGCCGGACGAATCCAGCCAGCAACTCCTGGCGACTCTGGCGAGCAGCGCGCATCGGGGCGCCGATATCGTCAAACAGGTGCTATCCTTTGCGCGAGGCATCGAGGGCAAGCGCGTTGAAGTGCAAATCAAACACGTGCTTCTCGATGTCGAGAAAATCCTCGCGCACACCCTTCCCAAGTCCATCGAGATCGCGCGGCGCGTCCCCAATGATCTGTGGATGTTGTCCGCCGACGTGACCCAATTGCACCAGGTCGTGATGAACCTTTGCGTCAACGCGCGCGACGCGATGCCGAACGGCGGGCGGCTCACTTTGATGGCGGAAAATGTGTTTGTGGATGAAAACACCGCCCGGCAATTCCATGGCGCGAAACCCGGCCGGCATGTGTGCGTTAGCATCGAGGACACCGGCTTGGGAATCCCCTCTCAGTTCATCGAGAAAATTTTTGACCCTTTTTTCACAACCAAAGAGGTCGGCAAAGGAACCGGCCTCGGCCTTTCGACGGTGATCGGGATTGTCAAGAGCCACGGTGGATTTGTGAACGTCCATAGCGAAGTGGGGAAAGGATCCTGTTTCAAAGTCTATCTGCCGTCCAATGTCAAATCGGCCTCAAAAATCCTCCGCCAAGCGACCGAGCAAGCGCCCATCGGCCACGGAGAAACCATCCTGTTGGTGGATGACGAGGTATTCGTGTTGGAGATCGCCCGCGGGACCCTCGAAAGCTGCGGCTACCGTGTGCTCACGGCCCGCGATGGGACGGAAGCCCTGACGCAATACGCTCAACATCGGGAACTCATTGCAGTGGTGTTGATGGATCTGATGATGCCCTACATGGATGGCGTGTCGGCGATCCGCGCTTTGCGAAAAATGAACCCGAACCTCAGGATCATCGCCAGCAGCGGCATGGCGAAGAATGGAAACGACGACGGGACTCTCCGTGATCCGAGCTTGAACATCCAGGTATTCCTGCAAAAGCCCTATTCCGCCGAGAAACTCCTTGTCACACTGAACCGGGTCCTCAAGGCCGGCTGACCGCCGGCTTTAACCAGATGATCTGGTATCCTTCGACAACAGCGGCCCAAACGCATCCGACGCCACCGTTCGTCTCCCGATGCCCTGTCTGGTTGCAATGAATCTTGCATTTCCGTCCATGCGGGGTAGAATCCTTTCACATCATTCCAAACATGAAAATCGTCTGTCAAAATCACATCGCCGGCGAGGGGTCCCTCCTCGAACAGTTTCAACGTCTGCAACAATGGGGCTTTGAAGGCGCAGAGATCGTCGCCTGGGAAAAAAGCGACGGTTGCCGCAGCAAGGGGTTGCTTCGAATGGAGTCCGAAATCAAGGCCGCGATGGATCGAACGGGGCTGCCGGTCACCAGCATCTGCGGCGGGATTCACTTTGAATTTTTGGACGCCGATCCGGCCAAGCGGGCGGCCGACATCGAGCGGCTAAAAAACGCGCTTCGCCTTGCCGGGCGGCTGGGCGCGAACGGCGTCATCATGGTGCCGGCATTTCATCCGCACTTCCATGGTGTGACGTTGCCTCCCGATCTTTCTCCCTGGAAGACCTCGGTGGAACTGCAAAAGGAATTGCTGGCCGTTCAACTCAAGGAGGCGGCCCCCGTGGCGGAAGAGGCCGGCGCAAGCATCATCCTCGAACCGCTCAATCGTTATGAAGCGCCGTGGTTCAACCGGTTGGAACATGGCGCAGAAATTTGTGAGCGCATCCATTCCAAGGCGGTCGGTTTCATGGCGGATTTCTTTCACATGAACATCGAGGAAACGAATCCCGCCGCTGCGATTCAAAAGCACCGACGCTGGATCAATCATGTTCATCTTGCGGACAACACCCGCAAGCAACCGGGAACGGGTTCAACCGATTTCAAGGCCGGTTTCGCGGCGCTCAAGAAAATCGGCTTCAAGGGCGCCATGGCGCTGGAGTGCGGGATTGATGGAAAACGGGACAAGGCATTGGCCGAGTGCGTTGCGTTTCTGAAAAAATGCCGGGGTTGATTCCGCCCTGAATCGCCGTTGCGAAGGCGACGGCAAGGCGGATTCTTGTCGCGCGCCTTCAAAACATTCAATCATCCGGTTTGCCATTGTCGGCGAATTCGGCTAGGAATGGAATTAACATGGTGCATTCCTTTGTATTCGGCGATGGGAAACTGGTCGAGCGGGACATGGACCTGTCCACCATCCCGATGTTGTTGCGGGACGAGGGCATCCATGTATGGGTGGACGTGGAGGATGCGACGCCTGAAGAATCCAAACGCATCCTGGAGGGGATTTTCCAGTTTCACCATCTGTCCATCGAGGACTGTCTGGCGCCAAGCCAGTTGCCCAAGGTCGAGGAGTACGAAGGATACCTTTTCATGGTGATTCACGCGGTTGATTTCAGCCGCCAGGATGAGCATTTCCGGACGGAAGAACTGAACCTGTTTCTTGGGAGGAATTTCCTGGTGACATGGCATCGCGAGCCGTTGAAGAGCATCCAGGCCGCCCTGGATCGTTGCAGCAAGACCAGCCAGACAGCGCGAGGCAGCGACCGGATTGCGCACCGTATTTTGGACGCCCTGATCGACAACTATCTGCCGGTGCTCCACGATTTTGGGGACGATGTGAACGAGGTGGAATCCCTGGTGCTCGAAGGCGGCGCGCACGCCAACACCATGAACCGGGTGATGCAACTCAAGAAGGAGGTGCTCTATTTGTGTCAGATCATCCGTCCACAGCGGGACATTCTCAACCGGTTCGCGCGGGGCGAATTCAAGATCATACGCTCGCAACTGGTGCCGTATTACCGCGACCTCTGCGATCACCTGGCGCGTTACTCGGAAATGGCCGAGACGTTTCGCGACTCGCTCAACAGCACCATGCAACTCTACCTGAGCATGTCTTCCAACCGGACCAGCGAAGTCGTCAAGGTTCTCACCACGTTCACGGTGGTCACCACTCCGATCGCCGTCATCAGTTCATGGTACGGCATGAATTTTCGCGGCATGCCGGAACTGGATTCGCCGTGGGGTTATGTCAGCGCGATGGCGCTGACGATCCTTTCCACACTGAGCTGCGTTCTTTATTTCAAACGCCGCGGCTGGATGTAGTTCGAGTGAAATCCGCATTCATTGAAAAACTGATCGGGAAGATGGACCGCCTGGACCCCCAGAGCGTGGCCTCGATCGTTTCCATGTTGGTCCGGGAAAAGGGCTTTCTGGAGACGGTCTTCAACGCACTCGACGAGGGAATCCTGGTTCTCGGCGACGATCAGAAGGCGCTTTATTTCAATCGCGCCGCGCGCGAGATGCTCGGTCTGAACGCTCAATTCGCAGCGGGCGATTCGTTGAAACGCCATCTGCCCGAACCTTTTTGGAGCGCGATCGAGGATGACCGCGCCTGCATGAAACCCCGCGCGGCGGTGCATCACGACGTGGAGATTTCCTATCCACAGCGCCGTTTTCTTCAGATTTACGTGAACACCCTGCCGGCGGATGTTTCGCCCGAATCCGACCTGCTGCTGATCATCCGGGACGTGACGGAAGCGCATCGCCGCGCCGTCTTGAACGCCGAGTCGGAGCGCATCGGGGCGGTCACGACCCTCGCCGCAGGCGTGGCGCACGAGATCGGCAATCCATTGAACTCGCTGCACATCTACATGCAACTGATCGAGCGCGAAGTCCGTCATCTGGACCCCGCGACGCGCAAGAAAATGGAGGGGCATCTCCGGGTTTGCACCGACGAGATTGCCCGCCTGGATCAGATTGTGAACCAGTTCCTGAAAGCGGTGCGGCCCACCCGCCCCGTGCTTGAGCCGCATGCGATGAATGAGATTCTCATGGAGGTCATTGAAGTCCTGAAACCCGAAATCAGCAACCGCGACGTGCTGGTGGAAAAGGAACTGGGACGAGACCTGCCGCACGTGTGGATTGATCGCGATCAGATGAAGCAGGTGTTTTTCAACATCATTCGCAACAGCCTCCAGGCCATGACGCGCGGCGGCATTCTTCATGTGCGCACCGAATTGCAGGCTGATCGGATCGTGACCGCCATCCGCGACACGGGAGGGGGAATCCCGCCTGAATCGCTTCAGCGCATCTTCGAGCCGTACTTCACCACCAAAGCGGACGGCAGCGGCCTCGGACTGATGATCGTGGAGCGCGTCGTTCGCGAACACGGCGGCCTCATCGAGGTGAGCAGCGAACAGGGGCGCGGAACCACCTTTCGCATCCTCCTTCCAACCGCTGAGAAACGCGTGCGCTTGCTCGAGGACGAATCGTCCTTGCACGACCGGCGGGAGGTTCCCGCATGAAACCCGCCATCCTCATTGTAGATGACGAAAAACCCTCCCGCCAGGGGTTGCGCGCGGCACTGGAGGAGCGGTACGATGTTTATCTCGCCGAGGACGCCAGGTCTGCCGCCGAACTGCTCTCGGCCGAGCCGTTCGACGTTCTCCTGTCCGATCTGCGCATGCCCGGCGAAGACGGCCTCAAACTGATCCAGCGCGCCAAGGCGCTGCCGCATCCGCCGGTTTGCATTCTGATGACGGCCTACGGTTCGGAAGAACTCGCCGTCGAGGCGATGAAACACGGGGCGGACGATTACATTTCCAAGGGCCGGCTTCAGCTTGATGAACTGGAGATTCGCATCTCGCGGCTTCTCAAATCGCGCGTGCTCGAGGCCGAGAACGTCCAATTGCAAAAGCAGTTGGACGATCGCTACGGACTTCACGCCATCCTCGGCGAATCACCGGCCATACGGGCGGTCCTCGATGTCGTCAAACAGGCGGCGCCTTCGCGGGCCACCGTGCTGCTGGAGGGCGAAAGCGGCACCGGCAAGGAACTGGTGGCGCGCGCGGTTCACAGCCTGAGTCCGCGCGTCAAGGAAAGGTTCATTGCCGTCCATTGCGCGGCCCTCTCCCCCACCCTTCTTGAAAGCGAACTTTTTGGACACGAGAAAGGCGCCTTCACCGGCGCCTTCGAGCGGCGTCAGGGACGTTTCGAGATGGCGGACGGCGGCAGCCTGTTTCTGGATGAGATCGGGGAAATCGACGCCACGCTTCAGGTCAAGATTCTCCGCGTCCTTGAAACCCGCGAATTCGAGCGCGTGGGCGGCGACAAGAGCATCCAGAGCGATATTCGTCTGATCGCGGCCACCAATCGCGACCTAAAGAAGATGGTTGCGGACGGCAAGTTCCGCGAGGACCTCTTCTTCCGTCTGAACGTGATTGCCGTCAAGCTGCCGGCCTTGCGTGAACGACGCGAGGATATTCCCATTCTCGCAAATCATTTCTTGAAGGAGTTTTGCCGTGAAAACGGGAAACGGATTCAGGGGTTCCCGCCCGATGTGATGCAGTTGTTTCTGAGGCACTCCTGGCCGGGCAACATTCGCGAATTGCGCAACGTGGTGAACCGGATGGTGGTGATGTCCCGCGGCGAACGCCTTGCGGCAAGGGATGCGCCCCCGGAACTGCGCGAAGCTCAGGCGTCGCCTGCCTTCGCGTCGGATGGCGGCGAAGGCAACTTGAACCTCGCTGCAATGGAGCGGCGCCTGATCGTGAAGGCGCTCAAGCAAACCGGAGGGAACATCAGCCGCGCCGCTCCCTTGCTGGGCGTCAGCCGCCGTACGCTGCATCGAAAGCTCAAGGAAATGAATCTGAGACCCTGATCATCGAAAACAAGTGTGAATAGAAAAAGTCCATGTCCTTGGAAACAACCACCCGCTGCTCGGTAAGGGACGGCGCAACAATAATTCAGCGCGTCAACGGCCAACGGACGCCGCACTGGCCGCACTGGTAGCGCCCGAAGCTCAGACCCATCGCCCATGGGGGAGACCAGCGCATGCGCGCCTTTCCCCCGCAGAGCGGGCAGGCCGCCGGTACCAGGCTCCACAGGACTGCGCCAGCCCATATCCCGGCGGTTGGAAAGAGCAGGAAGCCGGCGACGAAGACGAGCATCCCGTAGCCCTTCAAGCCGAAGGACCACAAGACAGCCTTCCCCGCCGCCGCGATCCACGAGGCAAGGGCGAAGAAAACCGCGAGTCCTGCCATCATGAAGACCGGCATCGTGACGAAATAAAGTGACAAATGAAGGTTCGGCCCGAGGAGCGTCCTGCGGACAGGCTCCGGATCACTGGGCAAATCCAGGAAGGAAGCGATGTGCCGGCGCGCGCACGTGGCTGCGGGAAAAGAGTGGAACTCCTGGAGTAGCAGCGGGCCTCCGCTTCCGACCATGACGACGTCGTAATAGAGGCGATACCCGGTATTGGCGAACCCGTCGACCATGAGCGGCGTGACCCGCCCCTTGGGCGTCGTCCAATACGGACGCACGCCCTCCACTTCGACGCCCGTGAAAACGCTCAGGTCATATTCCCGCGAGCCGAACCTCCAGAACGGATAGCCCCACCAATGGAGGAGCTTCGCGCAGCCACGGTCGAGAGTGAATTGGTTGCGCCACATCGCGACCGGCAGCGTGACGGAGCCGGCCAGACCGATGAGCGGCAGAGCCTTGAGGAACCTGCGAAATTCCTCAGGGTTGGATCCCGCGTTTTTGATGAACCCAGCCGCGACGATGGCGCACAGAATCGCGGATGGCGCGACGAAAAGGTAGCTGAGCCAAAGAGGCCGGCATTGCGCCCCGGTGGTGATGACCAACCGCCGCTCCGACGATTCGCTCTTCATGCTCCTGCCCGGTTGCTCATCGCGACCGCCCCAGCCTGATGGACGAGACGATGGTAAAAGCGACTGCAACGGCCGAGATGACGCCAAACGAGAGCACGGCGAAGAATCGCTCGACTGAAGAACGGACCCGCACCGACTCCGTCGAGGGAGCGATCGGCCCATGTCCAAAGCGGTCCTCTCCTTCGAACCCGAAGTGGAACTCGCTGGAGGACAATTCTCAAAAAAGTCTCATTCATCCTGCCGAATAAAGGATAGGAACTTTGATTTTGGGGCTGGCCCGGAGCGGGGGCGGAATCCCTGCGCTGGCGGCGTTCAGAGGGCCTTAAAACCGCTTGATCGTGGGGCGTTTCCCGTCTTGGAGGTGTGGATGGCATGTCTCCTCTTGCGGCCTGCCCGCCGCCAGGCAGGCGGGCCAAGGGCTGCATGGGGACAACAAGACACAGCCACGCCTTGAGATCAAGCCTTCTGATGCAAACCCCTACCCTGCATATTTCACAATTTGACACCAGGATTCCGTAGGGTCCCCCTTCAGCATGCCAAAACCCTTGCCTGGCTGCAAAGCCTTTTTCAGTTCATGCCTGGCGGGAGCGGCAGGCCGCCTGTTTGACCGAACCTATTCCTCCAGCAGTGCCTGGAATGGCACCGCAAAGTCGAAATAATCCGATTCCGTGATCATTTGGTGCCAGAAAAAACTCGGCCTCCTGGCACATCATCGACATTTCGTGGAGTTTCAGCGCGCTGACAGGACAAAATCCAACGCCTTGCGCATGCTCCTTTCGCTTCCGATGGCGTGCCCCAGCCCTGGCTCTTCGATCAGCAGGACGCGCAGGCCGTCATTTTTCATGGCGGCCTCCACATCGCGCGACTCATCGAGATTGAAATCCTGAGGCCCAGTCAGCAGCACAAAACGGACATTTTTCCTGGCAGCGGAAACATGGCTGGGCGTCACCGCATCCGGGCTGTAATGATTGATTCCATACCGGACCATATCCGGCTGGCCGGCGGCCGGGTAGTCTTCATAATAATTGCCGCCGCACCATGAGATGACGCCGCTCCAAAATTCAGGATGAACGAAGCCGCCCAGCGCGGCGGATCGTCCGCCGCCGGAAAGGCCGCTCAGGATGCGGCGTTTCGGGTCAACCGTCAGGGTCTTGGCAATTTCCAAAGCGGCGCTGACAAGCAATCCCACCCGTTTCTCCGGCCACTGCGTATTGCCGCAGCCCTCCGCCGTGAGCGCAATCAACCGAAATTCATCGAACAACGGCTCGAAATTTTTGGGCGCTTCAAGATTATCCTCGGGATGGATCCACCCAAAGATTCCGCAGGGTTGATCAGCTCGATAAGTCTTTGGAACATAGATCAGAAATTTCTCTTTGCCGGCGTCAAAACGGTAGGAAAACCATTTGGGCCTTATTTTGGGCGCCGGCAATTGATCGAACCGAATGGTCTGCCATCCGGGAACGGGCTGAAGTTTCGAATTTGACCGGATAGGATCAGCCGCTTCTGCCGACGCACCGGGGGAGGTCGCGGGCGCCTTGGCGGTATCCTCCGCACCCAGCAGGGCGACGACAAACCACGCCGACAGAACGCCGAGGCATTTGCATGCGGTGATTCGCATCTTCATGTCGAAGAGAAATGGCAAGGGGTTGTTGGGCATGGTTCAACAGTTCCAGGTTCACGGTTCACCGGTTGGCGGTTTTCAGGTTTAACTCGGTCAACCGTGAACCCCTGAACCGTGAACTTTGAACCATGCCGGTTGTTGCAAACATCCCACGAAAAGTTCATGAATGAAAGCATGATGCATGACGTTGCTTTCTGGCTGGCGGCGCTGACGCTCCTGCTGACGGCGGGATGGGCGATGGAGTTTGCGATCGGCAATCGCTCTCTCCGACATCTCAAGGATTTCCCCCCCTTTTGCGGAGACGCTCCCTCCAGGGTTTCCGTCATCATTGCCGCCCGCGATGAAGCGCGGAATCTGGAATCCGCTTTGGGTTCCGTGCTGCTTCAAGATTATCCCAACCTCGAAATCATCGCCGTCAACGACCGTTCGTCCGACGATACCGGCGCGATCCTGGACCGGCTGTCGAGGCGGGACGCGCGGTTGCGCGTCGTCCATCTGACGGAACTGCCGGTGGGCTGGTTGGGCAAAAACCACGCCATGCAGTGTGGAAGCGAACGGGCAACCGGCAAGTTTTTCCTTTTTACGGACGCCGATGTGGTGATGGCGCCCGCGACCGTCAGCCGCGCGCTGGGTTGCATGACCAGCGAGCGATTGGATCATCTTGCGCTGGGGCCGCGTCTGACCATGCCCGGTGTTCTCCTGAACATGCTCGGGGGAACCTTCGCGCTCTTTTTCGGAATCTACGCCCGCCCCTGGAAGGCGAAGGACCCCAGGAGCCGGTGTCACATTGGCATCGGTGCGTTCAATCTCGTCCGGGCGGACGCCTACCACGCGGTCGGGGGACATCGCGCCATCGCCATGCGTCCCGACGACGACATGAAGCTCGGCAAGCTGCTCAAAAAGTCAGGGCGCCGTCAGGAACTGGTGCTTGGCGATGGCAGCATCACAGTGGAATGGTACTCGTCCGTCGGGGAAATGGCGCGCGGGCTGGAAAAGAATGCTTTCGCGGGCACGGAATACAGTCTGGCGGGGGTCGTTGTCTCATCACTCGCCGTATTGCTCATCTTCGTGTGGCCGGTTTTCGCTCTCGCAGTCACGAGCGGAACAACCCGGCTGCTCAACGGGATCGTCCTCCTTCTCCTCGCAGTCATGTATGCGGACAACGCCGGTTTCCACGGCCTGAAACGCCGGCACTGGATCGGCCTGCCGCTGATGGCACTGCTGCTTCAGCACATCTTCTTGCGGGCAACGATCAAGACGCTGCTGCAAAATGGCATCGCATGGCGGGGAACCCATTACCCGCTCGCGGACCTGAAGGCCAACAAGGTCTGACACGAATGGCGCGAAGTTAAGCCATCGCTGGTCGTTTCCTTAATCTTGCTCGTAATCTTAATCTTCCCAAACCCTGGCGCAAAAGAGATTACGAGCAGGATTACGATTACGATTAAGAGCGTGTTTCAAAAGTAGGTTCCCGAAGAAAATCGGAGGGCGCTGCTTCGTCAGCGCCATGGCTCCGTACGGCGACGACGGAGCGTCGCCCTCCAGGAAACGGTCTTTCGAAGGAGTTTCAAA
>JACQHZ010000481.1 GCA_016198745.1 Verrucomicrobiota bacterium
GCCCACGACCCTGCCCTTTGTTGGGGATATTTTGGGGCAGGGGCAATGCGGGAAAAAACTGGTTTTCCGGAGGGACGCGCTCCGTCGCGTCCGTTCCCGCACGGTCACGACGGAGCGTGGCCCTCCGGTTCCCAACCTGACGGAATCCTTTGTCCCTCAAGGTGTTCCAAATCCAGTTCCTTAGAAGTCTCAACTTGATAGTGAATTAGAATAAGAATCCTTATGAACCTCGCCATACTCAAACTGCATCGCGCCGCCGCCGTCGTCCTCGGCTACGTCAACCCCGGACTGATTTACCGCCATCATCCCGATGGCGTTTCCGCGCATGACTTCATTGCCGGCCGACCGGGCTGCGGGCAAGGCACGGTCTGGCGCATGCGCAAAGGCGGGGTGGATTTGGTCGTGCTTTCACATGGCAACATTGACCCCAAGCGATTTCCGGATTCGGCCGAGGTGGACTATCACGTGGGCATTGGTTCCGATTATGACCTGGGCGACACCTGTGGCGGGGTCGAGACCGCCGACAAGCTGCCCAATCTTACCGCGGAACTCGTCCGTCGCGGGTATCGGCAGGAAGAAATCCGCAAGATTCTCGGCGGCAATTTCCTGCGCGTGTTCCGCCAATGCCAATGCGGACCCGCTGTTTCTCCGGCGCGAGCCGTTGCCGGAACTTGATTTCTCCTATTTCAATCCCTGGCTGGACACGGCGCGGCGCAACGGTCTCTGGCGCTTTGACAGCTACACCGTCGCGCTCATCGGCGACAAGTGGGCTTCGGAAGCGAATCTCGAGGCGGCCCGGAAACAGGGCGGCGCGTCGGCCAAGCTCGCCGCGCAACCGCCCAAAGAGATTGCGCACCGCATTGATGTTTGGTTCTGGGGACAACTTTTCAAATACATCGCGTTACCGCCGCGCGCGACGGGAAATCCTCACGCGCCTTGCCCGGCTCCAGCATTCATTGTCGAATGAAAAGTTTCCAGATCAGCTTTTGTAAAACTCACCGATCTGCCGGCAGACAAAATCCACCTCGTCTTCCGTGAGATGCGGATGGATGGGCAACGACAGGATTCGATCCACCAGCGCCTCCGTCACCGGCAATCTGGGCAGGTCCCGGTAAAGCGATGTGATGGCTGGCTGACGATGATTGGGCACCGGATAATGAATGCCGGTGCCGATCTCCCGTTCTTTGAGAAATTTGGCGAGGGCGTCGCGGCGTTCCACCTGGACCACAAACATGTGATAGACGGGCAGGCATCCGGGGCGTTCCACCGGCAACCGCACCTGCGCCATGCCGCTGAGACGCTGACGATACCAGCCTACCGCCTTCCGGCGGCGTTCATTGAATTCGTCCAATCGTTTCAGTTGCTCGCGGCCAACCGCCGCCTGGATTTCGTTGAACCGCAAATTGAACCCAACCATTTCATGCACATATTTGTCCTTCCGCCCGTGGTTGCGCAGCATGCGAATGCGCTCGGCCGCCGCAGCGTCGTTGGTGGTGATGCAGCCTCCGTCGCCGAAGACGGTCAGATTTTTTGATGGAAAAAACGAGAAGGCGCCGAAATTGCCGTGGCTGCCCACCCGCTGCCCGTTCCATGTTGCGCCGTGCGCCTGCGCGCAATCCTCGATCCAGAAGAGGTTGTGTTTGTCGGCGATCGCCTTCACGCGAGCGATTGCGGCGGGATGTCCGTAGAGGTGAACGGGCAATAATCCCACCGTGCGGGATGTGACGCTTGCTTCCATCTGATCCACGTTCACGGTGTAGGTCTCGTCCACATCCAGAAAAACCGGCTTCGCGCCGACATGAATGATCGGCTCGATGCCGGGAAAGGCGGTGTGCGCAGGCGTCAGGATTTCGTCGCCCGGCTTGATTTTCAGGGCGAGGAGAAGGAGATGCACGGCGGCTGTCCACGAACTGGCAAGCACGCAGTGTTTCACGCCGGTGTGAGCCGCAAGTTCTTGCTCGAAAGCCTCGCACTCCTTGCCCAGGATGTAATTTTGCGAATCCACCGCTGCAAGGATGCGTTGCTTGATGGTCTCATTGATATAGACGCGGGAAAGGGGGATTTTCATGCAGTCATCTATAGCGGCGGAAGCATCCGCACCGCAAGCCTGCAATCCGCTCTCACTCCCTGGACGCCTCGCCGCAGACATGCCATGTTTGCTGGCTCACAAAGACGGGTGTAAACGACCCCGAAAGCAAAACGCTCGGCTTGACGGAGATAAATTTTCAGCGAAATGGTCCTTCCCCTCAACGCGTCGAGATGGTCCGTGTGCTGCCATCGGGCGATGTGCTCGATGCTGTCGCTCTGCGTGTGTTCGTTTACTAACCAGGCCATTGCGAGCATCCGAAGGAGGCGTGGCAATCTAATGAGATTGCTTCGTCGCTTCGTTCCACGGGAAACGTGGCAAGCCACGCAATGACCGATAGACCTGAGTAGTCACGTTTTTACTTCATCACACCTGAATGGCCCGGGATATCTCCAATTGGTTCACACCGACCTCCCAGATATTTGGCGAGGAACTCCTCCGCTTTCGCATAAAAATGAAGCCTGTTTTGCGGACGCGCGAAGCCGTGCCCTTCGTCCGTGTAAAGGATGTATTCCACCGGCTTGTTCGCCTTGCGCATCGCTTCCACGATCTGCTCGCTTTCGGCCTGCTTGACACGCGAATCGTTCGCCCCCTGCCCAATGAGCAACGGTGCCTTGATGCGGTCAATGAAATACAGCGGCGACCGCGACTTCAGGAAATCTTCTTCCTTGTCCAAGTTGCCCACACGATGTGAAAACATCGCCATCATCGGCCCCCAGTAAGGAGGAATGCTTCGAAGGAGCGTCGCCAGGTTGCTCGGACCAACAATATCAACCCCTGCCGCAAAGACATCCGGTGTGAAGGTCAACCCCACCAGCGTGGCGTAGCCGCCGTATGATCCACCCATGATGGCGACTTTTCTCGGGTCGGCAATGCCTTCCTTCACGATCCAGGTCACGCCGTCAATCAGGTCGTCGTGCATCTTGCCGGCCCACTCGCGGTTACCGGCGTTCATGAACTTCTTGCCGTATCCGGTGGAACCGCGGAAGTTCACTTGCAATACCGCATAGCCGCGATTGGACAGCCACTGCACTTCAGAATGGAAACCCCAGCCATCCCGCCCCCAAGGGCCGCCATGGACGTGAAGCACGGTCGGCAGATTCCTCGCGGAAACATTCACTGGAATCGTCAGGTATCCGTGAATGGTCAGGCCATCACGCGCCAGAAAGGAAACCGGTTCCATCCTTGCAAGCGGCAATCCTTCCAATTTCGGCTGCTGGCTGAAGAGTGAGGTGCTGGTCTTTGAGGAACGCGCGTAGGTGTGATAGTGGCCGGGCGCATCGTCCGAGGAGTAACCGACAATCCAGGTTGTGTCGGCAAGATCGCGGGTGATGGATCCAAAATTGCCTCCTCGCACCCTGGCCAGCGCGTCGAAATCAGGGGCGATTTCCGGGTCGAGCACGCGCCACTCATGTTTTTCCCGATAAAAACCCACGGCCTGAATCACGCGCTTGATCGGATGGATGAAGAGTCCCCCGACGTCGTACTCAGGGTCTTCCGCAAGCACGGTTTCGCAGCCCGTTGCCAGATCGAGTACGAGAAAACGCACCGTGTTGGCATCGTGACTTCCCGTGATATAAAGCGTCTTTCCATCCTTTGAAAAAGAGCGCGCGCTTCCCGTGTCCTCCGGTCCCCAATGACGAACGATCCGCCACGGCTGATCAACCGCCTCCCGCACCATGAGGTCTGAACCTCCCTCCGATGTCGTGGCCATCGCCGCGCGCACTGTGAACTCCGCATCCGCCACCCATCCCACCACATTTCCAGGATTTTCGGTGTCGAGTTCCACCGCGCCGTTCTTGATATTGACGCGATAGACATCATGTGTGCGGCGATCCTTCAGGTTCATGCCGACCAAAATTTCATCGGGGAAGTTCGAATCGCATGCCACCAGCCGAGCCTGAATGCCCTGAAATGGGGTGAGGTCGCGAATGACGGCGGATTTGAGGCTGATGCCGTAGAGGTGCCAATTTTCGTCGCCATCTGCGTCCTGCAGGTAAATCAGTTGTTCGCCGTCAAACGCCCAAAAATACCAGCGGATGCCGCGCTTTTTGTCCGCCGTCAGCACCCGGTCATCTTGCTGTCCCAAGGTGCGCATCCACACTTGCAGGACGTTCTTTGAATCGGGCGCGATATACGCCAGGAGTTTTCCGTCCGGCGAAATCTGCGGATTGGTTCGCTCCGGGTTTCCGAAGAGCAGCTCGCGGGGGATCAGTTTTCCGAGGGATGTCGCGTGGATCTCTTTCTGAGTTAAATGTTTGGCTTCCCAGTCACGGAGAAACTTCAGCGTGCCGTCTAACCTGGCGGACGCCCAGTTCAAGCCGATATAATCCGCGTTTTGAGTGTAAAGGCCCAGAAGCCAGATGTCCCGAATCGCGACAAAGAGCGGCACGGCATCCAAATCCAACTCATTCAGCTTCCGATGCTCCGTGTAGCTTTTGAGAAAAAGCGCCCAGCGTTTGTCCTCGCGGCCCGCCGCCCAGCGGAAGACGGCGATGTCGTAAGCCCGCCAGCCGAATCCGCAACAATCGAAATCGAAGAACGTCACGGTATGATCCTCGGAGATGTGGGCGTTTCCCCCATGGAAATCACCGTGACAGAAGCCCTGTTCCAGCGCATGCAGGGGGAGAGCCGTCAACCGGCAGCGAAGTTGATCAACCAGTTCGCGCAAGTAAGTCCAGTCCGCCGCGCGATTTTTCAGAAAGGGTTCGATGCATTTGAGCGGCTGATCCAGGAGATGGTCGATATCCAGCGGGCGAGGACATGCGCTCGCAAAGTCGCCCGTTGCGCTGTGGATGCGCGCCATCATCCCGGCGTAAAGAGCCGTTTGTTCTTCGATTCGATGATCCACAGCCTTGCCGCAAGCGAAGGTGAAAAGAGCGACCTGCCGCCCGCCTTCTGGCGCCCGCACCGCCCGCGTGAAACCGCCATCCCTGCTCCTGAGAGGAGCGGAAACCGGAACGCCCTTGGCGTGCAAATGCGACAATACGTCGATTTCATATTGGATTTCCGGGAGCGACCGCCAGCCCGGCCGATAGGCACGAAGTATGAACTGCCCCCGAGCGGTCCTCACGAAATACGAATCGTTCAAGCCGGCGCAGAGCAGACGGCATTCAACCGCTTTGCCAACGTCGTAATCCGGCATGACCTCCGCCAACAGAGCATCTGGGGCAAGGCGGGAATAGGTGATGGGAAAGAACGTGTCCATTCAAGTCATGGTGTTGGAGAATGGTAACCATTCAGGTCATCCCCCCGCTCGCTGTCATTCCCGTCCCGCCACGGCGGGACGGGAATCCAGTGCTCGGGCAGAGGCGGATCCGGCGGACTGGATGAGTCTTCGACCGCATGCACCCGCTTTCGCGGGAATGACCTGAATAGTTACCATTTTTTGTTTGGATCTCAAGAGGCATTCTCCAACGCATACGCAATGGCCTGCTCCATTGTCAGCGCGCGTCCATGCGCCTGCGCCGCGGCAAAAGCCTCCTCGCCAAGCGAAGCCCGCACAGCGGCAATATGGCGATCATAATCGGCCCGATCCACCGGCCAAAAGTTGCGGGGAGAGCGGGCGGCTTCAGGCACGATCTCCGCCGCGCCGAACAAGCGCGCCGCCCGCTCCATCTTCTTCTCCGCGCAAGCCATCTTGGCAAATCCATCCAGGCCGAAAGCGATTCCGCTTTTATCATTCAACTCCTGGAACAAGGTCATGCCTTCCTTGAACAAGTCACGCGCGTTGGGCAGATCGCCTTGGGCGAAGACCACCTGGCCCAAATGATAAATCGGCCAGGCTCGGCCTCTTTTGTCGCCTGATTCCTGAAAGATCATCAGACATTCTTCGATGATGAGCGTGAGCAGGGTAATTGATGGCGATGTTTACATGCTATTTGATGGATGAAGCCTGCGGATTCCCTTGATGCCGGACGGCTGGGGAAGAAGTGGCAACATCACCCGTTTCAGGGTGGCCGGTCTTGAAGCGAGCGGTGACAACCCGGCTTGCTTCCATCCCTCGTTTTCCGTGCAAAAAAA
>JACQHZ010000482.1 GCA_016198745.1 Verrucomicrobiota bacterium
GACAATGATTTGGGCCGAAAACCGCGGTTCAAGTCCAAGCCGAAAGAAAAGGTTGTGATCACGATTCGCAAACCCGGATGGTTGCGGGCAAAATCCCCCTTGGAAGGGGGACTGAACCCGGCCAAGGCGGTGGATGCGCTGACCGGACAGACTGTGTCATGTCGGGTGGAAAATCAGAATATCCGGTTGGACCTGGGAACGGTGGAGCTTGGAAAAATCGTGGCGATCCAATAACCCCGCTTCCCAGCGCCAACCTCCCGCGCACACGCTCTTCCAGAAAGCTTGATCCCATGGTCGGAATCCCCCTTAATCGCCATTCCCTTTAATGGTGGAGATGAATGACGCCAACACCCAAAATCGGTCGAACGAACCTGTCACTCGCGTTGATGTGCAGATCGCCAATCCCGCGGTCAATCAGTGGAGCAGCCGTGCGCCGGCGCCCGTGTCACTTTCTTCGGTTGTCGATATGGCCACATGAGACCATCGTATGAGTCGCACTCTAAAGAGAAAAGCACAAAACTCGAAACCACCCGATGCGAGCTTTGCCTGTGGCCTCGTGCAAATCCATTACCTCCATCGAAAGAGTATTCGAGGACACACCTGTATCGGTGTGAAGACCACCGCCCAAGGAATCGGACTTCTAATCGGGTCGGGGGCAGGTGATCGCTCCGCCTTCCACGCCACCACCAACCATGTCTCGCTCAAGATGACGCGGGGGAGATGATTGGCAAAAGGCCTCGACAACTGGAGAATAATGGGCAACATTATGCCATGAGCAAGACCCTCGAGAAAGTCACGCGTGAGGCCATTGATCTGTCAAGTCACCAGCGATTGGCGTTGGCACGGTTTCTGATTGAACTGGAGGATACCAGCGAAGACCCTGATGTGCAAATTGCATGGGAAATTGAAATTCGGGATCGTGTTCGTGCCGTGGAAGAAGGACGGGTGAAGGGCATCCCGTATGATCAGGTGTTGGCCCGTGTTGATCGCCGTCTTGCGCGATGAACATCATCGTTCTGCCGCAAGCTGCGGAGGAGTTCGATGATACCACCGACTACTACGAGCAGCGACAGCATGGGCTTGGACACTGCTTTCGGGGGGAAGTTGACCGCCACATTCGGTGGATTGCAGAGAACGCCGAGATTCCACGTTTGCGGTCAGGGGGTTACCGCCGGGTCAACTTGAAAGTGTTTCCCCACTACATCGCCTACGTTTGCGTCGCCAACATGCTGTGGATTCTGGCAATTGCGCATGGGCACCGGAAACCACAATATTGGATCGCGCGAAAGCAGGACATCGGCCAATCGGATCGGCGGGGGTAGGTCACCTCCGCCTCCCAAACCTCCAACATGGGATGCAAATAGGCTTGCGCGTGGGCTTCCGTTGCTTGCGTCCGCCGTAACCTTAGCCACTCACCCCCTGCGTCGGGGTGGAGACCGGATTAACGCCTCCCGCGAGACCGCCCTTGCCTTTGGCGCGTTGTTGTTGTTCGCTCGCCTCCTACCCCTCCACCTCCTACCCCCTTTCTCCCATGATCCCCCGTTATTCGCGTCCCGAAATGTCCGCCATCTGGACGGAGCAGAACAAGCTCGCCATCTGGCTTCGCATTGAAATCCTCGCCTGTGAAGGCCGCCACAAAATCCTCGGCGAAATCCCGTCGCGCGATCTGGCCGTCATCCGGAAAAAGGCGGCATTTTCCGTGGAACGCTGCCGCGAGATCGAGAAACGAACCAACCACGATGTGATTGCGTTTCTGGAAAACGTGGCGGAATGCGTCGGCAAGACGCCCGCGCGCCACATCCATCAGGGACTCACCTCCAGCGACCTTCTCGACACCACGCTCGGCGTTCAGATGCTCGAGAGCGCGGACATTCTCCTGAAGGATGCGCGCCTGCTGCGCGACGCCATCGCCCGACGCGCCCGCGAACATCGGGACGTTCCGATGATGGGACGCACGCACGGCGTTCACGCGGAACCCATCACCTTCGGTCTGAAGATGGCGCTGATGTTCGACGAATTTGGCCGGGCGCTGCAACGCCTGGAACGGGCAAAGGACATTGCGTCGGTGGGGAAACTCTCCGGCGCCGTCGGCACCCGCGCGCATTTTGATCCGCGCGTCGAGGCTTTTGTCTGCAAGGAACTCGGCCTTCGTCCGGCCATCCTTGCCACCCAGGTTGTTCAGAGAGACATCCACGCCGATTTCATGTGCGCACTTGCGGTCACGGCGGCGTCCATCGAGCGATGGGGCACGGAGTTTCGTCATCTCCAACGGACGGAAGTCCTCGAAGCGGAGGAGTTTTTCGCCGAAGGACAAAAGGGATCGAGCGCCATGCCGCACAAGCGAAACCCGATCACCGCCGAGCGCCTGTGCGGCCTTGCGCGCGTGATTCGCGGGAATCTGGTCGCCGCGCTGGAGAATGTGGCGTTGTGGCACGAACGCGACATCTCGCATTCCAGCGTCGAACGGGTGGTGCTGCCCGATTCCTGCATCCTGCTCGATTACATGCTGAATGAACTGACCGGTCTCGTGGCCAGGCTGAAAGTCTATCCGGAAAACATGCGGCGCAACATGGCAAGATCGAAAGGCCTGCATCATTCGCAAGGCGTTCTCCTGGCGCTCACGAACAAGGGACTCCCGCGCAAGGAGGCTTATGAGCTGGTGCAGGAATGCGCGATGGCGGCGTGGAATGACTCTTCGGAAGCCGGATTCCGCGAGCATTTGTTGCGTCATCCCCGTATCCGCGCCCTTTTCAGCGAAAAGGACATCACCATCTTATTTGATGATTCCGCCCATTTCCGTCATGTTGCCTCCACCTTCCGCCGCCTGCGATTATAACCAACAGCCCACGGCGGCGCCGGTTTCGGACCTTCCACTGTGTAAACAAAGCTTCGACATCCAGTGTTTGGATTTGATATAGAATCGAACCATGAAGCCAGAGCAACCCATTCGTATCGGCATCATTGGCGCAGGCGCCATCACCAAGAGCCGGCATCTACCGGGGCTGAAAAAGATACCGGACGTCCAACTGGTCGCCGTTTGCAACCGGTCGGCGGCCTCCGGCAACGCTGTGGCGCGGGAGTGGGGATTTGAACGCGTTGCCCGCTCGCCGCGGCAAATCATCCACGCAACCGACATCGATGCGGTCATGATCGGCGTCTGGCCGTATCTGCACCACACGCTGAGCTGCGCGGCCCTGAGCGCGGGCAAACACGTCTTCACCCAGGCGCGGATGGCGCGCAACCTCAATGAGGCGCGAATGATGCTCGCCGCGGCGCGACGGCATCCCAATCTTGTCGCCATGATCTGCCCCTCGCCTTACGTCATGAAATGCGCGCTCTTTGTGCAGGACCTCATCCGCGACAGTTTTGTGGGCGCCGTCCGTCTGGTGCGGTTTCACAGCCTGGGCGCGATGTTCGCCGATCCCAATGCGCCGATCCATTGGCGGCAGCAAACGGCGCTCAACGGCGTCAACACCCTTTCCTTCGGCATTGTGATGGAACGTTTTCTCCAATGGTTCGGCCCGGTCACATCAGTGCAGGCCGCTGCCTGCACGTTCACGCGACGCCGCAAGAACAGCGGTGGAAGATGGATTCCGGTGACAGTGCCCGACCAGCTTCAGGCGGTCGTCCAGTTGCGCGATCATCCGGGACAGTTGAGCCTTTCCTTCAGCAGCGCGGTCCATCATGCGCCGTCCGATGTGGCGGAAATCTATGGCGACCGGGGAACGCTTCTCGTGGATTTTATGACGGGCGATGTCTCCGGCGCGCGTCACGATGAGGGTAAATTGAAGCGGCTGCCGATCCCCGCCCCGCTTCAACGCGATTGGACGGTGGAAGCGGATTTTATTGACGCCATTCGCGCCGGTGGGCGGGAGCGTCTGCCAAAAGAGCGCACGCGCTTCTTTCCGCCTGACTTCGAGGAGGGCGTTCGCTACATGGCGGTGACAGAAGCGGCGATCCGCTCCGCCCGGTCCGGCAAACGGGAACCGGTGGCGATATAGCCTGCATATTTCATCCGCCGCGTCGGATGAAATATGCACCTCGTCATTTTACTCCCAGTCCGGACTGGAGGCAAAATGCGCCTTTGCCATGCTTTTTGATTGACCCGCATTCAGTCGCCATGGAGCATGGGTTCATGCGCGTAGGTCCATTCGCACGGTGGACGTTCATTTTTCTCCTGTTGTCCGTTTTGTTCGGATGCTCGACTGTTACCCTCACTTCGATCAAGGTTCGTGAACCGCAAACCGAGAAACGGGCAAGGTTCAGCGTGGCCATCTTGGAAGCCCCGGCCAGCGATATCGAAAAATTGACCGGAACAAAAACGATGCCTATGTTTATCGGGGACAATCGCCGCAAACAGGAGTTTCTTGATTTGCTGAAACAGATGAACGGCGTCAAGAGGACGGAATTTCCAACATTGGTGGCTGCAGATGGTGAAAAGATGGAAGCAAATGCGCAGAAGCCGATGCGATGTCCGGAGTTTCATTTCGATTCGATTTCGAAATCGTTCACCGAATCGTCCACTATGAAGGGAGTTGGTATTCGATGGAGTTGTCTTCCCACCATTCAGAATGACAAAGTCAGTTTTGATTTTGATCTGGAAATAACGGATTTTGAACGATACGTGGATTTTCCACCCTCCCAAACAGACGATGACAAAACCAAGGGAACAGTCATCAAGCAGCCCGTTTTTAACAGCAGGACAGTCACAACAAGTTTATGCCTCTTGAGCGGTCAAACCGCAGTTCTTGGGGGACTTGTTCAAAAGAATGCCAGTCGCAAGGATGAGAAAAGCGAAAAATCCGTGCCGTTCACATTCTGGATTCTTGTCACTGCTGAAATTTTTGACAAAAAGAAATAACAGTTCAGGTCTTCAAGAGCGATGAGGAAGGACTTTACGCACTGGCATCGCGTTTGATTTGTTTGAGGGTCTGCGCTTCAGGACGTCCCTTGTAGTAATCGTCCAGCGGGAAACAGCCTGAAAGAAGGCCGTTCCGCGGCGCGGTGGTGCAGTCG
The DNA here is from genome assembly GCA_016198745.1 of Verrucomicrobiota bacterium. GTDB lineage: Bacteria > Verrucomicrobiota > Verrucomicrobiia > JABWAM01 > JABWAM01 > JACQHZ01. Next base: position 5,017 of record JACQHZ010000482.1, read on the forward strand.
CTGAAGGTCCGGCAGATGAACCTCGGAGCGAGGGCGCCCTTCCGCAACACGTCCGTCGGCAGTTCGGGATAAGAGAGGATCATCCGTCCCAGCCCGACCGCATCCGCCAAGCCCTGACGCACGTTGTATTGCGCCACATGCGGCAGGTATTCCTGCAAATACGAGTACGCCGATCCCACCAGGATCATATCCGGAAATTGTTTTTTTACCTGAGCAACGACACGGATTTGTCGCGCCACGCCAACCAGCGGATCTTCGGGCGGTTGATAGCCGTCGGAAGGCGGATACATCGCCGGACGCTGAATGTGCGGATTGTAATACGGGCTGCCAGCGGAAAGGTTCACCAGCCGAACATCGAGCGATTTCAACAAATTCAGGAACCGGACGGTTTCGGAAAGATCGTAAGCCACAGGATTCAAGGCGTTGACGCCGAAAGCGCACCGATACGGAAGGCAATGCGAATAATCCTCCGGAATACCGGGACCGGGCTTCCCCGGCCGGCTCAACGCCGGATCGGGCTTGTAGGGCACAAAATCGAAAGCGCTCAGCCGCACGCCGATCAGCAACTTCGGACGCGCGGCGCGGATTCCCCGGACGATCTCGCGCACAAGCCGCGTGCGGTTTTCGAACGATCCGCCGAATTTTCCGGGGCGCGCGAAGGCGCCGAGAAATTCGTGCAGCAGGTAGCCGTGGCAATGTTTGATATCGACAAAATCGGCGCCGACATCGGCGGCAACTTTGGCCGCTTCGATGAACCGGAGAATGAGCCGCTCCACATCCTCGTCCGTGAGCACTGCGGAGTCGTTGGTGACGCCGAATTTCCGGTCGAGAATCGGGTGGCGATAGGCGACGCGGGGTTCGAGTCTTTTTTTGTCATGCGGACGGCAAAAACGTCCGGAGTGAGTCAGTTGAAAGCCGATCAACAGATCGTCAATCCTTCCGTGGCGTTCGTGATGCGCCCGGACCAGTTCTTCGCGCAATCCGGCCAGCCCCGCCTTGCGGTCTTCGTCAATGATGAGTTGATTGGGATTCGCGCGTCCGTCTTCGCTCACAGCCATCGCCTCCCCGCCCCAGATCAACTTGGCGCCGCTCTCGCCGAAACGCCGCCAGCGTCGCATGATGTGTTCGGTGGGCCTCCCATCCGTGGCGCCGTCCCATCCCTCCATCGGCTGCACCGCCCAACGATTGCCGATCGTTCGTCCGCCGGTCTTGAGCGGCTGCGCCAGGGGCGATTGGGGACCGGCCTGGATGACGTCGTCGCAATCCAGTTGGACGCCCAGTCTCGCCGCGTGGGCGCGGAAATCAGCAACCGTCTTGAGTGAAGGGATTCGAACAAAGGGTTGGGGAGAGGCCGTGGTCATTGCAAAGTGAATTCAAGCTGCGAAAATACGCGGACATTGAGCGAAAAATCCGGCCGCATTTCTCACAGATCCTTTTGCGAGCGAGAAACGCGACCGCGGAATGATCCCGTCGCCAAGGTGGTATCGTGTCTCACCAAAACAGGAGCCTGTCGCCTTTTCAGGATTCTGTCAAACCGGATCGCATTTTCATCTTTAACCTCGCGGCTTCCGGTGTCATTGATTGAAAAATCACTCCGCAACCCGGCATGATCCAATCCGATTCCGACATCACCCCTCAAAAACTTCTGCCAAAGATCGAGCGATTGTTCGAACTCTCGGCCCGCAAGATTCGCGTCATCGCCAAGGTTTGGGATGAGGCGAAGGGGACGCCCGTCTTCACCATCCGAGGCATCTACACATCACGCGGCTGGACGGAATGGACCCAGGGATTTCAGTTCGGCTCGGCGCTCCTGCAATTCGACGCCACCGGTGAAAAATGGTTTTTGGAGTACGGGCGGAAAAAAACCGTCGAGGTCATGGCCAGCCACGTCTCGCACATCGGCGTGCACGATCACGGTTTCAACAATGTCAGCACTTACGGAAACCTCCTGCGGCTCATGCGCGAGGGGCGAATCCCCGTCAACCCCAACGAGCGGAATTTTTACGAACTGGCACTGAAGGTCAGCGGCGCGGTCCAGGCCGCCCGGTGGTCGCGAATCCGGGACGGACGCGGTTACATCCACTCTTTCAACGGTCCGCATTCGCTCTTCGCTGATACCATTCGATCCCTGCGCTCGCTCGCGCTCGCGCATCGTCTCGGACATGTTCTCATGGGCGAAATGGATCGGCGAATCTCGCTCCTGGAGCGGTTGTTGCAACACGCCGAGGTCGCCGCTCAGTATGCCGTCTATTACGGCGAGGGGCGCGATCATTACGACATCCGCGGGCGCGTGGCGCACGAATCCATCTTCAACATGGCCGACGGCAATTATCGCTGTCCCAACAGCCAGCAGGGGTACTCTCCCTTTTCAACATGGACCCGCGGTCTGGCCTGGATGATGTGCGGTTACGCGGAGGAACTGGAATTCCTGGAAACGCTTCCGGACCATGAATTGGCGCCTTTCGGCGGACGACGAAAAATCGAGGCAACCCTGGCGAAAGCCGCGGAAGCAACATGCGATTTTTACATGGCCAATGTGACCACGGACGGCATCCCGTTTTGGGACACCGGCGCGCCCGGCCTTCAGCGTTTGGGAAATTGCCTGGAGAAACCGTCGGACCCTTTCAACGACGAGGAGCCGGTGGACAGTTCCGCCGCCGCCATCGCCGCGCAGGGACTCTGGCGATTCGGCGCGTGGCTTGAAAAACGCAAACGTCTCAAGGACGGCGCGCGCTATCGCCAGGCCGCGCTGGTCACGGCCAATACCTTGTTCGGCGATCCGTATCTTTCCGCCGCTCCATCGCATCATGGACTGATCCTCCACTCGGTTTATCACCGTCCGAACGGATGGGACTACATTCCACCGGGTCGCAAAATTCCGTGCGGCGAATCCTCGATGTGGGGCGATTATCACGCGCGCGAACTCGCGCTCCTGCTCCTGCGCGAAGCCCGGCGCAAGTCTTACCTCGCATTCTTCAACATTAAAGAATAAGAATTTGATAAATTCATCCAAGCCCTCTCCAAGTCAAGTTCCATGGTCATTTCACTGGCGAGCCCGAGCCGTTGTTTGTTTCGAGCTATCAGTCTGAAAGCGATATGCGGCAGCGATCTGGAAAAAGCGATTGATAAAAAAAACCAAAAAAAACCTTGCAGTCAGGATGCGTTTATGGGATTTATAAGCACGTGCTTAGTTTGTATAAGCACGTGCTTATGAAACAATCCGTTAATCAGGCCGAAATCGCACGAGTCAGTGGAGTCTCACGAACTGCCGTTTCTTTCGCATTGAATTCACGATTGCGGTCGAGACTGCGGAGGGAGACCCGGGAGCAGATTTTGGCGGTGGCACAACGATTGGGTTACCAACCGAACCGAGCGGCGCTTGCTTTGCGAACGGGCCGATTTCACGCCGTGGGCTTGGTCATTCCAGATGTGGCCAACATGTATTTCGCGGAGATGATTCAAATTTTCGAGCAACTGCTCGAAGCGCGCGGCTATGACCTGGTGTTGGAAGACACGCACGCGTCGCTCGAACGGGAAAAGTTTTGTCTGGAGAAGATGCTGGCGCGCCAGGTGGACGGGATCATTTGCTTCCTGGCGGACGTGTTTTCGCACGATGAGTTTTTCATGCGACAATGGAATGCGCGGAAGCCGGTGGTGTTTATCGGATCGGAACGCAGCGATTTGCCGGTGGATGCGGTGGACATTGATTTCGCGAAGGGGATGGCGCGCGCAACGGATCATCTGGTGGATTTGGGGCACAGAAGGATCGCGTTCCTCTGCGGATTGGCAGCGAAACAATCGGACGTCGGCCGAGTCAGGCTCTTCAAAGAAGGGCTTGAAAGGCATGGATTGCCCGTTGGCGAGAACTCGCTGATCCGTTGCGGACATCGGATGGAGGACGGGTTTAAGGCTTTTGGGGATTATCTTCGTCAGATTCCGTCACAGAACTGGCCGACGGCAGTGATGGCATTGAACGACATCATGGCCATTGGCGTGATGCGCGCGGCGGGGGAGCGGGATTTGAGGATACCCGCGGACTTGTCGGTCATTGGCGTGGATAATACTCCGCTGGCGGCGTACCTGCCGATTCCTTTGACCAGCGTCAGTCAGCCTTGCCGTGAAACGGCTCAACAGGCGGTGGATTATTTTCTGGAACGGCTTGAAAGTAAAAGTTGGCCGCCGCCCCGGCAGAAAGTATTCGAGACGGACCTGGTAATCCGCCAGTCCACCGGGAGGTCAAAATGGTGAAGCCGAAGAATCGGCTTCCGCGTTGAACATGAGAATCAAAAAGGGAGCAAACATGTCTCTGAGAATCGCTGGAACAAATCGAAAATCCGGAATTAAAAACCAAGAACGTCTCGCTCTCATCGAACTGCCTGTAATGAGAAAGCGCAAATCCGCCTTGGGCGGCTTTACCCTTATCGAGCTGCTGGCTTGCCAGCCGAAGCCTTGGCGAAGGCAAGCTCAAAGAGCGTTCACGCTCATTGAGCTGTTGGTCGTCATCGCGATCATCTCAATTCTGGCCGCGTTGCTGTTGCCCGCGCTCAAGGCCGCCAAGGATTCGGCCAAGAGCATCAAGTGCATGCACAATCTCAAGCAGTTGGGGTTGGCCTTTGAGCTGTTTCTTGAAGATAACAATGACGCCTTCCCATCCCAGGGGAGCACCCCCGACCCGAACCCCCTGCAATGGGACCAACAAATGTATTCTTACTACAAGAATCTGTCTCTACTCGCTTGCCCCAGCGATGAATTCCCGCGAGCACTCCCCAATGTCAGTAAGCGCAGTTACGCTTACAATCCCGCCCTTTGTAATTACAGCGGTTCCTCGACTTGGGGTGATCAGTCAGGACTGGGGCGTAAACGAGGTCTGATCAGCAATCCATCGTCAAAACTTTGTCTGGTGGAATTGCGCAAGGTGCTGGGCGGCAAGGAAAACGCCTATTATGGAAGTGACACCTACATCATTGTGAACTGGACTGACGCAGATATGCATCGCAACGGCGCAAATTATCTCTTCCTGGATGGCCATGTGGAATGGAAGAGGATCAATGTTTTAACAAATCCAGATGATTTCGTTATTCCGTAGAAGATGCGCTTCACACTCCAAAGCCTGCCGAGCACGAGGCCGATCTATTATGAACAACGATCCAATGAATTCCGTATGCAAGAGTTTGACGTTTCCGCTGTTCTCGGTTGCGCTATGGATGTCTGTGGCGCAGGTGGAAGCGAAGGACGAGCAACCACCGGGGGAAAGAATCCAGAAATGGGACTTTGCCGACGGGACCAGTGAATGGGGAAATCCGAACGACTGCGAATTGTCGGTTGTGAATGGCGTGCTCAAGATTCGTTCGACCGGCGAGGATCCGTTTTTTTTGAGTCCCCCGATCCAGGTGGTTGGTCCGTTGACCGTCAAGCTGCGGTTGAAGTGCGACCACCCCGGCAAGGGCCAGATCTTCTGGATAACGGAGAAAAGCGCGGAAAATTTCTATGATGAGTCCGAAAGTGTCTTTTTCGACTTCGATGGTGGCGATGACCAATGGCACGACTACACCGTGTATCTGGATACGAACGAGCGGCTGCGCGGTTGGCGGCTTGATTTGGGCAGGGGGCCGGTCGAAGTGGAAGTGAAGTGGATCGAGTTGTACTCGACCCGCCCACAGCAACCCCAGGCAAAAAAAATCCCAAAGGCGGAAACGCAGGGCGTCAATCCGTACCCACGGCAACCACAAGGGGAGAAAATCCAAAGATGGGACTTTGCCAACGGGATCAGTGGATGGGGAAATCCGAACCAATGCGAATTGTCGGTTGTGAACGGCGCGCTCAAGATCCGCGCGACCGGCGAGGATCCGTTTTTCTTGAGCCCCCCGATCCAGGTGGATGGCCCGTTGATCGTCAAGCTGCGGCTGAAGTGCAACATCCCCAGCAAGGGCCAGATTTTCTGGATGACGGAGAAAGCGCCAACCCCGGATGAATCCAAAAGCGTCTTTTTCGACTTCAAGGAAGGCGGCCAATGGAACGACTACGCCGTGTTTCTGGATACGAAAGAGAAACTGAGCGTGGTGCGGCTTGATCTGGGTCGAGGACCAGTCGAAGGGGAAGTGGAGTGGATCGAGTTGTGCGCGGCCCGGTTTTTTCCGCTGGAGTTGCTGCGGTTGGAGACGCAACCGAAGCAGATTACGCTGCAATTGAAGAATCACGACCCCAAACCCGTCGAGTTTTCCGTGGCAGGCCGCGACCACACCATCGCCGGAGAGCAGACGATGCCGGTTGTCCTGCCGTTGACCGGGTCGGCGCCGGTCGAAGCCGTGGAAATTGAAGTCAAGTTGAAGCCCAAGGGAACCTCGGCAGCGCGACGGACCGTTTTCGTGTATCGCCCGGAGGCGGCGGCCGATTGGGTTCTGCAGAAATCAGGCGAGGTGACGTTGCAGGTGGCGCGTGACGGCTCGTGCGCGCGATTGGAACGCAACGGAGCGGTGGCGGCCGTTCTCGCTCCGCTGGCGCAGTGCGACGGGAACATCCCCAAACTGAAACCCGCCGAGCAACCGCAAGGCGGCCTGCGGTTGACGGGCGAGGGGCTGGCAATCGATCTGTCGCTCAAAGGAGAAGAGTTGTCGGTCTCAATCCAGAGTGATCGGGAATGCGAAGGCCCCGTACTGCGGACGACGGGTTCGCTCCAACAGGGTCTTTTTGCCGGATTGGAATATCTGGGCAAGGGGGAAACTTCCTCGTCAAAACTGGACATCGAAACCGACGAACACCTGCGGTTCGCGCCCGACCCGGTGAAGGTGACCATGCCGCTGATGGCGTGCGTGACGGATGGTCCCAGAGGAGGATCGGTTGCGATGACCTGGAAGAGCATGTCGCTGCAGCCGGTGTTTGCGACCCCCAATTTCCTGGACGGAACCGCGGATCATCGCATGGCGTTGCGCGGCAAGAAAATTGATGCCACGATTCTGATCGGCAAACCGCAAGGAATCGAAGAGCTTATCCTGTGGGCGGTGAACAAGCAGGGCGGCTTGCCGCCGCTGCCGTCGCCCCCGCGCGCGCGACAGCAACAGTTGGATCTGTGCCTGCAATCGCTGAATGGTCCGCTCAAGAACGAATTCGGCTGGGGACATTGCGCCGAATCGAACTTCGAGCGTCATCCCTATGCCGATCAGATTTCGACGATCTTCCGCCTGACCGGAAACGCGCCTGAGACGCCCACTCTGGCGCTGGGGGGAGGCGGATATGCGCAAGCGCCCAACGACGCGGTTTTCTTTGTAACCGGTCGTGTCAACAAATGGCTGGAGGCCAAGTCGAACCAGATTCGCGGAATCCTTGGCCAGCAGAAACAAGATGGGTCGTTTCGCTACACGGGCGAATTGCTCCGCGGCCACTTCGAGAATACCGCCAGCGGCTATTGCGCCAGGAATGCGGTGATCTTGCTGGATTATGCGCGGGCGACCGGCGATTCGTCGGCGCGCGATGCGGGTCTCAAGACGCTGGAATTCATGAAACGCTTCCGCACGCCGCGCGGGGCGCAGAGTTGGGAAGTGCCGCTCCACACGCCCGACATTCTGGCGTCGGCGCTCCTGGTGTGGGCCTACGTTCGCGGGTACGAACTGACCGGCAACACGGAATATCTGCAGCAAGCGCGGCGCTGGGCGCTCAGCGGCATCCCGTTCGTGTATTTGTGGAGCCGATACCCAATTATGCTCTACCAAACCGGGCCGCTGTATGGCGCCACCTACTGGAAGTATAATTGGATGGGATTGCCTTTGCCGTGGTGCGGCGTACAGTATGGCTACGCGTTAGCCCTGCTGACGCCGCATGATAAAACGCTCAACTGGAAGCATTTGGCGGAGGGACTTTTGATCGCAGCCGAGCAGACTCAGTACGTGGACGGTGATCGAGCGGGATGCATGCCGGATGTCTTTACTTTGCAGACGCAAAGGCGCAGCGGACCGTCGATCAACCCCTCTTCTTTGGTGAACCTGCGCCTGGTGTTGGAGGGGCGCCTGGACAATCTGGCGGTTGCCGCCGATGGCAAACATCGTGTCGCAGCGCCGTTCCCGGTGAGCATTCAGGACGGCAAGGCGCGTGTCCAGGGGCCGAAGGGGATTCGGTATCAAGTCTTGATTGACGGACAACGCATTGTCGAGATCACGTCGAGCGGCGAGGATATCGTGGCGCTGGATGCGAAATAGTCCGCCTAACGACAGAGAACGTAACTACCCAGGTAGGCACACCAAGTGGCATAGGCACAAAGGCAAAGAAGGCGAAATCTCCATGAAAACCAGTCTCGATCACGTAAAAATTGGAGGGCGCAAGTGGCAGGGAGTAAGGGAGACGGGGTGTTGCTTTGTCAGCGCCGAGGGGAGGCGACGACGGAGCGTCGCCCTCCAGGATGAAAAGACGTCGTATGAAAAACCACGGTGTCCCTTTAATTATTCACGGCTGTATATCTTCGGAGAACAATGATTTCCACGACGACGACCGGCCGAAAATTGTCCATCGGGTTGGCCTTTTTATGGATGGCAGTGACTGGATCGGACCTGCGCGCGGCCAAAACGCAGGACACCGTCTTCCTGGCCACGGTGAACGCGAACTATTCCGCGGCCTTCGAGGAAATCGCCCGTCGGTACGAACAGAAGCATCCCGAGATCAAGGTCAAACTCGCCATCATCCCGATGCAGTTTGAGACGTGGATTCGCACGCGTTTTGCCGCCGGCGGCGACATGCTCCCCGATTTGTACAACTGCAATTTCACGAGCGGCTTTGACGAACTGGGAAAACTCGTTCCCTTGGAACCGTATCTCGATTCGATCAACCCTTACACGGGCGCGCGCTGGCGGGATGGTTTGGAGATGACGATTGTCGAGCGGTACAAGTCGCCCGCCGGCTTATACGCGGTGCCGCTCGACTTCATTGAGATCGGAATTTTCTACAACCAGGACATTTTCGACAAGCTGGCGCTGAAAACGCCTGCGACCTGGGAGGAACTCCTCCGTGCCTGCGAAAGGATGAAGCAGGCCGGCTACATGCCCTTTGCGCTGGGAGGCGATGCCAACGCCTACTGGTATTGGGAGGTCGGATGGCTGGTGCGGCTTCTTTGCGATGCCTACCAGCGCGATCAGATCCCCATGCTGGCGGCGCAGCCGGGCGACTGGGATTATGACGCTTCCCGCAACGCCGGTTTCCGCTACAACGGGGCCGACCTCTATGGCGACCTGATGGTCCGGGTCAGCAAGGAACGCTTTTTCAAGGCCATCCGCGATGGGTCTTTGGATTTGCGATCCGCGCGTCTCAAGCGGGTCTATTCCAAGCTCAAGGAATTCAGCCAGTATTGGCAGCCCGGCTACATGGGCTATGATCACGACAGCGCCATCCAGTTGTTTTACAAACAAAAAGCGGCCTTATGTTTCCTGACCAGCGCCCATGTGACGGGAATTATGAACGACATGGAGAAGATGGAACCCGGCGCCCGGTTCAACTGGGGCGTGTTCTACCCGCCGCCGATCACCAGCGACCCGCAGTGTCAGGGGCCGTTTCGCGGGGCCGGCGGGCCCGGCGCCATCTATTCCGTCACTCGGAAAAACAATTTGGCTCACGAACGCAATGTGGTGGATTTCTTCATGTACCTGACCTCGCCCGAAGCGGGGAATATTCTCGTCGCGCGCACGCTGGCCGAAAAGCAGCCACTGACCGGTCCCGTGGCCATCAAAGGCGTCCAACTTCCGGAGCCACTCGCCCGGCGTTTTGCGCCGTTCCTGAACCACGGTTTTGTAAAAATCGAGTTCGGCGGGCGGGGGCTGGATGACGAGCAGGAAAGCGTCTTTGAGTGGACGGTCATCGCGCAGGATTACATGGCTGGGCGGCTCCCCCTCGAGGAGTTCCTCGATCGCTACCAACGCATCACCTTTAACGCGGCCGCGCGGCTGCAGAAAAAGTTCGGTTATGACCTCGATCCCGCCACTCGGGATGCCCCGCCCCGGCGCGTCTCGGCGCGAAACCATCTCAACCCCTTTGAAAACGGCACGCTGATGCTGATCCTGATCGTGGGAACCTTCGGCGGGTTCGCCAGCTACCACATCCGCCGGGCCAAGGGACCGCTCCGCACGACCACCCGGGTCGCTTACCTGCTCTTGCTGCCCACCTTTCTTTTGCTGGCCACCTTCAACTATTTTCCCGCTTTCTCCGGGTTGTACCATGCCTTCACCGAATGGGAGGAAGGCCGGGACGCCGCCTTCAACGGACTGGCCAACTTCAAAACCATGCTGAGTGATCAGGTGCTTTACAAAGGGTTGGGCAACCTGCTGGTGCTGTTGGCGGCGGCGCTGTTCAAGGCCACCGTGGTCCCCTTTTTGGCGGCGGAGATGATCCTCCTGGTGATCAGCCCCCGCTTGCGTTATCTGTTCCGCACCGCTTTTCTGCTGCCGATGGTCACACCGGCCATGGTGGGGATTCTGCTCTGGCGCTTCATCTACGATCCCAGCGCGGGCCTGCTCAACCAATTCCTGGACGCGCTCCACTTGGGACCGCTCAAGGCCAATTGGCTGGGTGAACCGAACCTGGCCTTGGCGTCGCTGATCTTCATGGGCTTTCCCTGGATCGGCGCTTTCGGTCTGCTGATCTACATGGCCGGACTGATGAACATCCCCGAAAGCGTCCACGAAGCGTACCGCTTGGATTCGAACAACATCCTGCGGCGAATTCTCTTCATCGATGCCCCGCTGGTGAAGGGGCAGTTTCGGCTCATGGTGATCCTGACGTTTATCGGCACGCTGCAGGATTTCCAGTCAATCCTGGTCCTGACCGGCGGCGGGCCGGGGCTGGCGAGCACCGTACCGGCGCTGCGCATGTACCACGAAGCCTTCCGGTTCTCGCATTTTGGTTACGCCTCGGCCATTGGGCTGGTGATTTTCGCGGCGATCCTGGTTGCCACCCTGATCAATCTCGGCTTTCGCAAATCAGAGGAGGAGAGATGAACTTTCGGCGCCGCTTTTCCTTCCCACAGATTCTGCTTCTCACCGCGCTGCTGATTCTGGCGGCGGCGACGCTGCTGCCGTTTTACATGATGCTCATGATCTCCCAGAAGACCAACGCCGAGATCTTTGGCCATTTCTGGTCCCTGCCCGGCGGGCTGCGAATGGAGTATTTTTCGAAGGCGCTGCACTTTACCTACCGATACATTCTCAACACCCTGGCGGTGGGAGCGGTCGTGGTGGTTGGGACGTTGTTTCTTTCCTCGGTGAGCGGTTATGTTTTCGCCCGCTTGGAGTTCGGCGGCAAACGCGTGCTGTTTTTGTTGATCCTGTCGCTCATGATGATCCCTGGGGTGTTGACACTGGTGCCGGCGTTCTTGTGGTTCAAAGAGTTCCCATTCGTAGGCGGCAACGACTGGTTGGGCGGCGGCGGCAGCGGCTTTCTCAATAGCCGCTGGGTGCTCATCATCCCCTACATCAGCGGCTCGCAAGTGTTCGGCATCTATCTCTGCCGCACCTTTTTCGAGCAGATCCCCAGCGAGCTGTTTGAGGCGGCGCGGATTGACGGCGCATCGGAATTCTCGGCCTACTGGCGGATTGCTTTGCCGCTGTCGCTGCCCATCCTGGCCACGTTGGCCATCATGAACTTCGTGGGGGTGTACAACGAATACATCTGGCCCCTTGTGGCAATTAGCGACAAACAAATTCAGGTTTTCTCCGTTGGGGTGACGCAGTTCGGCTTGGAAGGAAATCTGGACCTGGGCCCGATGATGGCGGGGTACGTGATCGGCTCGATCCCGCTGATCATCGCCTTCGCTTTCGGGATGCGCTACTACATACAAGGTTTGACCACCGGTGCCGTAAAGGCGTGAAGACAGAGACAGTGGCGACCCATTGGAAAGGGTCCCCTTTTTCGTTATTACAAGGGCGTTCCAGCGTTTCTGAAGTTTCCCATCACTTCACAAGCGTTGTTTGGTGCGGTGAATACTGTAGCGCATTCCACCACAGGTTTTCAATCCCAATTGCTCTGCCAGCCATTCCACTGCAACCTTGGTTTTATCCCGAACCAGTTGCTTGACAAACTGTTGTCTTTTTGCAATATTCATCACGTGATAATTTAATACATCACGTGATTATGACGATGAATATCAAACAAACTGATGTGGCTCGCGTCTGCGGGTTGTCCCGGACCACCGTCGAGTTTGCTTTGCATCCCCGCCTTCAGTCGCGCGTACGGCCAGAAACTCGCGAGCGCGTGCAAGAAGTTGCCAGCCGGCTCGGCTACCGCCCCCATCGTCACGCACAGATGCTCCGCGGGGTGAGAAGCGGGTTGATTGGGATGATCAAGAGTGTGCATTCGATTCAGGTAGGCGTCGAGCGGTCGTTCTTTGCGTCGCGCGCGATTTATGACGCCGGCTACGCTTTGCTGGCAAACGAACTCATGTGGTCCGAGGAGACATTTAAACGCGCCGTGGACGCCATGCTGGATGCGCGCGTCGAAGGCGTGTTGCTCAGTGGTGTCATGTATAATGAATCCGCCGTGGCTGATCTGCAGCGGCTGTGCGACGCGAAGATTCCGATGGTCTCGATGGCCGGGATTCGACTGCCTTCGGTTCCGCTTGTGGTTTGCGATCATCGGCAGGGCATGGCCGATCTCACCGGCCATCTCCTGTCGCTCGGATATCGAAAGCTGGCGTTGGTTTCTGCCATGTCGGCTACGGACCGAGACGAAGAAAAAAACTGGGTCTTGCAGGAACGACTAAAGGGCTTTCGCCAGGCGACCGCCGGGGCCGGTTTGGGCGAGGCGGAGGCAAAGGTGCTTTGGCAGCCGATGCGCAGCGAATCATTCGACAGTTACGAACCGGGGCGCGCGGCCGTTCAACGACTGATCGAGAGTACCGCGCGACCCGACGCGCTGTTGTGCAGTAATGACGATTATGCCATCGGAGCGATCGGCTTGTGCGCTGAGGCAGGCCTGCGGGTGCCAGAGGACCTGGCGATCACGGGCTTCGACAACACCACGGTGGGGCGGTACATCTTCCCGTCGCTGACGACGGTGGCGCAGCCGACCGAGGCAATGGCGCAGAAGGCGGTTGAGATTCTCGTGAAGCGAATCCGTGGCGAAAAAATTTCGGCTGGCGAGGAGCTGGTCAAATTGCCCTGCCAATTGGTGGTGCGGCAATCGTGTGGAGCGAATGGCGGAAATGAAGAATGAAAAATGAAAAAGGATGAATGGCGGCAATCGAAGCAAATGGGTGGAACAATGGAATATTGGAACACTGTAAACCTGAGCAATTACGAAGGACGGCACATTCATCGGCTCTCACCACTCCATCACTCCATCATTCCATCACTCCATGCCTTCACTTTGATCGAATTGCTTGTGGTGGTCGCCATCATCTCGATTCTGGCGGCGCTGCTGATGCCGGCGCTTTCCAAAGCCAGAGACAGCGCCAAGCGCATCCAGTGCGTTTCCAATCTGAAACAGATCGGGCTGGCGATGAACATGTACACCATGGACAACGGCGAGCGGTATCCATTGAACATCCAGGGATCCAGTTGGAGTGATGATTCCACATGGACGATCCGAAATGACCCCAGCTATCCAAGCGGCAATTGGCTGACCAGCAACGGCGGGGCGGGATGGTATTATATCTCGTGGATGGATTCCATCTTTCCCTATCTGAAGACGCTCAACGCGTATAAGTGTCCGGCGAAGAATCCCAATATCCCCGACAGCCCCTGGCCACAACCGAACTACGGTTACTCCGTCACGATCGGCGGCGCAGAACGGGCGTGGACCGGGCTGGGGAGCGCTTATTTGTCCGCCGCCGTCGGCGAGGTCCGCAATCCGTCGAAAGCCATGCTATGCCTCGATTGTCAATCGCAGTACGGCACGGGCATCAACAGCGCGGGTTCGATTCTCTTTCAGACGTGGGCGCCCGATCCCATGAACAATCACAAAGGCATCGTGAACGTCGTGTTCGCCGACGGTCATGTCGAGGGACTGAAACGCAATGATCCCAATCTGAACGGTTCCATGTCACTCAACCCGTTTTACAACTTCACCCTGCCGTAGAACCCCATCGAAACCATGAAAAAAAACAAAGTATCTACCCAGGTTCACGGTTCAGCGGTTCAACGGTTCAACGGTTTGAAAAGCATGAAGAACCTGTCCCCGCGAAA
>JACQHZ010000483.1 GCA_016198745.1 Verrucomicrobiota bacterium
ACGGTCAACTATCCGAGCAAGATCGGGCATCGGTGGGGCGAAGGCCGCCGCAGGGATGATGCCATCACCGACGCTCATCGCGGCGTGTACGAGAGCCTGGAGACGCTGATCTCGAAGGGCATCATTCCTCCGCGTGTCATCGAGGAGCACGTTCACCAGATGGGACTCAAGTTCCACGCCATGTTTCGGCTCGCTCTGGTCGGGGACTTGCCGCCCAGCGATCTCTTCGGGGAAGGGCTGGTCCGGCGCCGTCCGGACCTGAGGATGCTCGCTCAGGACGGAACGCCAATGGAAAAAGCCAGTTATGCTTTCCCCGAAGTGCGCGACTACATGCTTGCCCTGATCCGTGAGGGCGCCGAAACCTTTAACATTGATGGCGTCAACCTGGGATTCGTCCGTGGCCCGCAGTGGGTGGGATATGAGAAGATCGTTGTAGAGGACTTCAAGAAAGAGCACGGAAAGGATCCACGCCATCTGGATCCGAACGATGCCAATGTTCAACGTCATCGAGCCGGATATATCAACACCTTTGTCCGGGATGCCCGCCGGCTGGTGGACGACATCGGTCGGAAGCAAGGAAAGAAAATCGAACTGTCCGCCTGGCTTGGTTATAATGGCAGTTTGGAGTTCCACATCTTCTACGGACTTGACATGGAGACTTGGCTCAGGGAAGGACTGCTGGATAGCATCATCGTCAATGGCGACGCCACCTTGATAAAGACAATCAAATCCTATAATTGCCGCGTCATCACCGGCGTGGGAGGAGGCAGTCCGCAAGAGTACGTGTCATCCGCTCTGCGAGGCTACGAGGCTGGCGCAGACGGGTTCACGGCCTGGGATATGAACGTCTGGCAGGAAAGACCTGAGTTCTGGGAAGTATTGAGACGGGTTGGCCACCGGAACGAGATGGATGCCTTCGCAAAATCACCTCCGGAACCAACTTGCATGTCGCTGAAGACCGTGGGCGGATTGGATATCTGCCACGTCACCAACCAGGGCGCCAAGGAGAGGAAGTATTGGCCGCCCGATATGCTGCCCATGTATTCGGGGGGTTAACCTGGCTAAAATATTTGAAATTTAGACCGGATTAACAGGATTAAACGTTTTCATAACCCAAAACCGTGACGATTGTGTCAAGTTTTCCGCTGCAGAAAGTAGGACAGGCATCTTGCCTGTCTCCCCACGTAAGGCAGGCGTTCCGCCCGCCCACGCCCCAAGCAAGCGACAGGCAAGATGCCTGTCCTGCTTTGCCCGCCCAGCTACTCGTCGGTTTGAGGCAAAACTTTGCTAGCAGAATTGATGGATATTAAAATTGGATGCCAAGCACGTCTTTAATCCTGTAAATCTTGTTAATCCTGTCTAAAAACATGGAACCCAATATGACTCCCCGCGAACGATTCATTGCCGCCCTCGAACGCCGGCCGCTGACCGGCCGCGTGCCGCATTTTGAACTGGTTTTCTTTTTGACGATGGAGGCGTTCGGCAAGGTCCATCCCAGCCATCGCAGTTATCATCAATGGGACCAGATGGAGGAGAAAGAGCGGGAACTCCATCGGCAGGACATGGCCGATCTTTATGTCGCCACGGCGGAACGGTTCGAGCACAGCGCGATTTTGCTGCACCCCAACCCATACCGGGAGGAGGAGACGTTTCGTTTGATTGACCTGGTTCGAGAAAAATCCGGCGACCGCTATTGCCTTCTGCTGCACGGCGACGCGACTTTTGCCGTCCCCGGCGGCGCTTACATGACGGAATTTTCGTATCGGTTGGTGGATGAACCGGAGAAGGTGAAGGCCGAGGCGTCCGCGATGGTGGACAAGGTATTGGGACTCGGGGAACGCCTGCGCAATCATGGAGGGCTTGACGGCTTCGCGTTGTGCTCCGATTACTGTTTCAACACCGGGCCGTTCCTGAGTCCGTCGTTGTTCGCGGATTTTATCACGCCTTATCTTGCGCGTCTCACCAAGGGCTATCGCGACATGGGCTTTTACGTGATCAAACACACGGATGGCAACATCATGCCGGTCCTCGATCAGCTCTTGCAGACCAAGCCCCACGCGCTGCATTCGCTCGATCCGCAGGGCGGCGTGGACATCGCCGAGGTCAAACGCCGCTGCGACGACCAGGTGTGTTTGATCGGCAATGTGAACTGCGGCCTGCTCGACACAGGCACAGACGAAGAGGTCGTGGAATCCGCGCGCTACGCCCTGCGCCACGGCATGCCCGGCGGCGGGTATATTTTTTCCACCAGCAACTGCATCTACACGGGCATGCGGCTCGCGCGCTACGAACTCATGCTCGACCTGTGGCGCAAAGAGGGAAACTCGTGATTGAAAAGCGGTTCCACTCGACATCGCCTTGCTGAATCCGGAAACGGTTTCAAACATTGCTTGCGACAAAACCCAAATGGTGATACTACAAAGAATCATTCATGAAGTTTTGCACACAAACGGATATTGCCAGGACGGTGGGGGTTTCCCAGCGCGCGGTGGGCGCGGTGCTCGGCAACGGACGCAGCAATTCCCAGGTGCGCGTCGGCCCCCAATTGCGCCGTCGCATTCTGGCAGTCGCTCACCGGCGAAACTATCGCCCGCATCGTTACGCGCAGGTCATGCGCACGGGTCGAAGCGGCGTTATCGGCATGATCCAGTTTGGCGGAATGACCCAGTTCGCCGCCCAAAGGGCATTTCATGTGGCGCAGGTGGTCCACGCGGAGGGGTGCCAGCTTCTTGCCAACGACGCGATCTGGCATCCGGAAGGCGTGGGCGCCGCGTGTTCTGCCATGCTCGATGCGCGCGCGGAAGGCATCCTGCTGGTTTCGCCCTCGGAATGGTTTCCCCTCTCGGAACTGGCGCGGATTCAAAAGGCGAAAATTCCGGTGGTCTCCATGAGCGGGGTGCGTCTGCCGGATGTGGTCCATCTGCGCGCCGACGTGCGCCAGGGGATGCGCGATCTCACGCGACATCTGTTGCGGTTGGGCTATCGGCGGCTGACCATGTTGACCACTTGGCCGAGCCGGATTCGCGATCGGACCCATTGCTGGCCGATCATGGAGCGGGTGGCCGGATTCCGCCAGGCCGTGGCGGAGTCGAAGACATCCAGCGGGCAAGGGCAACCGGTGGAAATGGAAGTCGTCTATGGGGATTTTACGGATGAATGGTCGGATCCTTATCGAATCGGCGAGTTGGCCATGAAAAATATGCTTCAAAAATTCCGGCGCCCCGAAGTGGCGCTTTGCAGCAACGACGACTGGGCCGTGGGCGCGCTGGCGGCCTGCGCGGACGCGGGGTTGCGCGTGCCGCAAGACATGGCCATCACCGGTTTTGATAACGCGGTTTTTTCCAACTACGGCGCGGTCCGTTTGACCACCGTCGCCCAACCCGTCGAGCAAATGACGCGTCAGGCGGTGACCTTGCTGATGCGGATGGTGCGCGGCGACAAGTTGTCTTCCAGTGAACAATTGCTCAAGTTGCCCTGCCAATTGGTGGTGCGCCAATCGTGCGGAGCAAATGGACGGAAATGAAGAATGAGGAATGCAGAATGAGGAATGCAGAATGAGGAATGCAGAATGAGGAATGCAGAATGAAGACTGAAGAACGGCGGGGACCGAACGGCGAGGGTTCAGCCGGCCATCCCCTGAAATCCCCGTCACCCGTCGCTTGCCGGCTGTCACCTGTCACCCGTCCCCTGTCACCTCCCAAAGGCTTTACGCTCATCGAGTTGCTGGTGGTGATTGCCATCATCTCCATCCTGGCGTCCCTCCTGCTGCCGGGTTTGAAGCAGGCGCGGGAAGCCGCCAAACGGGTGCACTGCCTGAACAACATGAAACAGATTCACACCACGCTGGTTCTTTACGCCAATGACAATGACGGTTGGTTCCCGCCCGTGTACTGGGGCGATTGTACGACGCTGGTCGCGGATAATGTGGGGGCAATTCCTTACGGCGGTTGGTTGGATTCGTATTTTCCTTATCCCACCCACACTCGCATCCTGCGCTGTCCGGGCATGAACCCCGCCATCACGGGCGACGGTAATCCCTATTGGGGCGGTGGCCCAGCCTACAATCCGTACCACTGGACCACGTATCGGTTCCTGGCCGCCACGTCCGATTATGGACCCTTTGCGACAACTTTCTACGGCTGGTACGTGCCATACGCATCAACGCCGACAAGCACTTGGCGCGCGCCCTGCCCGAACATCAATTTTCCCGGTCAAACCATTTCCGGCTATTACGTGGCGCCTGCAGCGGAACAGCCAGCGATCCTGGACGCGTATGATCAAAATGCCGGACGCTGGGGACAGTACGGACGATCCGGGTGCATCGATCGCAGCAATCACTGGCAAATGAACGGGGAAAACATCGTCTTCGTGGATGGCCATGGAGAATGGCGCACCGCCGTCCAAATCGCCCAAAACCTGCACGTGGCTTATGACGGAGGTGGCAGCGCGAGTCAGTGGTTCAGTTGGTGAGTCGGATGATGAAGATCGGCGGTTTTCGACTGGCGCCCAGACAAACCCAGGAAAGGAGGCAAAAATAGAAGTTTCAAGGCCTGACCATAAACCCCTTGCTTTTTGCCAATCCGGCTTGTCGCCGGTCGAATGTCAAAAATTCCGTTGCGCCGAGTATCCATGCCGCAGCAACATGAAGAATGTCCAGGCTGCGCGTTCCCAGCGTCGCGCTATGCTCATCCGCCAGTCTTTCGGCTTCCCGAAAAACATCCGTCCAGGTGATGGAAACCCATGTCAAGCGCCCCGTCCGAATGTCCTCCTCGATTTGCTTGAAGGCCGTCAAGCGTTTTGCGGCATCGATTTCCCTCCGAAACACGGAAAGATGGATCGCATTGCGCAATTCAAGGCGGTTCAATACGGTGAACGGCAATGGCTTTCCCATGCGTTGCGCCATTTCAGCCGCTTTTGCGGAATGGATGTTCAGCAGGTAAATCGCGACCAGAAAACTGCTGTCCGCATAGGCCGTCACCAGGAGGATTCCTCCCGCTCTTTCAAAACGGGGTTGAATGGCAGCGGCGCCATATCGCCATAGACCTCCTTGAGTCTGGCCTTGATATCCGGCCACTTGATTTTGCGCGGACCTGGGATTGGCCGCGGGGGAATCAGTCTGGCCACCACTTGGCGACGGCTGGTCACCTCGACTTCCTCGCCGTTTTCAATCCAAGAAAGAACATCTTTGAAATGATGTTGAATTTGCCGAACCGTCGCCATTTTCATGTGAAACAAAATCGTTTAACACACCCGCCTTGTCAAGACCGATTTTTCAAGTGTTCGCCGAATTTTTCAACCGCCCGTTCAGCAATGTTTGACAGTCTGCGCAGAAATTTTTACGGTGTTGCAACAAGTGGGGTCATAGAAAACCAACCCATGAATACGCCCATCCGCATCCATCCCAAAAACCCAAAGATCTTCGAGTTTCGCGGCAAACCGCGCGTGCTGATTTGTGCGACCGAACATTACGGCGCGGTGATGAATCGTCCGTTCGACTTCGAGCGTTACCTGGCGGATGCGGCGGAAAAAGGCCAGACCTTGACGCGGTTGTTCACCCTGTTCCGCGAACTTCAGTCCGCCGTCAATCCCTACTCGACCTGCAAGCCCGAGTCGCCCGATTACATTGCTCCGTTTCGTCGCGTCGGCCCCAAGCGCGCGCTCGATGGCGAGCCGCAATACGACCTGGGCCAGTGGAACCCGGAATTCTTCGAGCGGCTGCACCGTTTCTTGTCGTTGGCGTCCGATTACGGCATCGTCGTCGAGGTGGTGCTGTTGAGCAACACCTACGCCGAACCCGTCTGGGCGCTGAATCCAGGAACAACATCAACGGTCTGGAGGAAATCAAGTGCCTGGACTACAACTCCAAGCGGTGTCCCGACTTGTTTTCGACACAATTACGACATCGAATTTGATCCCAGAAAGCTGGCTTTGCTGCGGGAAGGCGCGCAGCCGCCTGCCACTCCTCGCCTGCCAAGCCGCGGGCAGGGGCGGGCAGGGCTACGGTCACGTCGAAGGCGCGGCGATGGAACTTGCGCTCTACGACAAAGCGGGCAAATAGAAAAATCTTCCTCGACATGGCAGCGGTTTCTCGATGTCTTTCGGTGAGGATTGCGTCCGATTGATTCTGCAATGACCCACACCATTCTATCCAACGGGAAGATTCGCCTTGTCCTGATGGAGCAACCGGGCACGGCGAAAACCGAACACAATGTGCAGAGGATTGAGATGAATGCCGCGGGCGGCTGGAAAACCGTTGTGTCGGGAATTTCTGGCGCGGAGTTCTCCACAACGCTGGGCTCAATGAACGCCACGGCCTGCAAGGTCGCTCGCAACGCTTCGGGAGAATGGACGGCGCTGCTCTCCGGAATGAACAACGAGTACGAGGCAGAAGAAAGGATCACCCTCGCGACCGATAAGCCCATCATCTTCTGACGGCAAACCTACCGCTTTTTCAAAGCGTGCGATGCCGCCATCCACCCCGGCTGGCGCATCCCGTCCGGGCAGGACGTTCGCTACACATTTCCGTTGCGCGCGCACGAACAACCCTTGGCGGGATTGCGGGCGATGCGTTCGGACGTGACGTGGGCGTTGCCGTTGCCGTTTCATGTCTGGCACAAAAAGAACTGGGTCGCGTTTTACGGCGTGGATCGGACCGGGTCGCAAGGCACGATTGATTTGATGCCGCCCGACCGTTTGCGGGTGTACTATCCCGACACCGCCAAGCAAGGCGCCAACCTCGGCGGCCTCCCGGAAATACCGCAAACCGCGCGTTAATGGCTGGCGGCGGCCGTCTCGATCGGCAGCTTTCTTGCCAAACATCAGAGAACCAACGGCGATCTGCAGGACATCTTCGACGACAAAAATAGAGAGGTGAACAAGAAACCGCACCGCATTACCGCGCGCGCTGTCGTCTGCGGACTCTGGACGCGCCTCGGCCGGGCGACCGGAAAAAAGAAGTGGATCAAGCGGGCGTTGCGTTTGGCGCAGGCGGTGGGACCGGAAATCATCCGCTACGAGTATTTCAACCAGATGCTGGATGGCATTCACAATCCCGACAAAGAATTTGTGGATGGCGAAGCTGCTTGGTATGTGCTGGAGGGGTTGGCGCCGCTTTACGCCGAGACGCGTGATGCGAAAGTGCTTGCCCTTTGCAAGAAGGCCGCCGCCTTTGGCTTGGCATGGACCTATTTCTACGATCTGCCCAAGGCGAACAAAGGCGTTGCGCGCGGCGGCCAGTGCTGCCGCATGGATGATTATCCGCTCTTGTATCCCATCGGGACGGCCAAGGCGATGGAACCGCTCCTTACGCTGGCCGCCGCCACCGGGGATGCTTTTTACGAGAAGATGGCGGAGGAAGGCGCCGCTTTCATCAGCCACTGGCAGATCGAAGCTCCGGGCAAACCATGGCACGGCGGAATGATTCACGCCCTCGGCCAATACTGCGGCAAACACTGGGGACCGGACCTGGCCGGCCAGGTGGACAGCGGCATGGCCACGGGCAACAGTCTCGCCGGCCTGGAGGAATTCATGGCAAATTCTGCGCCTAGCCTGAATTTTTCACAAGGAGAAAAATGCACCTGGCCAAGAGTCCAGGCAGCACTTTGTGCCACAAGAACATGCGAGTGTTTGTCAGATTCAAGGGTTACCGGCAGACTGCCGGAATCGATGCGGGAGCGGCAAAGTGCTGGG
>JACQHZ010000493.1 GCA_016198745.1 Verrucomicrobiota bacterium
AAACTCAATTTTCGGAAACTCATTCTCTTCCCCTCTGATGGGTTGAAAAACACGCTTTTCAAACTTATGGGACGTCTCTGAATCAGGGTGAATGCTCGACCATCCATGCTGTCTTGGGGAAAGCACAGGATACTGGATTCTGATTTTTCAATTTGGCTCGGGGTTGGCCGGGTCTGCTCCGTAAACGTCCACGCCCCCAACCGTCCAGTTGTACTTTCCCTTGTCCTCGTCGAAATTGCCGCGCCGGTTTGATTCCACGTGTCCATCCAGCAACAAGATGTTGACGCGGCCGTTGTGTCGTTCCGCAGGGAGCGCCCAGATGCCGGTGCCGCCGTCATCGGTGTCGGTCGGGCCGTTGGCGATCCGGAACTGCTTGGCGTCGGTCATCCACAGCCATTTGGAGGGGTTCCGCACCAGCCCCCGGGGAGTGCCGATGCCGTTTGGAAAA
This sequence comes from Verrucomicrobiota bacterium, assembly GCA_016198745.1. GTDB lineage: Bacteria > Verrucomicrobiota > Verrucomicrobiia > JABWAM01 > JABWAM01 > JACQHZ01. The sequence goes on from JACQHZ010000493.1 coordinate 449, forward strand.
ACGGTGCCCGGATCCACATAGTTCCCGTTGCAGTTGGCATAATTGATTCCATAGGCCAATTTGCACAAATACCCATTCGCAGTTGACGCAAGATCCTGATAGGTGTCCGGAAAATTCCTGGTCGCGGCCGGACACTCAAAAGTTTTGAGGCCGTTGCGCCGTTCCCATACCGTCATGTTGGGAGTGGTGTCAGTGACGAGTTGTCGGCCAAGATAGGGAAGTAAGAGATCAAACCAATACGACCTCTCGTTATTCGGATAGTACGTGCTGGCGGGCAGCATCCGGTCGTTGTTGTCATTCGAATAAAGCTCATGCAGATAACCGATCTGCTTGAGTTGATTCACGCAGAGGGCGAACTTGGCGGAGTCCCGCGCCCGTTTCAATGCCGGTAGCAGGAGCGCCGCAAGAATTGAAATGATGGCGATGACCACCAAAAGTTCGATGAGCGTAAACGCTCGACGCGAACGCCCTGGCGCGCGAGGCGCAATCACTCCACTTGCGCTGTTCAGCAACCGACGATATCCCGCCCGCGCCGACGGGTCGCATGCATAGAGGTTCTGGCCGGTTGCCCAGCGGGCGCAGCGCGGACGACCGTCCCGATCCAACACCGCCCACAACTGAAAAACCGCGCTGATGCGCTCCAGGCGGCCTGCCGCCGCCAGTCGTTCGGGTTGTGCGCACAAGTCTGGCCAATCGAGCGCGCCGGAGTCAGCGCGGCCCGTGAGAAAAAGATCCGTGTTCTCCCGGCCGCGAACGGTCTGCACCGCCAGGTCCATTTCAAACACCGGCCCCCGATCGCTGCCATCGAGAGCAATCCATCGCAACGGCACGGTGACGGAGGTCTGGCCAATGACCGCGGTCAGATCAAGGGGCGCTTTGCCCCAAACCCGGGCGTCGGCGCCGGTCTCGCCGGCCTCGTCCCAAGTGAGATGACGAAAATGATGATCCACCATCCAAACTGCGTCCGGACGCAAGGCGCGCAGCGCTGCTTCCGTCAAGCCGGACTTGTCGGGGACGGCGCTGACCGTGCGAAAACCCCGGTAATCCCACTGCTGATTGTCGCCGCGCATCCAATCAGGCCGCAGTCGGGCGACGAGATCGCGGTAGAACTCGGCGTTCTGAAACCCCGGATGGCAGAGCAGGCCATTGCTGATCGAACCCGCATCGCCCACCACCGCCAACTGTCCGGCGCCGATGATCATCGCGAACCCGTAGATATTCCCCTGAAAAGTAATCAGCGGCGTCGCGCCAGACGGCAGTTGGCCGCCCAACACCCGCCCGCCTTGGCCGTAGCCAAAACACAAGTCGCCTGCCTGCGATGTCGCGGCAGACAGTCCCGCTTGCGCCGGCTCGACACCGTCGGACATGAAGTTTGAATCCCACTGCACTCCCAGCCGGTCAAACAGCAGACTCACTCGTTCCAGATCAAAGTTCTCCTCCCAGTAATCTGGACGCGAAAGAAAGGAATTGATCAGCAGCAACACCCCGCCACCGCGCTCCATGAACCGCAGCAGGGCATCCACGTCCGCCGGTGTCCAGCGCCAGGCCGCCGCACCAGGATAAAGCGGGTAGTCCGGGTTCGCAATGAGCAGGATGTCGGCATCGTAGAACGCCAGGTCACTGTAGGGCGCATGGAGCAGGCGCACTTCATATTCACGGGCGAGGTCGGCCACGAACGCGGCCAGGCCGTTTGGATGAACGCAGTCGTCAGACGCATACCGCCCACAATTGACGCTGAAACTGCCCGTCACAATCTGTTCCCCCAGGCGATGGCCGGGCCGTTGATGGAAGAAGGCGTCATATAGGATGCGTGTCATGCATGGATCCTTATTTTTCGTTTGAAAATCAACCGACTGACCGCGGTCTCGCAACTCCTAACTCCTGGTTTTTCAATTTGGCTCGGGATTCGCCGGGTCGGCGCCGCCGACATCCATTCCCCCGACCGTCCAGTTGTACTTTCCCCTGTCCTCACCGAAAGTACCCCGGCGGTTGGATTCAACATGGCCGTCAAGAAAAAGCAGATTGACACGTCCGTTGTGCCGCTCCGCGGGTAGCGCCCAGATGCCGGTGCCGCCGTCATCAAAATCCGACCAACCGCTTACCATCTGAACCTGCTTGGCGTCCGCCATGAACAGCCATTTGGAGGGGTTCCGAATCCTCGATCGGGGAGTGCCGGTGCCGAAAGGGAAACCCGTCGGGCCGGCGCCCCACTCCCCCGAACAGTTGTAAGAGTTGATCCCATAGGCAACTCTGCAGAAATATCCGCTGGCGGGCCACCCGACCTCCAGGTAGTCGTCAGGAAAGTTCTTGGTCGCAGCCGGACACTCAAAGGTCTTGAGGCCGTTGCGTCTCTCCCCGCCGGTGACATTCGGGGTATCGGATCTGCACAGTTGACGTCCCAGATAAGGCAGCAAGAGATTATACCAGACGGAATACTCATTGTCGGGATAGTAGCTTCGGTAGGGCAGCATCCGATCATTGTTGTCATTCGAATAAAGCTCATGAAGCTGTCCCAATTGTTTGAGCTGATTCATGCACGTGACAAACCTCGCCGTGTCGCGCGCCCGTTTGAGCGCCGGCAAGAGGAGCGCCGCCAGGATTGAAATGATCGCCACGACCACCAGCAATTCGATGAGGGTGAAGGCATGCGGCGATGGAACGATGGAATGATGGGATGATGGAATGATGGAGCGGTGGGATGTTGGAATTATGGAACGTTGGAGTGGTGTGGGCCGATGGTGGTGTCGTCCTGCCCAACCGTGAACCCCTGAACCGTGAACTTTGAACCATGCCCAATACTCCATGGCGTCACCCATCTGCCTTGTTCGCTCGCCACGTCGAATCCGTCCTTTGTCAGATGAATCGTTCATGATGAAATTCGGATAACTGATTACTGATCACTGACTCATGGCGCCCGTCGAATCGCCGGAGGCCGGTTGTGCGAAATCGCCCAGCACGCTGACGCCGCGCAGCATTTGGTTGAGGTTTGTCGACCGGGCGAGCTTCTTGAGCCGTTCGTGAGCGACACCGGAGATGTGATGGGAAAGCGCCTTCTCCGCTTCGTCACCCTTGCGCTGCTTCAGCAATTCCACAATCTTCTGATGTTCATCAACCACCGGCTCGCTGACCGTCAAATAATCGCCGGCAGGAACGCTGCGGCTCCAGGTGAAGAACTGAATGTGGCTGCTGCGGATCGCTGTCTCGAGGCGTGCGCTGTTGGCCAGGGCAATGATCCCCCGATGAAAGTGAAAATCCGCATGGGCCGCCGCGCGCGTGTCACGCCGTCGCACCGCCTCGCGATGAAGATCGCAGGCGCGTTCCAATTCGGCCAGTCGCATGTCCGAGAAGCCGCGACGGCAGGCAAGCCGAAGGGCAAGGCACTCCAGGGCCGCCCGAATCTCGTAAGCCATCTCAATGTCTTCCCAGGTCAGATGCCGGACATGAAAGCCCGCGTTGGGCACGCTCTCGACCAGTCCGTCGCCTGTCAGCCGCAGGAGCGCGTCGTGAATGGGCGAGCGCCCCATTTTGAGGGTTTTGCAGAGTTCGAGTTCGACAAGGCGTTCGCCCGCCCCGATCTGGCCCTCGCTGATGGCGTAACGCAGTTTGGAATACGCCAGGTCGCTGAGGCGGCTGAATCCAGCGTTCCGGTCCCGTTTATCATTGGACACTTGAATCATCATATTGCGCAGCATGCCATTGTCGGCAATTGAATGCAAGCGGTTTTTTGAATTGGAAATCAAAGTGCTGCGTGGCGTCCGCCACGCAAATATTTCATCCCGCCTCGGCGGGATGAAATAGGGAATTAAAATCCGCGCAGTTTCTTCAGATTCTCATCCTGCAGGATTTCCAGGAGTTTGTAGGCGGGAGTGACGCCCGCAATGCCCAGGTTCAAACGCATCCCGAGAAAGGGCGGCGCGTTGGTCACCGAGGTCCCGCCCGGAGTGAACTGCTCCAAATATCCGATCTCCGAAAAGAAACCCATCATCACCCCTGCCAGTTTGAGGATCGGCGGCTGTCCCAACACCATATGGTTCGGTTCCCGATTCGGGTCCAAATAAAAAAACACCGGCGCTCCGCTGTTTCCTCCGAAAGAGGTGCATTCGACCAGATAAAGTTCCGCCTTCACCTTCGGCGCGATCAGGATCGGTTCATCCGACACCATCGCCACTTTCCCAAACCGCACGATGGGATAATTTCGTCCCTCGCCCGGATGACCGGCAAAAAGGCCCGCGAAAAAGACGTCGGAACCTTCCCGGATCTTGAGCCTTCTGAAGTCCTCCCGGCTGGTGAGCATGTCTTCGCGCAGGAACTTGTATTCGAAGAGGTTCAATTTCGGCACCGTGCTGATGACCGCGAGGTCCACGCTGTCGTCCGGATGCGTGAAGACGTTCTTTGCGGGACCATCCGGGTACAGATTGAGAGGGACCTCCTGCACCCCGCCGCCTCTCTTGTTGACGCGAAGAGAGACGGTTTTGTGGTAGGGACCCCTGCCGTTGACCTTGAGAATGTGTTTTGCGGTGACCACGTAACCGGCAAAGATATTCGGATCCTTCGGATTTCGCAGCCACACGAAAAAACCGCTTCCATTGGGAAGAAGTTTTCCTTTGGTTTCAACACAGATGAAACAAACCGCTGACTTCACGTCCTGTGGAATTTCGAGGGCCTTGAGTTCGTGGGAAACTTCTGCTCCCCAAAAAACCGCCGCGAACAATAAAAACCTGCGCATGCGCCATCCATAACGCAGATTGTTAATACCCGCAAGATTTCCCGCAAAGTCGGTTTTCTGTACTACTAACCCGGATTTTTCACACTGTCTCGTAATCGTGCTTCAGGCTGTAGCCGCGTTCGCTGATCGCGGCTGTGCCCACCCCACCGCGATCAGCGATCACGGCTACAATCTTGTGAAATATGCAGGCTAACCTTTGGAATCTTGTTTTCCGGAGAAGATTTCTCT
>JACQHZ010000494.1 GCA_016198745.1 Verrucomicrobiota bacterium
CATTGGTCTGGAGCAACGTAGGGAGAACCTCGATCTGCCGCTGGTCCCATTTCAGTTGGGCGAACGCGCTGCTGCAACCGAACAGCAACCACAACACTCCCGACCGCATTGCGACGCGATTCCCATCGTGCAGGAATCTCGGGGGTTGGAAGATCATAGATTTCTCAAAATCGCGCGCTTTTCCCAGAAGCCATCGGCAAACCCTGCCGCCCAAAAGTCGCTGGACTACCACACCCGTCCCTGAACCCGGCTATTTCAACGAGTCCATGATGGCGGCGAGGACTTCGGGCGGCGGACGCACCCGCGACTGCGGCAGTGTGGCCAACGGATCGTCCACCAGGTTCTTTTGTTCCACCATCGAAGTCTGTCCGCTGGCGTGATAAAGCAGGCCGGTAAGGAACAGGCGTTCATCGCGCGCCTTGCTCAATAATTCCAACGCCTTGGTTTTGTCCGTGGGATCATAATCGCGATGCACTTTCTTGAGCACGATGCGCGCTCCGTCGGGCAGGTTGATCGTGTGGGTGGCGCCCTCCGCGTATTCAGCGGTGAAGGCTTCGAAGGCCGGCACAAACCCGATATCATGAAGCGGTTCTTCGTGGTCCTTGGCGAACTTATAGCTCTTCGTTGATCCCTCGTGATTGTTGAAACTGATGCATGGCGAGACCACGTCAATCAAAGCCGCGCCACGGTGGCTCAATGCGCCTTTGAGCAGCGCAGAAAGTTGTTTCATGTCTCCTGAAAAAGATCGTCCCACATATTCGCAACCCATCTCAATGGCCAGGGCGCAGCAGTCAATCGGGGTCATCTCGTTTTCGGCGCCTTTTTTCTGGACGCTCCCCTTGTCGGCGGTTGCGGAAAATTGTCCCTTGGTCAGACCGTAAACGCCGTTGTTCTCGATGACATAACAAATCTGCACGTTGCGTCGAAGCATGTGCAAAAATTGTCCGAGACCGATGGAGGCCGTGTCGCCATCGCCGCTCACGCCGATGTTGATCAGCGTTCGGTTGGCAAGATTGACGCCCGTCGCCACCGCCGCCATGCGTCCATGCACGCCGTTGAATCCGTGCGATTGCCCCAGGAAATACGCGGTCGTTTTGCTCGAACACCCGATGCCGCTCAACTTGGCGACACGGTGCGGCTCGATCCCCAGTTCGAAAGTCGCCCGGATGATCTGGTGCGTGATGGCATCGTGTCCGCAGCCCGAACAAAGAGTGGACGGCGCTCCCCGATAGGCGGCCTGCGTCAGGCCGAGACGGTTGACCGACGGCGTGACCTGGGTTGCGGAGGGCGCGGACGCAGTCGCGGATGTTGGTTCAGTCAAAGTGGCGCTCATGAGAGTGGATTTCGTGAAGGGTTATTTCCTGTTTTCAGATTCCAGAATGGCATCCGTGACGACGCGCGCCGTGATGGGTAGTCCATCATAATGGAGCACGGACCTGATTTTTGCCGAAAGTTCGGGATATTCCATGCGCAAAACGGACGCCATCTGAGCGTCCCGGTTTTGTTCGACGAGATAAGTGACGCGACGCGAGGCGAGAAACTCGCGGACCATGCCGTTGACGGGAAGGGCGCGAATCCGCAGATAAGCGGCATCCACACCGGCCTCCGCCTGCAGTTGCGCGAGAGATTCCCTCACCGCCGGATCGCTGCTGCCATAGGCAATGACGCCGATGTCGCTCCTGGAGTCCTTTTCAAGAACCGGTTGCGGGACCGCTTCCCGCGCGGTGTCGAACTTCCGCGTCAGACGGTCGAGGTTGTTCTTCCAATCCTCCGGCTTTTCACTGTAGGTGGCTGCGGCCGTGTGACCCGTTCCGCGAGTGAAGTACGCCGCCAGCGGATGTTTGGCGCCGGGAAGCGTCCGGTAAGGAATGCCGTCGCCATCCACGTCGCGGTAACGCTCGAATTTCTTCAACCGCGCCAGGTCCTCCGCTGTGAGGACCTTCCCGCGGTCCATGTCCTTCGCGGGCGGCTGGAATGGGGCCGACACCCAGTGGTTCATGCCCAGGTCCAGGTCGCTCATGAAAAGGACCAATGTCTGAAACCGCTCGGCCAAATCCAGCGATTCCATTGCAAACTCGTAACATTCCTCAACAGAACCCGGAATGAGCAGGATATGTCGGCAGTCGCCGTGCGAAAGCAGATGCGCCTTGAGAATGTCGCCCTGGCACGTGCGCGTTGGCAGGCCGGTGCTGGGTCCCATGCGCTGGATGTCGGCGATCACGGCTGGAACTTCCGCAAAATAGGAAAGACCGGCAAATTCCGCCATGAGCGACAAACCGGGACCGGAAGTGGCCGTCACCGCCCGTGCGCCCGCCCAGCCCGCGCCCAGGACAAACCCAATCGCGGCAATCTCGTCCTCGGCCTGGAGAACGGCGTAAGTTGCCTTGCCGGTGGCAGGATCGTGTCGGTGCTTGCCGAGAAGCGCGATCAGGTTTTCGCAGACGCTGCTGCTGGGGGTGATTGGATACCAGCCAACCACGGTGACGCCGCCGTAGAGGAAACCGAGCGCAGTCGCCGCGTTGCCTTCGATGAGGATTTGCCCATCCGCCCTGTGCATCCGTTCCAGGGTAAACTCATGGCCGTTGTGCAGATGCTCAGCCGCCCAGTTGTAGCCGAGCATGGCCGCGTTGCGGTTGAGGTCCGCAGCCTTGGGCTTGGACCTGAATTGCCTGGCGATCGCCTTCTGGATTTCCTCGATCTCGATCGAGAGCAGGCATCCGACCACGCCCACATAGACCATGTTGGCGACGAGCTTGCGCACCTTCACTTCGGGACACACCTGCGCCACCAGATCGCCAAAGGGTACGATGTGCGCGTGGATGTCGCTCCGGTTCAGATACGGTTTCAACTCCGAGCTCAGAACCGCCACGCCGCCCGGTCGCAGTTCCCGCAAATCCTCCGCCGCCGATTCCGGATTCATCGCCACCAGAAAATCAATCGTCTCCCGCCGCGCCGCCCAACCGTCCTTGTTGGCCCGGATGGTGAACCATGTCGGCATTCCCTGGATGTTGGACGGAAACAGGTTCTTGCCGTTGACGGGAATCCCCATTTGAAAGATGGCCCGGAGCAGGACGTTGTTCGACGATTGGCTTCCCGACCCGTTTGTTGTGGCGACCTGGATGACGATATCATTGACGATGGTGTTGCGCTGAGATGCAGCGACGGAAGTTTCGACGGCAGTGGTTGGAGGCATGGATGAGCTTTCTTTGAAAATCTCTTGTAATGTAGCAAATGGAGATTGATAAATCCAATGAATCCTTTTAATGTATGGCATAGAAATCTTTTATCATTTTATGGAACTCCGACAGTTGCTTGCCTTCAAACGCATCGCCGAGTTGCGCAGCTACACGCGCGCGGCGGAATCCCTCTCGCTCACACAGCCCGCCATTTCCCACCAATTGCGTTTATTGGAAGAGGACATGGGCCAGAAACTTCTGGAGATGAACGGACGGATGGCGACATTGACCCTGGCCGGCGAGACGTTTCTGCCCTTTGTCGAAAGAATCCTGGAAGCCATTGAGGGTTCAAAACGCGCGATGGAAACCATCAACACCGGCGAGCGCGGTTCGCTGACCATCGCCGCCATCGGTTCCAGCACCGTCTATGTGCTGCCTCATTTGCTTTACAAGTTTCGCGTGGCGCATCCGCAAATTGACATCATCCTGCGAACGGCGGGCGGCGATGAAATCCGGGACCTGGTGGCGCACAACCAGGTGGACATCGGCATTGTGGGATCGCACGTGCCGATCTCGGAATTTGCAACGTTGCCGCTTTTCAAGGACAAGATTGTTCCTTTTGTGAATGCGGGCCATCCGCTCGCGCGGAAACGGCGGGTGACCTTCGCTGAAATCGCGCGGGAACCGCTCATTCAGCTTGGCACATGGCGCAGTTGGCGCAATTATGTGCTCTCCATTTTCCATCAGGTGGGCGCCACGCCGTCCATCCGGCTGCAATTGGACAGTATTGACGCCGTCAAACGAATGGTGGAACGCGGCCTCGGCTTCACGATCATCCCTCACACTGCCGCGCGCGAGGAGGTGGCCGAAGGCAAGCTGGCCGCGCTCAATCCCATTGATGTCCCGCCCCTGACCCGCGAGGTGTTGATGATCCGCCGCAAGCAGAAGACTTTTTCAAGGTCCCAGCAGCTCTTCATCGATTTCCTGCAAGCCGAAATCCCAAAGCTCAAACTCTGAACAAAGGACCCTTTTCGTGGAACGATTGTTCCATCGAACGTGACGGTTCGTTTTCATCCGTTGTTCGGCTTGAGGTTGCGCCTCATCCTCCGCCACTTTGCGCAATGCTTCCGTGAATGTCTTTTCTACGCCCATTCATACTCGAACACCTCGCCTGCACTCACCTCGAAACGCAGAATCAAAAACTTGTCCTTCGGCAGGTCGGCGATCTTCGCCTTGCGAAAACGCACGGGCGCCTTGACCTCATCCCCGCTGAATGGAATGCAATCATCGAACGAGAAGCCGGGCAGGCTGTCGGACTTGCGCAGCTCGAGGTGCAGCGGATTGCGCTGCTCGGCGACTGCGAGGCGCACCATGCCCCGGTGGCGCGTAAGCGCATTGATCGTGAGCGCATCTCCCTGTTGGGGGCCGATCTCGACATCGAAGCACGATTTCTGATTCGATGCCAGACTTGCAAACCGGTCGCGTTTGCTCCTCGCAACAAAAACCCGGACCACGCGCTCCTGAGCTTCCTTCGGGATGGCGGGATCAAGCGTGAAATCGGGACGGATGCCCCAACCGTGGTCGCGGTTCGCCCCGCCGCAGAACAGCCATTGTTCGTCGCCATGTTCGAGAATCTTGTGATACAGGAGATACCGCTTCCGCGCGTGGTCAACGTGGAGACAGGCCCAGTCGCCATGCTGGACCATCGGGTATTTGCTGATCTGACGCCAGCGCAGGCCGTCGTCGGAACCGAAGAGATAGGTGCCGCCGCCATGGAACTCACAGCTTCCGTCGTCAGTCACGCCGGAATAGAGCGGCGCAGTCTGAATCGTCAATGCCAGGAACTTGCAGCCTGCGCCCGGCAGCGGGCGAACGACGCTCATGACGCAGCCGGGCAATTTCATCAGATTGTTGCCGGGCCATCGCTTCTGTCCCGTGATCTTGAGATCGGGCTTGTGCCAATGGATGCCGTCTTCGCTCTCGACATAGCCCGTCAGCCACACGTCGCAATTTTCCTTGAGGCTGCCGATGCCGGGCATGCAACACACCCAACCGCGGAACTTGCCTTCGTCGTAAAGCACCGTCCCCCACCCCGCCGCCACGCGCGCGTCCCACGATTTTGGCGGACCGCATTCGAGGCCGGTCGTTTCGAGGCGTTCGGGCTTCGGGAAGTTCTGAAATACGTTCAGGTCCCATTCGACGACATTGTCAATGTCGAGAAAAAGATGGCGCTTGGGATAAGTGGTGGGACCGAGTGTTTTGTTCTTTTGCATATTTGGGAGAAAGGGTGATGAAGAGAATGAATGATGGTCAAGGATGATCGAGGGAAACGGTGTGAACGATTTTTTGGAGAATTGGAGTGTCATCCGCCGCAGGCGGACAGGCAGCTCCCTCGTGGCTGTTCTCTGGGGGGGGCAACACAATCTATTCTTATCAAATGACCCGTGCCCGTCAAGCAGTGCCATCTCACGGGCCAGGCAAATCCGAGGACGTTTTGCCGCCAAGTCGATCCTCACTATGAACGTCTGCTCAGTGGCTGAGGGCGAAGGTGATGACGTTGAGGGCGTCGTTGGATTCGAGACCTTTGGCGTAGACGTTCGATTCGCGATTGACGCCGCTGAGAAGCTGATCCCAAACCGCAATTACTGTTCAGGTTCGCGGTTCAGCGGTTGCCTGCCCGCCGTTTCCGCCTACGAACCAAGGCCAAGCATCCGCGCCACCGTCCCGCCCATGATGAGCGCGCGCGTCTCGGACGAGACGCGGAGACGTTCGAACAGGTCTTCGTACTCCTTCTTGACCCAGCCGATGTGTTCGGGCGCGCCCTCCGTGCCAAAGACGATCTTGCGATGGTGGCGGTCGCCTGCCCAGAAGAGTTCCTTGTAATTGAGCAGGCCCGGCATGTGCTTGTCGCTGCGATCAATGCCGGCCAGATCGAACCAGACGTTGGGATTGAAGAGAGCGACAAACGACGCCTCCCAAACCCACGGCAGGCCGAGATGCGCGCCGATGATTTTCAATTCGGGGAACGCGCGCGCGATCCGGTCCAGACGGATGGGGCGATGGCGCTCGTTATCCACATCGAACTCGGCGTCGCGCGGGAACCGTCCGCCGATGCCCGTGTGAAAAAGGATCGGCATGCCGAGCGCCTGCGCTCGCTCGTAGATCGGGTAAGCGGCGCGATCGTCGTAGTTGACGCGCGGATTCTGCAGCTTCAATCCGCGAAACCCGCGCGCGTGAAACTCATCCACCCGCTCGGCGCGGTCTTCGCCCGGAACGATGAACGCGAACGGGATGATGAATTTCGGACAGCGTTGGTGCGCGGCGAGCACGTCGTCGTTGTCGGGTTGATCGAAGCGCGCCCCGCCGTTGCAGACCACGGCGCGGTCCACGCCCGCCCTGGTGTATGCCTCGACCATCTCGCCCAGAAAGCCCGGACGCTTTTGCAGGTGACAATGGGAATCAATGATCATGAGTAACTTGCGCGCATGCGGCATTCCAGCCCAAACGGTTGCTGTAAACCTGTAAAAATGTGCCATGTACAGGCGGGTTTTTCATGATTCGGTAAAAACAATGACACCCTGTTCCAAAAACTGTAGGGCAACCACACCATGCGGGTGGCAGGCGGGCCCCGTTGCCTGCCCGCGG
>JACQHZ010000476.1 GCA_016198745.1 Verrucomicrobiota bacterium
CGCGAGACGCGTGCGCTCCCCATCCCTTTATCCCATTTCTATGGGATGCTTGTGATTTCCATGCGCAACCGTTCCCGATACTGTCAGCGCAGACGATGGGCGGCCACTTGCACGGCGCCTTCGCTCATGCCCAGGTGGACGGCCACTGCGGCGTGCGGGATGGAGTTCCTGCCGCCCGCAATGCAACCCTGCAATTGATCGAAAAGCTTCGTCAGGCGGTATGCCTGTTGCAGCCATGCCGTGAGTTTTTCTTTCCTTAAGCTGGACAAAACGCCGGGGATATGTAATTGTTTCTGTAACAGTTTGTTTCACACATGAATTCACGTTGTCGTTGCAACATCCGTGAGGTGGCCAGGCAGGCCAAGGTTTCGGTGGCGACCGTCTCGCGTGCCTTGAACAACCGGTCGCCCCTGACGGAGAAGACTCGAGCCAGGGTCTTGCGCACGGTGCAGAAACTCAATTATCAACCGGACCCCATTTTCCGGCTGGCGTTTCAGCGGTGAAACGCGGCCGATTCCCGGCTGTCACGGTCTGTCCCGGCTTGGCCTGGTGCAACGTTTTGCCGGGCAGCATCCGGAATATTTCGCTTTGCTCGAAAATGGGAAACGCGACACCGATCTTTCGTTGCCGGGCAACCATGGGCATCTTTGTTTTTCGCAGAAAGGTTTGGAAGAGGAGATTTATCAAGACGCCGAGGCTTTTCTAACCGGCAAACCGCCGGCCACGCGCAATATCGGGAGGGAGATTGAAGGAAAGTGGGTTACGATGTGGGACCCGAATTGTTTCGAGCCCGGCTTCTTCAATATCATGCCGCAGGACAATCATGAACTGGCCCCATGCCAGTGCGCCGCCTGCAAACCGCTTTACGACCAAGGCAAAGCGCATGAAATCGTATGGGGATTTGTCACCCGCATTGCCAGACGGCTGCAAAGCAACCGGATCCCGGGAACTGTGACCAGCGGCGCTTACATGTCCGCGGGTCCGGTGCCGAGTTGTGATTTTACAACGTCACCGGCCTGGCGCCCGGACCGAGCATCACCCTTGATGGCGCGCTTAACGAGGAGGTTTGGAAAGGCGCGCCCGTCATGCATCTGGCCGCCATTGCAAAGAAGGGGGCGCCCCTTGTGAAAACGGCCGCGCGCGCCCTCTGGTCACCGGACTATCTCTACCTGGGATTCGACTGTGAAGAAACCAAGATGGCCAACCTGAAAATCGCTGGCCGCAATCGCGACGAACCGGACCTTTGGAAGGATAGCGACGTGGAAATCTTCCTCAATCCTTCAGGGGACCGCGCCAACTACGATCAATTCATCGTGAACGCCAAAGGCGCCGTCGCCGATGTGGCTTATCACAAGGGCGGCGTGCCGCCGGTCGATTGGAGTTGGAATTGCGCGATGCAGGTTGCGACCAAAATCGGAACGGACGGCTGGACCGCCGAGTTGGCGATTCCCCTGATGGCCGTCGCGCCGGAGGGGGTGAAGGCGGGGATGGAATTCGTCGCCAACTTTTTCCGCGCGCGCAATCTGCGCGACGTGCCCGCTGAGGAAAATGAGTTGTACAGTTGGAGCCCAATTCCCTCCGGGGGGTTTGACCGAACTGAATATTTTGGCCGGATCCGTTTTGTTGATCGACTGTAGCTGCTCAAGTAGTTATGAAACGCATGCATTCCAACTGGTACGACCGCCGATGCGAATCGCGGCGCTGCAATGCAATTTCGAGGAGGGACAAACGCTGGCGGTGGCCGACCGATGGAAGCAGATCGGTTTCAATGTCGAGCAGGTTTTTCATCCGATGGCCGACTCGTATTCGGCGCTATTCGATCTGAAACAACATGGGGCGCTCCTTGAGGGATACCTCGCCCGGCTCAAGCGGAACGGGTTGCATTCCATCCTGTACCTCAATGTGCATGTCCTCGGCCCCTCCTTGGCGCACATGAAGGACGACTGGGCGCAGCGCGGCGCGGACGGCGGTTTTCCGTTGTTTTACGACACCTACCATCCCTGTTGCGTCAACAGCCCCTGGCGCGATCATTACTTCCAGGTTCTCCGCGACTTGAGACCTTTTGACATCGATGGGGTGTTCCTGGACGGGCCGGTTTTTATTCAGGATGGCTGCCATTGCCGGCATTGCCGGGCACGCTACCGCCGCGAGGAGGGGCATCGCATGGGGGAAAAATGCGGATTTGCGGGATTTTTGCCGACGGAGTCTCGACGATTTCCTGCGGGAGTCCTACCGCCGCTTCAAGCGGATCAAGCCGCGCGGGATTCATTACATGAACATGGGTGTCATGCACCTGACCGCCTCGTACCTGCGGCTGCCGGATGCGCTGGATTATAACGATATCGTGGGAACCGAGGGGGGGGCATGTTTTATGGTCCGCCCCGGAACGCCCCTTTGTTTCGGCCAAGCGTCGAAGCCAAGGTCATGGAAACCATCGCGCCCCACAAACCGCGCGTCATTTTCATGGCGGCGGATCAGAAACCGTGGTCCTGGCTGCCCCACAGCCCGGTTGAAACCAAACTCTGCATCGCCAGCACCGTCGCCAACGGCGCGAATCTCTGGTACGGACTCCACGGTTCCACCCGTCTGCTCGACACACCGGGCGGGCGCGCCGGGCAGGAGATGATCCGTTTCCTCAGGCCTTTGCCGGGTCGCTACGTGGAACTGGCGGAGCCGGACCAACCGGCGATTGTGCTTAACCGGTTCGGACAAGGCGCGAGCCTCTACTTCGCCGGCACGTTTGGCGAAATGTACTCGTCTTTCAGCCCGCCCGAATACCGGCGCCTGTTTCATAACGCCGTCAACCATTTCACGACCCGGCCGTTCAATCTCACCGGAATAATCGGCAATGTCGAGTTGGTGGTGCGACGGCAGAAAGGCGGAAACGGGCGAAAAGAGCGGTTGATTGTGCACCTGATCAACTACAGCGGTGTCCCGGTGCGCCCCTTTGAAAAGGTTTATCCCCAACGCCATCTCAAGCTGCAAATCCGGGGGGAAGGCCGATTCACCCGGGCGCGCGCGCTTCGGGCCAAACGGGACTGCCCTCTCCGCGCCCAAAATGGCATTTGCCAGATTGAACTGCTGGAGTTGCAGGGATACGAAATTATCGTTCTCGACCGGGGTAACTACCCAGGAGGCATCCCGGTGCGGGATGCCTCCTGAGTCGTTGCACGGAATCAATCAACAATTTTGTCAAACGCCCACATTTCGGCGTTTGTTAATTCGGATTTGACAATCGGCCCTTTTTGATTATAGTATGCTATAGATTTTCTATTGCATGCAACGAATTGTCAAACCGACCGCAGGCGTTTGCACGGTTCAAAGACGCGCCGCTGGGACCGCTGATGATCGTCTCTGTCCTCGGCAGTCCCTGGTTCAACGCCATGTGCTGAAAGGGATCCGGACCGGCCGATATACGGAAAGGTTGCCGGGCATTATTAAAATGGGCCGGTATCTCGGGGTCAACACGCGCACGGTCCAAAAGGCCCTGGCCACTTTGACGGCGCAGGGGGTGCTCTATCAGCTTTCCCGCAGCGGCACCTATGTCCGGGCGGCAACCAAAAAGCGAAACGGGAATATCCCGGTCCAATGGACGCAGACCTTGAACGTCGGAGTTTCCGAAACTTTCCGGGTAATCCCCGAATTCTGCCGCGCTTTGGACAAGGTCCTCGGGTCGAAACGCACCAAGGTCAACCTGGTGCCTCTCGGCCACAGTTTTGATGATTACGTCGCCGCGGTTAAGTGCGGCCGGCAACTCGGCCCGTTCCTCGACCTGCTGATGATTTCCCCCTTGTGGCTTGATGCCGTACGGGATCACTTGGAACCGCTGGAGAATCTGGCACCGGAGTGGACCGCCACCATACGGGCACCCCTTGTCCCTGTGGCCACTGAGGCTTTCCGCCGGAAAGGAAAGTTGTTGGGTTTGCCTTTGCTCTTTTCTCCTTCCCTTTGGCAGGTCAACGAGGAGCAATGCGTCAAGGCCGGCCTGAAACCGCCGACGCATGACTGGAACTGGGGGGATTTCGCCCGGACCTGCGAGGGTTTGACCCGGGCCTCAGGCGGCTTTGGCGCAAACCTGGGCAACGCGGTGGACATCTGGTCGCCGTTTGTCGTGCAAAACGGGGGAACGCTATTTGATCGTGAAACCGGCCGCTGTCGCCTGACGGCGGCCCCCGCGATCGAGGCGCTCGATTTCATTCTGGGATTGATTCACCGACGGAAGGCGGCGCTCGGCTCGTCTCCAGCGCATGTGTCACCGCAGGAATTGTTCGAGCGTGGTGTCTTGGGCATGGGGAACGTCAATTACTATCCAAGGTGCACGCCCAACGCCGCGTTTCGATGCAGTCGGGTGGTGTCGCCCGCCGGCAAGCGTAAGGCAACGTTCTTTCATGCCACCGGCCTCGGCATTCTCAAGGGAAGCCGGGCGCCGGAACAAGCGCTGGATCTGATCGCATCGCTGGTGGGCGAAGCCGCCCAGGCGGAGTTCGCGGTCGCGCGGTGCGCCCTGCCCGCCCGGCAGGATGTGCTGCGGCATATCCGTTTAGCCGCCCTACCGGCTGAGGAAACGGAGGAAATTGCGCGCGCCTGCGCCCAGGCGTACTTCGAGTCGATGGGGACGGACCTCGCGCTGCTCCGAACGGTGGTGCGCGAACTGGATCTGCTCTGGATGGGAGTCTCGGATTTGAAAACGTTTGCCGCCAGGATCGAGAGCCATCAGAGCAGACAACAAATGGAGAAAAGCGGACCGGACAAATAAAAACACCAAAATGAAACTCCAAGAATACGGTTTCTGGGAATACACCTGTCCTAACGCCGGGCAGGCTTGCTTTTACAGGACGGCGGATTGGGGACGGCTGCTGGACGACATGGCCGAGGGCGGGATGAACTCCTTGGCCATGGTGATCAAGCATTGCGCCACCGGGTACAAATCCCGCCTGCCCTGGCTCGATCAGGACCCGTCCTGCGCCATCATCGCTTCCAAGAACCAAATCCTGAACCAAGTGCTGCGACTGGCCAAAGCGCGGAAGATTCTCGTCTGGCTGGTGGCGGTTTGCAGTCACCACCAAGTGAAGGAGTTCGGGATAGTTCCGCCCACTGGCCAGCAGGGCAGTTCTTTCTTCTACGATCCGGACTACCCCGGTGTGCTGGAAAGAATCGTGGCCATGTTCGAGGAAATTGCCGAGTTATCCGGCGACGCGCACGGGATCGTGGTCGAAATGGAGAGCGTGGAATTCGATTGGCCGCACCGAATTCCGCTCTACAACGAATGGGCGAAGCAACACGGCCGTCCTTGCTACGCGGAGCTCAAACTGCTGCCGCTGGACGCCAGGGCCTACCGGATCCATGCCTGGCGGGATTTTCTCACCTGGCGGCGCTGTGTGGCGTACCAAGCGATCGAGAAAGGCATCCGCGCGACCGGCTACCGGGGCAAGTTGGCGACGATCTGCGAAACATGCAATGAAACGGGATCCTCCCACCAGGCACTTAACCTGGCCGAGTTCAAGAAAGCCCTGCCCCGCTGGGCGGCGGTCACCTACGAATACGACCGCACTCTCAACCCGCTCGCCTGCGTGGACTTCTGCATGCTGCAGCCCAAGGCGGTGGGACTGGCGACATACTATCTGGGGCGGGGCGTCATGACCTGTGGTCCGGACTTGGCGATTACCTTGGAGGAAAACTGGCGGCGGGATCTGGCGGACGTGGTGAAGTATGGAGTGGACGGCTTCTGGTTCTTTGGCACGGATGCGGTCAAAGGGGACAACGTCCACTGCAATGAGAAGAAACTGCGGCGGATGGGATTCACCAGCGGGTTGAGTGCCAGAAAGAAACTCCTGCAGATCGGGAAAGAAATGCTGCCAAGGAGATGATCGCCGCAGTCGCAATACTCACCCGTCCGATTCCATGCAAGTCACGCCCCAGATTAGACCTCCCAGCTGGATGGCACGCTATGGGCGCCGTCATCCGTCGAGCCGGGACGCAAAGACCGGTCGCGATCAGTTGAGCGCCCCTGCAGGACGAAAACCCTCCGCGGCATTCACCCTCGTGGAACTGCTGGTGGTCATTGCCATCATTGCGATCCTGGCGGCCCTTTTGTCACCCGCTCTCAAGGCGGCGCGTGGAAAAGCCCGGCAAATCAAGTGCGTCAGCAATTTAAGACAACTGGGCTTGGCTGCGGGTATGTACATTCAGGACAATGAGGACTACTTTCCAGACACAACATACACCACGCATTATCCGTGGGCAACCAGACTACAACCTTATGTAAAAGACCGGATTTTCTGGTGCCCAAGCGATGTTAAGAATGCGACTTATAATCCTGCAGCTTGTAGTTATATGTATAACTGGCAATTAGGGGGTTATGATGTTGGCATCGGCAGCTGGGGATACAACAGAAAAATAGGTTCTATCCGAAGACCATCCCAGGTTGTTCTTATTACGGACAGCCCGATGAATCCCAACTATATTTCTATTCCTGGTTATCCCGATGGCTGGATGTATTTTGCCCCCGCTCATAATGGCGGCGGCAGACACTCGGGTTCGGATAACATCCTCTTCGTAGATGGGCATGTGGGCATTTATCAGATACCGGCGGGGACGTTTTACACCTGGGATGCACAAAACATAAGTTTTATGTGGGATTATTGATAGGAACAAAGCGCCGTTTCAAGGGAACCTCCGGAAACCCCTTCTTTCGAACAGAAAGAACACAACATTCACTCTGAAGGATTTATCATGAAGAACTCGAAAACACAGTTTCCGGAGGCGCCCGGAACAAGGTCGACATCGTCGATAGCCCCCAAGATTTTCCTGTTTGGCAGACTGGTCGGCATTGGGCTGCTGGCGGGAGTCATGGTTTCCGCCCAGACCCCGCCCGCAAAAAAGAAGCTCAAGAACATCGCCTTGGATAAACCCTACACCGTGGACCCGCCGGCTAACTATCCCTTATGCACGGATGACAATGATGATGTCCAACTCACGGATGGCGATTACACCAAGGGGCATTTCTGGGCCACCAAGTCCACCGTTGGGTGGCAGGAGAAGCAACGGCTCTCCAACGAATACGCGTGGACCGTGCTTTGCCCGCCCGAGGAACTGGCTCAGTACCAGCGACTGATTGACGAGGCCAAGGCGGTCGTGCCGCCGGATTCGATGTACCGGAAACGGATTGAGTTTATCGAGAAAGCCCTGCTCAAGGCCCTGATGTTGGAACCCAGTGCCAAAGTGCGGGAACGCATGGATGAGAGCCGCTAAGAGGTTAGGCCAAAAAGAACGGCACACGTGTGCCATTTTTCCAGTACATTAATCCGCAATGGAATTACACCATCCACCCTCGAATCAGGAAAAAGGGCGACGCTCCGCCGTCGCCAAAGCTGCAGCGGGGGCGACGACGGAACGTCCCGGTTCCCTTATGCCCTACCCCCTACACCCCGTCTCCCTTACTCCCTGCCACTTGCGTCGCTCTCCATTTTTCGGAATGGCCTGCTTTCATCTCTGGCTGCTATTGGTCTGCGCCCTGCCTCCTTCCACTGCCCAAGCCGGTATCACGCTCGTCAGGGAAGGCAAGCCCGGCGCGACGATTGTCGTTGGCGCCGATGCGGTGGAACCGGCGCGGGAAGCGGCGGTGGAACTGCAGACCTACCTCCGGAAAATCACAAACGCTGAACTGTCCATCGTCACGGATGACGAGGAGATCGTCGGCCCGAAAGTCCTCGTGGGCGAGAGCCGGTTCACGCGGGAACTGGGCTTGCGCAATACGGATTTCGGCGACCAGGAATACATGGTTCGCACCAGCGGTCCGAATCTGATTCTCATGGGGCGGGACGAGTCGGATCAGGAACTGGGAAAACTCGCCGTGTCCGGCGGCCTGCCGAAGAAATTCTTTCAGCGCATCGGATCCATTTATGCCGTGGACACTTTCCTGCAAAAGCATTGCGGCGTGCGGTGGTACCTGCCGGACGACATCGGCGAAGTCGTGCCGTCCCGCCAGACCCTGGAGTTTGGCTCAATTGACCTTCGCCGCCGGCCCAGCACGAGATTCCGCGCGGTCGCCAACGGTTGGGACGACATTCGCAAGACGCTCTGGGCCTGGAAGGACATTCCGAACCCAGTGCCGCTGGAACCGGAGAAGCGGTTATGGTGGGCGCGCCGGCTGAAAATGGGCGGCGAGCCGTTCCTGAGTTGCCATTCGTTCTACGGCTATTACAAGCGGTTTGGCGCGACGCATCCGGAGTGGTTTGCGAAATCGGAACCGAAGGCCGACAATCAGTTGTGTTTGTCCAACCCGGAAGTCTTCAAGCAGGTGGTTCAGGATGCGCGGGACTTTTTTGATGGAAAGCTGGATGACCCCAACGCCGCGGCCTGCGGCGATGTCTTTTCGGTCTATCCCATGGACAGCGGCGCTTGGTGTCAGTGTGAGAAGTGCCGGCCAAGATATGATCCGTCACGGAAGATGAGTGAAGCCTACTACAACATTGGCGGCCCGGACCGCGATGGATATGCCAGCGAGTATGTCTGGGGTTTTGTGGCCGCGGTGGCCAACGAGGTGCGCAAGACCCACCCCGACAAGTACATTTCCTGCGGCGCGTACTGGCAGCAGGTGGAGCCGCCGCGGAACGTGAACCTTCCGCCCAACGTGAAGGTGATCTTGAGCAAGTTTCATTGGAAACACTGGGAGCCGCGGTCGTTCAAGACGGATCGCGACCTGATGAACACCTGGCTCGCCAAACTTTCCGGCGGCGACCGGCTTTACTTCTGGGATTACTACTGTTTTCCGGAATACACGACGTACGAAGCCCTGCCATCCATCGCGCCGCATGCGATTGCCGCGGATATCCAGGTCATGAAGGAGCGGGGCGTGACGGGCGGCCAGCTCTGCAACGTGGACGGATACATGAACCTGGCCATGGAGCACTTGCGCCTCTACACGACCCTGCAACTGCTCGATGACTGGGACCTGAATGTCGATGCTTTGCTGGCGGAATACTACCGCTTGTTCTATGGCCCCGCCGAGAAACCAATGCGGACGTTTTTTGAGAAGCTGGAGGCCGTTTACAGCGAAACCAATCCGCGGCTGAAACCGGTGATTGAAAGCGAACCGGAACCCAAGGTGACGATCACGATTGACCTGGGAACCGTCCAGCCGATTCGCGGAGTGGCTTTCAGCACGGCCGCCGAGAAAAATTCGGCCGTTTTCTGGCCCAAGAGCATCATGGTCGCGGTGAGCAAGGACGGGCGGAAATACGAGAAGCTGGGCGACCTCGTCGCGTTAAGCGCCTCCGCGACGCCTTTGCCCGACGCCGGGAAAGAACATGTCAAACACCGCTTCATGGTGGACAACCTGAACGCGGAAGGTCGTTGCGTGCAACTACAGGCACAGGCCCGCGGCTGGTACGTTTTCTGCGATGAAATCGAGGTTTATGGAAATGAAGAATAACCGCAACTGCTCAGGTCTATCCGTCATTCCCGCGCAAGCGGGAATCCAGTTCCCGTTCCCCAAGAGGGTTGCTTTCTCATATGTTGGTGTGCTGAGTCGTTACGAATAGCCAAACTCCCAACCGCCAATGAATGCGATCAAACTCCTGTTCGCTAGCATGCTAACCTCGTCTTTCTCTTGCGCCACTGCTGTTGCTGCCGACCGGAATTACGTTCTCGCGCAGGACGGCCGGCCCGGCGCCGTGATTGTGGTGGCCGAGAAGCCGACCCGCTCGGCGCAGTTCGCCGCGTATGAACTGCAGGCGCATCTGAACCGGATCACCGGCGCGAATTTTGCGATCGCCACGGATGAGGAACCCGCCGGCGAAGGGCTGCGGCTGCTGGTGGGTGAAAGCAAACTGACCCGAGCGTTGGGCGTGCGCAACGCGGATTTCAAGCCCCAGGAGTACTTGATCCGTTTTCTCCCGGACGCGATTATTCTGGCGGGCCGGGACAAGGAGGACCGGGGCCAGGTGAAGTATAACGCGGAGGAGGATCCCTCTGCGCTTGGAACGTGGCCGGATTTCTTTGACGCGCAGGGCACGATGTACGCGGCGTATGATTTCCTGGAGCAGTTCTGCCATGTCCGATGGTTCGATCATACCGAAACCGGGACGGATATTCCGCCCGCGAAAACGCTGACGGTGAAAGGGAAAGAAGTGCGGCGGGCGCCGGCGTTCCGATACCGGCACATCCCTTGGGACTCCAGTATTTACGACGCCAATGTCTCCCTGTGGCGGCAGGACAGCGATGGGTTCAAGCGATGGGAAGAAGCGGCGTATGGCGTGGCGCATAAGAGCAAGTCATACGCCGTCGCCAAGCGGGCGTGCGTGCAGCGTTTTCGTTATCGCATGCGCGAAGGCGGAGAGAAGTGCCTATGCAACCATTCGCTTTACCACTACTACGACCTCTATTGGCAGCCGCGCCCCGGCGCCGAAGACTGTTTTGTGAGCAAGCGTCCGGAGTTGTTTGCCCAGGGTTACGAAGGCGGAGAGAAGCCGCCACAGATGTGCTACACGAGCGAGGCGCTCATCGAACTGGTGGCGCAGGAGGCGCGAGACTACTTCGACAAGGGCGGCTATCCGGAACAGTTTGGGAAGCTCTGCAACGCGCCCCGCGGTCGCATGTGGGGCGAGAATTTCTTTGCCGTGGAGCCGATGGACAACAGCCTGTTCTGCAAATGTCCGAAGTGTCGGGAACTGCTCAACCGTAGCCATGGCCAGGCCGACAATGGCTTCTATTCCCAGGGCAGGCACAGCGACTACTTTTTCAACTTCGTGAACGAGGTGGCCAAACGGGTGCGGAAGACCCACCCGGACAAGCGGATCGTAACCCTGGCGTACATGACCCATGCCTGTCCGCCGGAGAGTCTGCGGCTCGAGCCCAATGTGGCGGTGCAGTTCTGTTTCGCATCCAACCGTTTTCCCGCCGCCTCCCGCGGGGAGTACGAGAACGATCTCAAGGCCCTCGCGGCCTGGGCCGATGAGGCCCGGACTTCAGGCCGGCCCTTGTATCTATGGCTGTATTACGGCCTTCCGGTGCAACAGGCCCATACCGGCAAGTTCCACGGCTTTCCTGCCTTTTTTGCTCACAGTATCGGAGAGCAGTTCAAACTTTTTCACAAATACAGCCATCGCGGTTTTCTTCACTGCGGTTACGGTCAGGAGGTTGAGTCCTACGTCACCTACAAATTGATGGACGATCCGGCTTTGAGCGTGGACGTGCTGCTCGATGAGTACTTCGGCCGGCTATATGGCGCGGCCGGCGCGCGTTTGAAGAAGCTTTACCTCGGAATTGAGCGTACCTATTGCGATCCGTCCAACTATCCCGAAGGCAAGCGGTATGTGCCGGTCGACGCGGAGGTTTCCTGGAAATACCTGGGTACGGAAGCGCGCATGGCCGAATTCGCGAAACTCATGCAACAGGCCAACGATTTGGCGAAGACGGATCTGGAGAAACGGCGGGTGGCGCTGTTCGAGTTGGGCACGTGGAACTATATGGACGGAGGACGTAAAAAATACATTGATCGCATGGCCGCTCCGATTCCGTCGGTGACGGCGCAGCGGGTGGCGGCAGCCGGCGGTGACCCGTTGAAGGCGGACTGGACCAAGGCCACGCCGCTCTGGGGACCATGGTACAATCGAGGCCAGGCTCGTCCGGCGGCCCGCAAGTTTTCCGGTCGGCTGGCACACGATAGCGCGTATCTTTACGTCGAATTGATCGACCCGTGCGAAACGAGTAAGCTGGTGGTCTCACCCGCGGTTTCCTGCTTTGACGATTGGGAACTCTTCGTTGCCGCCCAGCGGAGCCAGCCGTATCGGCAGTTCATGATCGGGCCGACCGGGAAAGTAGTTGCGTTACTGAACGGCGAGGTGAACTGGCAGATGTACGTGGATTTTCCAGACCATGGCCTCAAGGTGGCGTCGGACACCTCTGCACCGGACAAGTGGATCACCCGACTGGCGATACCGCTGAAGAATCTCGTAAAAGGCGGGGTGGCGCCGGGCGGCAAGTTCTACCTGAACATTGTGCGGGTGAGCGCTCCGGCTTTGACGCCGGCAGAGGATGCCTTGCCGGGCGACTTTGGCCTGGATACATGGGTGTCCCACTGCACGGTGCATGAGACGGATCGGCTGGCGGAAATCCGGCTGGAATAGCTCTTCGCGACCATGAATTCCCCCACCATGTTTCCCGCTTCCTGCGATCCACGAACCCGCATCATTTACCGTCGCCTCACCAGCGCCCGACATCCGCGCATCCCGCGCCCGCCGCTGCGGCCGATGGGCGGCGTGGCACAACTGAATGGTTCCTGGTATCTTGACGTTCCCGCCGATATGCCGGAAATGGCGCGGGTGGCAGCGCGGGACCTGGAACGGTTCATGGCCGAAGGATTGGGGGTGAAGTTCGCGCCCCGCCGGAGAGGACGTCGGCCAATCACGGTGCGCATCGATCCGGCGTTGAAGATCGCGGGACCGGTTTCCAGGCGAAGCTGTTCCTGGCGGGTTTCCGCCGAAGCAATCCACCTGAGCGGTATTTCCGAATGGGGCGCGGCCTGCGGGCTGTACCACCTGCAGCGGTTGCTGCGGTTGAACCGCGCGCCGTACCTTGCGGCGGGGCGAACCGACGCTGCGCCGGCCCTCGAACCCAGCCTGACCTGTCTGGCGTTCAAACGCGGCCACATCGATGAGCTGGATTACCCCGCGGCTTATCACGAGAACTACCTGGTCCGGATCGCCCGAGCCGGTTACACGGGGTTTCACATCGATCCGGCGTTCCATCTCTTCTATCAGTCGGACATCCTCCCCGAACTCAACCATTCGCAGGTCGAGAAGAACCTGGCGATCCTGCGGGACGTGGCGGCGCGCGCGCGCAAATTCGCGCTGGAGGTTTTCCTGACTCTCTACATCCATCCGCTCGCAGCAAACCATCCGGTTTTCAGACGACACCCGGAATTGCGGGGAAGCGAGATCGTCGCCGCCAACGGCCTGCGCGTGTTGTGCGCTGGACGGAAAACGGTGCAGCGGTTCTACGCAGAACAGGCTGCCCGTCTTTTCCGCGGCGCGCCCGGTTTGGGCGGGATTTTCCTCATCACGGGCTGCGAAGGCCTGGTGCATTGCTATACCGCGCCCGCTTCGCGACCGCAGAATCAGACCGACTGCCCATGCTGCCGGCGCAAAGACCCGGAAAAAACGGTAGCGGTTCTGGTCAATGGCATGGCTCGTGCGGTGAAGCAGGTGGCGCCCAAGGCCCTGGTGGTGGCATGGTCTTACGGCGCATTCACTTGGACGAAAACGCCCGATGCGGTAGAGCATGTCTCCCTGCTTTCGCGGGATTGCGCGTTCATGGGCAATTTCGACACGGGTGAAACCATCCGCCGCGAGGGTTTGCGGTGCATGTCTTCCGACTACAGCCTGGCCCTGGTGGGACCGTCGCGTGTCTTCCGTCGTCAGGCGCAAGCAGCGGCGCGACACGGCTTGAAGATCATGGCCAAAGTGGAAAGCGGTTGTCCCCGCGAAATCCATGCCATGCCCTCAATCCCCGCCAACACGCGCTGGGTGCGGAAATATGCCCGGCTCCTCGACAGCGGCGCCACCGGCGCCATGTTCGCCTGGCAATTCTGCAGTTTCACCGGCAGTCTTTCCGAGGAACTGGCGGGCTGGATGAGTTGGAAACCCTGTCCGCCAACGGTCGAATTGCTCCACCGGCTGGCGGTCCGGGATTTCGGGGAGCGCAACGCGGCGCGCGTCGTAAGCGCTTGGCGATGGTTTGACCGGGCCATGGATTATCATCCCTATTCAGCCTTCACCTCCAGTTTTCGCTGCGGACCATTCTCGATCGGATTTGCCCATCCTTTGATTTTTGATCCGCTCCAGCCGGGCGAACTGATCCCCTCCTTCTGGCTGGACTCCCCCGGAACCAAACAACGCCCCATGTTCATCACGGACCTCGCCTGGACGCATCCCTTTGGAAGCGATGCCTGCCTGAAGAGTCTGATCAAGACGGAACGGGCCTGGGCGCGCGGATGCGCGCTGCTTGAAGACGCATCCCCCGCCTGCTTGGGCGCGGGCAGGTCGTCGGGAAACCGGAACGCGCCTGCCGACGGCCAACTCGACGCGCATCAAGCCCTGGCTCGCGCCCTCCTCTGCATGGTTCGGACGGCGATTCACACGGTACGTTTTCTGGACATCCGCGACCGGTATTTTCGGGAACCCTCCAACCTGGCGCTCGCACGGCGGCGATTGACCGAGATGCGCGCAATCGCCAGGCGGGAACTGGCCAACGCGGAGGATGGCTTGCGGTACCTGCCGCGGAACATCCAGATCGGCTACGACTACAGCAACGAAGCCGGTTTCACCGAGGCCATGGTGCGCAGCAAGATCGAGCACACGCGTTGGCTGATTGACTGGGCGTTGCCCTGCCGGATGTTTTATCACAGTTTTGCCGAGCACGGACGGGACGAGTGGATCCGGGATGACGGACGGAAGTGGAGGTGATCAATGATGACTTGGCGCAATTTACCGGTTGGCAGCAATCCCAAAGCCCTGGACTTTCCGCATTTTCCCACCCGCCAGCAGGCGGTGATCTGGCGCAACTGGGAGCTGGCGCCGGTGGAGCGATTGGCCAAGGTCCTGCGAACCAACTCAGCCAACGTTCTTGCGCTGGCCCGCGGCATGGGACTCCGCGTTCCGCCAGTTGTCGAAAAGAAATGGCTTGAGCGCGGGTACTGCACGCTGATTCGCGCCAACTGGCATCTGTTGCCGTACGAACAACTCTTGGAATTATTGGACTGGCCCGCGGAACGCCTGGCCTTTGCCCTGCGGGAAGAGGATGCGCTCTGGATCAAGTTGGGCGCGTTGAAACCCAAGGTCGCAACCGTCCGCTATGCCCCGCTGACTCGTCAACAGGCCGAAAAGACCGCCGAACTGAAGGCCATGATCGAAAAGCACTTTCCCAATATGCAAGGCAAAGCAACTGGGGAACGGTCTTTTGCGTTCCTGGATGGATTTCGATCTGCGGGAGGACCTGTTCCCAAAAGAATAAAACGGAACGATTTCGATTTGCGCTTCATCTATTCCTACTCCGCACCGTATGGCGATTGCCTGCTGCATCCCGAGTTGGATCCATATCCCGATGGTCTGCTGGAGAATCTGGCGGCCATGGGCGTCAACGGCGTCTGGTTGCCGGCGTTGCTTTATACCCTCGTTCCTTGGAATGCCGATCCGGCGCTCTCCGCCGGGCACGAAATTCGCCTGGGGAACCTGCGCCGTCTTGCGGAGCGCGTGGCGAAAAAGGGACTGGGGTTGTTCCTTTATTTGAATGAACCCCGTGCGTTGCCGTTCACAACCACGGTTTTCAAGAAACACCCGGAATGGGGGGGCATTCGATACGAACAGTTCCAGGCGATCAGCTTGTGCACCTCCAACCCGGAGGTTTTGGATTTTGTGCGCGAAGGAACGACGCGGCTTTTCCGCGAGGCGCCGCAACTGGCCGGGGTGTTTACCATCACCATGTCGGAGTTCCCAACTAATTGCTATTCAAAGGGGCGCGGCCAGGAATGTCCACGATGCTCCAAACGTCCGCCGCAGGAGGTGGTGGCGGAAGTCAACCGCGCCATTGCAGAGGGGGCGCATGGCGTCAAGCGGGACGCGCGCGTCATCGTATGGACCTGGGCGTGGGCGCCGGAATGGGAAAAGGCGGTCGTGGATTTGCTGCCGAAAAACGTCGAACTGATGTGCGTCAGCGAGTGGGGGCTGCCTCTCAAGACTTACGGCGGCGGCAAACCATGCGTGGTTGACTATTCCATTTCAAGAGTCGGACCGAGCCAGCGTTCGCTTGACCTCTGGAAACACGCTCTGCGCCGGGGGATGAAGGCCGTGGCAAAAGTGCAACTGAACAATTCATGGGAACTGTCCGCCGTTCCCTACCTGCCGGTGGTTGACCTCGTGGAAGAACATTTGCAGAATCTGCGCCAAGCCGGCGTCAGCGGCCTCATGCTGAGTTGGACGGTAGGGGGTTACCCGGACGGTAACCTTGGCTTGGTTGACAAGTCATCGCCGGAACTGGCCGAGGAGAAATTCGGCCGAAAAGCCGCGCCGCTGATTCGCGCCGCGTGGCGTTGCTTCAGCGAGGCCTTTCGTGAATTTCCATTCTCATGCCCGGTGATTTATTGCGCGCCGCACAATGCCGGCCCAATGAACCTGCTGCACGCCAAACCAACCGGTTTCACCGCCACCATGGTTCAGGGGTTTCCTTACGATGACCTCCGAGTCTGGCGGGATTTTTACCCCGAAGCCGTGTTCGAAGAACAGTTCCGGAAGCTGAGCGAAGGATGGCGCACGGGGTTTGCCAGGCTTGAAAAGGCAAGCACGTTGATTGGCCAAAACAAACTCGCCAACTTTCTTGATCTGGAACGGGTGGCACGAGCCGCGTACTGTCACTTCCGCAGTGCTTACCTGCAAATCGCGTTCGTCCGCAAGCGCGGTAATTCGTCCGCCACGGCGCGCAGGATCCTCCGCGAAATTCTCGACGAAGAGATCGCGCTGGCCCGGACGCTGCACGATCTGGTGCGGACAGATTCACGCATCGGTTTCGAGGCCGCCAACCATTATTCCTATACCGTCAACGATCTCCAGGAGAAGGTCCTAAATTGCGAGTTCTTGAAAAAGCGTTACTACTCAGAGCCTGCCCCCGCAAAGCTTGTCCTCGCGGAAGCGGGGAGCGGGGGTTCAGGGTTGAAGGGACTGAACCTAAAAACCGGCAACCGTTGAACCGTGAACCTGGAACTTTTGAACCA